>JADCHE010000009.1 GCA_020248665.1 Burkholderiales bacterium | reverse complement strand
TCGCTCGTGGTTCGCTCAACGGGATCGACATCCGCCATCGAATCGCAGCCTGAGGTCGCGGCAGAGATCGTCGCGCGCTCCGGACTCAGGTCTGTCCTCGCCACGGATGAACTCACAACACGGGTTGTTCAGGGCCGACTAATTGGTCTCGGTCACCGGTTCCGTGGGAGCCGACGATGCGCCCGCCAGCAGCAGGTTGCGCAGCTGCAGCCGGTCCTGATCGCGGCGGATCAGTTCGCGCACGTATTCGCTGCTGGTGCCGTAGCCGCGTTGGCTGACCTGCTCGTCGACGAAGGCCTTGAGGCTGTCGGGCAAGGAGATGTTCATCGTGCTCATGCCGGCAGGCTAGACGGCATGGCAAAATTTGGCGAGATTGTCCCGCCGAGGTCAGCCATCGGACGCGAGGGAGGTGGGCATTGAACAGGGAGCGGGGACGGCTCTGGCCCGGGAAGCGGCTGATGGCGAGCGTCCTGGCGGGCCCGACCCCGCGGCACGGAGGCCGGACGCCCGTGTGGCGCGGGGATCGCAGGCGAAAAAAAGGGCCCGGAGATCATCCGAGCCCTTGTGGATGGTGGACCGAAGGAGGATCGAACTCCCGACCTCCGCATTGCGAACGCGGCGCTCTCCCAGCTGAGCTATCGGCCCGACGAAGCCCTCTACTATACGGCGCCAGCGCAGCGTCGGCAAGTTGGCGACGCCACGACCGCGGATTCCCCGCAGCCCTTGCCGGAGCTCGCCCCGAGCCTCACAGCCCGAGCGTCTTCGGCAGCCAGAGCGCGATGAGCGGGAACGCGATCAGCACCGCGAGCCGCAGGATGTCGGCGAAGAGGAACGGCATCACGCCCCTCCAGATCTGGCTCGTGGGCACGTCGGGCAGCACGCTCCTCAGCACGAACACGTTCATGCCGACCGGCGGGCTGATCATGCCGATCTCGACGACGCAGACGATCAGCACGCCGAACCAGATCGGGTCGAAGCCCAGGTGCACGACCAGCGGGAAGAAGATCGGCACCGTCAGCAGGATCATCGACAACTCCTCCATCGCGGTGCCCAGCAGCACGTAGACGAAGCAGATCGCGACGATGACGGCGATCGGGTGGATCTGGAACTGCTCGACGAAGGTCTTCAGGTCGTTGGGCATCGACGTGAAGTTCGCGAAGCTCGCGAACACCGACGCGCCGATCAGGATCGTGAACAGCATCGCCGTGGTCCGCGCCGACGACACCAGGATGTCGACCAGCACCGGCCCGGTGAGCGCACCGCGCGCCAGTGCGAACAGGAAGCCGCCGAACGCGCCGATGCCGGCCGCCTCGGTCGGCGTGAACCAGCCGCCGTACATGCCGCCCATCACGATCGCGAACAGCACGGCGACGCCCCAGATCCGCCGGATCGCCTCCAGCCGCCGCGGCCAGGGCGTGCGCTCGCCGGGTGGGCCGAGCGAAGGATCGCGGGTGGTGACGATCCACGCAGTGACCATGTAGAAGGCCGTCGCCATCAGGCCCGGCAGCACCCCGGCGGCGAACATCGCGCCGATGCTCTGCTCGGTCATGATCGCGTAGAGCACCATGATGACCGACGGCGGGATCAGGATCCCCAGCGTGCCACCGGCCGCGATCGAACCGGCCGCGAACGAGTCGCGGTAGTTGAAGCGGCGCATCTCGGGCATCGCGACGCGGGCCATGGTCGCGGTCGTCGCGATCGACGAGCCGCAGATCGCGCCGAATCCGGCGCACGCGGCGACCGTCGACATCGCGAGCCCGCCGCGCTTGTCGCCGATGAACGAGTAGGCCGCCGTGTACAGCTCGCGCGACATGCCGGCGCGCGTCACGAAGTTGCCCATCAGCACGAACAGCGGCACCACCGACAGCGTGTACTTCGCGATGTCGAGGATCTCGGTGGTGGTCGAGGCGACCGCGGCGTTCCACGAGCGCATCCACCACAGGCCCGCGAAGCCGACGACCGCCATCGAGAACGCGATCGGCACGCGCAGCGTCATCAGCGCGAACATCGCGGCGAAGCCCAGCAGGGTCTCGACCATCGCGCGCCCCGCTCAGACGGCGCCGGCCATCGGGTCGTCGGCCTCGTCGGCAGGCGGCCGGAAGGCCAGGTACAGGTGCATCAGCGCGGTCAGCAGCAGCAGCCCCGCGGCGGCGTAGTACCACGGCGCCATCGGCAGCTGCAGCTGCGCGGTGGTGTCGCCCTGGTCGGCGGTGCGGACCGCACGCACGAACACCAGCCACGCGCCGCCCGTCAGCAGCGCGGTGCAGATCAGGTTCGACAGCGCGCCCTGGAGCGCGCGCAGCGCCTGCGGCAGCAGGTGGTCGAGCAGGTCGAAGAGCACGTGCTCGCCGCGCAGCGAGGTCAGCGGCAGCCCCGCGAAGATCACCCCGAACATCAGCAGCTCGGTGACCTCGAGGCTGCCCGGGATCGAGTGGTCCAGCAGCTTGCGTCCGAGGACGTCGACGAAGGTCAGCGCCATCATGCCGAACAGGCTGGCGCCGGCGATCCAGCCGAGCAGGCGTTCGAGGGTGCGGATCACGCGGACGGGAGGAGGTGGCTCGTCGGCCGTTCACCGGCGCACACCCTCGGGGCGCGCGCCGGGGCCGGGCTCAGTTCTTCGCGATCTCGGCGCGGAACTCCTTCAGCACCTGCTCCGCGTTCGGCAGGCCCTTCGCCTTCGCGTCGGCGATCCACTTCTGCTCGAGCGGCGCGGTCCTCGCACGGATCTCGTCGACGAAGGCCTTGCTCGCGACGGTGTGGGTGACACCGGCGGTCTGCATGAACGCGTTGGCGCGCCGGTCCACGCTGTCCCAGCCGCGGCCGAACAGCCGCGCGGCCGCCTCGCCCGACACCTTCTCGATCGCCGCCTGGTCGGCCTTCGAGATCTTGTTCCAGGTGCCCTCGTTCATGACGAACGCGAAGCTGGTGTTGTACAGGCCGCCCGGGAAGGTCGTCTTGTGCTTGATGACCTTGTCGATCTTGAACGACTCGACCGACTCCGCCGGGAACCAGGTGCCATCCATCACGCCGGAGGACAGCAGCTCGTACGACTCGGGAGCGGGCTTGAGCGTGACGTTCGCGCCGAGCGCCTTGCCGATCTCGTTGACCATGCCGCCGCCGACGCGGAACTTCAGGCCCTGCAGGTCGGCGAGGCTGTTGATCGGCTTCTTGGTGTTGAAGACGATGCCCGGGCCGTGCGTGAACACCGCCAGCACCTTCAGCCCCTTCATCTCGTTGGACTTCGACAGGTACTTGTCGAACATCCGCTGGTAGGCGATCGACGTCGCCTCGGACGAGTCGCCGAGGAACGGCAGCTCGGCCATCTGCGTCATCACGTAGCGGCCGGGCGTGTAGCCGTGGACGCTGAACGACAGGTCGGCGAGACCGTCGCGGACCGCGTCGAAGGTGGCCGTAGGTGCGACCACCGCCTTCGGCAGGATGTTGCAGCGGACCCGGTTGGCGGTCGCCGCACCGACCGCCTCGCACCACTTCGCCTGCGAGGTCGACAGCGTGTGCGTCGGGGGCAGCCAGCTCGAGGCGGTCAGCACCACCTGGGCCGACGCCGTGCCGGCCGCCAGCAGGCCGGCGCCGAGGATCGCCGCGGGGATCGTGAACGTGCGCATGACTCCGTCTCCTGTCGAGGGCCGCGAAGCAGAGCGCCCCGGCCAGACCGATGAAAATGCAATTGTTTAGGCTTCAACCATTTCGCGCAAGGGGGCCGTGCACGACGCCTGCCCCTCGCGGCGCCGGGCGACGGTATCACAGCCGCGTGCCGGGCAAGAACAGCTCGATGAAGGCCGTCGCGAAGCCCCGCAGGGACGCATCCCTGCGGAGCGCCAGGCGCACCCGATTCATCCCGAAGAGCGAGCCGGCGGGCACCGCGCGCAGCGGCGCGTCGCGTGTCGCGTCCCAGGCCATCTCGGCGACGATGCCTACGCCGAGCCCGATCGACACGTAGGTCTTGATCACGTCGGAATCGATCGCGGCGAGCACGACGTCCGGCTGCAGGCCGGCCTGCGCGAACGCGCGATCGATGCGACGCCGGCCGGCGAACTCCTCGACGTAGGTGACCAGCGGGAAGCGCGCCAGCGACGCGAGGTTCGGCGGTGCATCGAGCACCGGGTGGCCGGCGGGCGCGACGATCGCGTGCTGCCACTCGAAGCCGTCGATCGTCCGTAGCTCGGGCCGTTCGCCGTCGACCTCGGTCGCGATCGCGAAGTCGACCTCCCGGTCGACGACCAGCTGCACGATCTGGCGCGGCGAGCCCTGCAGCAGCGACAGCCTGACCGCGGGGAAACGGCGCCGGAAAGCCTCGACGATCGGCGGCAGCACGTACCTCGCCTGGGTGTGCGTGGTCGCGATCCGCAGCTCGCCCGCGTCGCGCGCGCGCCAGTCGGCGCTCGCGTGCTCGATGCCCCGGATCTCGGCGATCACGCGCTCGGCGCGGTCGGCGACGGCACGGCCGGGCTCGGTCAGCCCGAGAATCCGCTTGCCGTGCCGCAGGAACAGGTCGACGCCGAGCTCGGCCTCGAGCTCGAGGATCGCACGCGACAGCGCGGGCTGCGAGGTGCCGAGCGCTCGCGCCGCCTGCGTCAGGCTGAAATCGCGGCGCACCGTCTCCAGCACGATGCGCAGCTGCTGCAGCGTCACGCCGTCGACCCCAGCGCCCACAGCACGATCCCGAGCCACGCCACGCCCGCGGCGATCAGGTGCGGGTCGGAGACGAGGTCGCGCGTGGGATCGCCCCCGCCGCCGCGCTGGAAGACCAGGTACAGGTAGCGGAACAGGCCGTAGGCCACCACCGGCACGGTCCAGATCAGGTCGTCGGTGCCGTGGGTCAGCACCGTCTCGCCGCTGACCGTGTAGACGCTGTAGGTGACCAGCACCGCGGTGCCGGTGATCGCGAGAAACTGGTCGAGCAGCGGCAGCGAGTAGCGATCGAGCACCACGCGGTGGCCGCCCGCGTCCTCGCCGAGCGCGGCGAGCTCGGCACGACGCTTGGCGAACGCGAGGAACAGCGTGACCGCGAGCCCGCACACGATCAGCCAGCGAGATGGCGCGATGCCGATCGCCCAGGTGCCGGCGAGGATCCGCAGCATGAAGCCGAACGAGATCAGCGAGCAGTCGAGGATCGGCACCCGCTTCAGGCCGAGCGAGTAGGCGAGGTTGATCGCGACGTACAGCACCAGCACCGCGAGCAGCCGCTCGCCGCCGCCGGTCTCGGGCAGCGCGGCGAGTGCCGAGGCGCGCGTCAGCGCCCAGGCGAGCGCGGCGAGCGCGAGCGCGAGCCCGAGGGCGAGCGGACCGCCGACGAGGCCGCTGGCGATCGGGCGCAGCCGCTTGGTCGGATGCAGGCGATCGCGCTCGCGGTCGAACCAGTCGTTGACGACGTAGATCGTGCTCGCGGTCGCGCAGAACGCCGCGAATGCGACGAGCGCGGCGTGCACCCGCAGCGGGTCGTCCCAGCCGTGCCCGAACAGCACGCCGACGAGCACGAACGCGTTCTTCGTCCACTGGTGGGGCCGCAGCAGCCGCAGCGCGGCGAGCGCGCGGCCCTCGTGCGCGGCGGGAGCGTCGGCGTTCAACGGTGGCAGGCCCGGTCCGGGAAGTACCGGTCGCAAAAATAGCACGGCCCCGCGGGCAGCCACGCGGGCACCGCGTACCAGCGCTGCCGGACCGCCTCGAGCACGTCGTCGCGGTAGCGCTCGTAGCGCAGGCCGATGCCGCGCACGAGGTGGAAGCGCGCGCCCCGGACCTCGACCACGTGCCGCTCGACGCGCTCGAAGTACGGCTCCCAGCGGCCCGGCTCGGGCGGGCCGTTCTTCAGGATCAGCAGCACGTCGCGGCCGTCGAGCGCCCGGAAGTCGGTGAGGATGTCGTCGTGCCGCGCGTGGCTCGACGCCGGGCCGAACACGATGATGCGGTCGGTGCGGTTGTCGCGCCGGGCGCGGTCGGCGAAGGACAGCGTCACAGACGGCGAGTAGCCGTCGGTCGCCCACGTGTGGTTCGCGCGCCAGGGCTCGAGCTTCGCGAGCAACTCGTCCGCGTGCACGGTCATCACGAGTCCGGGGTAGGAGCGCCACTTCGCGAAGCGCTCGGTCGGCAACGCGGCGAGCACGAGGATCGCGATCCAGTGGAGCGCCGCGACCGCGAGCGCGACCCGCAGCGCGACGCCCAGCCGGCGCGCCGCCGCGTCCGGCCCCAAGGCACCGGCGCGCAGCGCATACAGCCAGGTCGCGGGCGCGACGAACGCGGCGAGCCAGTGCAGGCCGATCGTCTTGACCACCGAGAGCGCCGCGAAGAGGCCGTAGGGCAGTGCGGTCATCCAGGCGAGCGCACCGTCGCGTTCGCGGCCCGCCGCGCCGCCGAGCGCGTCGGCGCCGCGTCGTCCGCGCAGCAACCCCCACAGCACCGGCACGCCGACCGTGTACGCGAGCGTCGCCGCGTACAGCAGCGGCGTGCGCCATGAGGGGCCCGCGCCGCCGTCGTGGCGGTTGATCAGGTTGAACATCACGTTCGGCCAGCAGTTCGCCGCGTTCCATGCGATCTGCACCGCGGCCGCGGGCAGGCTGCCGATCACGAGCAGCGCGAACCCGCGCCAGCGGCCCGGTGCGCGCGAGACCAGCCGGTGCCCGCCGATCGCGAGCGCGAGCATGCCGGCGAAGTACTTCGACAGCAGCGCGCCGGACAGCATCAACCCGGCGAGCAGGTAGTCGCTCGAGCGGCCGGTGCGCAGCGCGCGCAGGTAGGCGACCATCGCGAGGAACGCGAAGGCCACCAGCGGGATGTCGGTGGTGATCGCGACGTTGACGGCGTTGAGCGGCGCGAGCACGACCAGCGTGGCCGCTCCGTACGAGACCACCGCGCCCCACGGCGCGAGCAGCACGCGCGTCGCGAGCGCGATGCCGATCGGCACGAGCAGCGCGGGCAGCCGCAGCACGGCCGGGTGCTCGGAGATCGACGCGAGCGCGGCGAGCCACCAGCCGACCATCGGCGGATGGTCGTAGAAGCCCCAGTCAGGGTTCTTGCCCCAGAAGTAGAAGTAGGCCTCGTCGCCGGTGAACGGCAGTGCCCAGGACAGCCATGCGCGGAACAGCGTGGCGACCGCGAGCGCGGCGACGAAGGTCCGGCGCCACGCGTCGGCATCGTCGGCACGGAGGGTCGGGAACGGTCGCATCGGGTCGGGAGGATCGTCGACCGGTGGTCGGGGTCAAAGAAAAAGGCGCACGTCACCGTGCGCCTTGAAATGGCAGCGTCGCTGCCTCTCCTCCTCCTCGATACTCGGTTCAGGGAGCCGGTCGCGACGGCCCCGAGATTGCGCAGGATGGTAACGAAGCTGTCACGGCCCGTCCACCCCTTTTTCGTGCCCCGGGCCTCGGATCGGTGCATCGATCGGCGCAGGGGTCGCGACCAGGGCGCCGACGCAGTGGCGCGCCATCGCGTCGACGACCGACGGCAGGCCGCCGAGCGCGGACTCCACGCGCACCGCGAGGCCGGGGTGGCGCTGCGCGATCTTGTCGAGCCGCGCCGGCAGGTCGCGCAGCACGTGGCCACCCGACGCGAGGAACACCGGCGCGACGACGATCGCGCGCGCGCCCTCGGCAACCAGCGCGTCGATCGCGCCGGCGAGGTCGGGCGACATGAACTCGAGGAACGCCGGCCGGACCGGCACGCCGGGCGACAGCTCGGCCACGCGCGCGGCGATCGCCGCCATCGTGTCGGCCCAGCGCGGGTCGCGCGCACCGTGGCCGAACAGCACCAGCCCGGTACGGACCTCGTGCGCGCTCATCGCATCCGCCCGACACGGCCGAGCATCGCCATCGCGACCGCGAGCGCGAACAGGCTCGGGATGCTGACCGACAGCCATGCCGGCCAGGTGTTGAGCAGGCCTAGGTGCGAGAACAGTCCGTTCATGAAGTGGAAGGCCACGCCGAGCATGATGCCCGCGAACACCTTGTACCCGATGCTGCCCGCGCGGACCTGCAGGTAGCCGAAGGGCAGCGCGAGCGTCATCATCACGATCACCGCGAGCGGATAGACGATCTTCCTCCACAGCGCGATCTCGTAGCGCTCGGCGTTCTGCCGGTTCTCCTTCAGGTGCTGCGTATAGCGCACCAGGCCGATCAGCGACATCCGGTCGGGCTGGAGCATCGCGACGCGGAAGATGTCCGGGCCGAGGTCCGAGGGCCAGTCGCGCGAGGCCTCCTTGACGATCCGGGTGCGCAGCGTCGGAAGCCGGTCGAGCGTCTGGCCCGACTCGAAGCGCGTCTCCTCGATGTCGGACAGCCGCCACGCCGAGGCGCCGTCGTGCACCGCGCGCTTGGCGCGGATGATCGCGCGCAGCGTGAAGTCGGGATCGAACTCGAAGATCTGCAGGTTCTCGAGCGACGCGTCCGGCTGCAGCGCGCCGACGTTGACGAAGCGCACCACCTCGGGCTGGCCCTGCGCGTCGCGCAGCGTGTCCTTGATCCACATGCCCGAGCGGAACTGGCCGCCGATCGCGGTGCCGATCGCCGACAGCCTCACGCTCTGCGCGAGCCGCTCCGCCGGCGGCGCGACCACCTCGCCGATCAGCGCGGTCAGCAGCGCGAACACCGCCGCGACCGCGAGCACGCCGCGCAGCGCGAGCGTGCGGCCCATGCCGGCCGCACGCATCGCGGTGAACTCCGAGTGCGACGCGAACTGCGCGAGCGCGTAGATCGCGCCGATCAACGCGGCGATCGGCATCAGCTCGTAGACGTGGCTCGGCAGCGTCAGCGCGACGTAGGCGATCGCGTGCTGGATCCGGTAGGCACCGCGGCCGAGGTCGTCGAGCTCGTTGACGAGGTCGAAGAACGCGAACAGCGCGAGGAAGCCGAACAGCACGAACACCACGCCGAGCGCGATCTCGCGGGCGAGGTAGCGTCCGACGACGGTCACGGCGCGGTCCCCGCGCCCGCCGGCGGCGCGGCGCGGCGCGGCCAGGGGGGCCACAGCCGGACCAGCGAGGTGCGCCGCCAGAAGAGCCACGCCGCGATCGCGAGCACCACCGCGTGGGTCGTGAGCAGGCCCGCGGCGAACGGCAGCTTGCCCTGCGCGACCCAGGCCTGCGACAGGCCGTTCAGGTTGTTGTAGATCACGTAGATCAGCACGGCGACCACGAGGTTGAGCGACTGGCCGACCCGCGGATTCACGAAGGCGAGCGGGATCGCCAGCAGCGCGACCGTGACCCCGGACACCGGCAGCCCGAAGCGCCAGACGAACTCGCCGAGGTGCGCGGGCGTCGGATCGGACACGAGATCCCACGTGGTCTTGAGGCGCGCCGACTGGTCCGCGAGCGCCGAGCCCTTCGATTCGAGCCGCACGCCATAGCGCTCGAACTCCATCAGCCGGAACTCGCTGCCGCCCCACGGCCCGTCCCAGCGCCGCCCGTCCTCGAGCACGAGGAAACGCTCGCCGTCGCCCTCGGCGACGATGCGCCCGCCGGAGGACGCGACCACCGTCAGCTTGCCGTCCTTGAACTGGGTGACGAACACGTTGCGGACCTCGGACTGGTCCTCGCTGATCGACTCGACGAAGAACACGCGGTTCGCGCCGGCCGACTCGCGGAACTGCCCGGCCGACACCTGCGACACGTCCTCGCGCTGCTCGAAGCGCTGCCGGTACTCGGCGGCCTGCCGGTTGGCCCACGGTCCGACGACGAACGCGACCACGGCGATGACGAGCACGAAGGGCGCGGCGAACCCGAGCACCGGCCGGATCCACGCGCCGAGCCCCTGCCCGCTCGCGAACCAGATCACCATCTCGGAGTCGCGGTAGGCACGCGACAGCGACATCAGCACCGTCACGTAGACGGTGAGCACGAGCAGGATCGGCACGTAGTTGATCGATGCGAACGCGATCAGCGGCAGCACGTCGGCGGTGGCCACGCGGTTCGACGCCGCCCCGCCGAGCAGCCGGATCAGCGTCGTGGTGACCATGATCGTGAACAGCGTCGCGAAGACGGCGCCCGCGAGGTTGATCAGGTCGCGGCGGAGGGCCCTCGTGAACAGCATCGGTGGGCTGGGAGTCGGATGGCGGCGCGGGCGACGACGGGGATGGCTGCGGGCCGGGCCGGCGCGCGGTCGGCGATGGGCGGCTCGCTTATAATCGGCCCCGCCCGGGGTCGCCGACGCCGGACCCACGAGCCCAGGACGAGCCGCAATGCAATTTAGCACGAAGACCTCCGCGCCCGAGAAGACCCGCACCGGCTGCGCGATCGTCGCGGTGCACGCCGGCAAGCCCGGCGCAGCGGCCCGCGCGATCGACGCGCAGGCGGGCGGCGCGATCGACGCGGCGCTCGCGCGCGGCGACCTGCCCGCGAAGGCCGGCTCGACGCTGCTGGTCGGCCTCGGCGGCGCGGTCGAGCGCGCGCTGCTGGTATCGGTCGGCGACGAGGCGATCGTGCCCGAGAAGGCCTTCTCGGACGCCGCCCGGGCGGTGGTGCGCGCGCTCGCCGCGACCGGCGCGAAGGACGCGGTGTCGTGGCTCGGCGAGGTCGAGGTCGCCGGGCGCGACCTGCGCTGGAAGGCGCGCGCGCTGGCGCTCGCGGCCCGCGAAGCGGCCTACCGCTTCGAGCGCATGAAGAGCAAGCGCGACGCGTCGCCGCGGGGCCCGCACGCGATCGCGTTCGGCTGCGACCGCGCGCAGGCTGCCGCGATCGGGGCCGAGCTCAAGGCCGCGACCGCGCTCGCCGGCGGCATGGACCTCGCGAAGGACCTCGGCAACCTGCCGGGCAACGTCTGCACGCCGGCCTACCTCGCCGACGCCGCGAAGAAGCTCGGCCGCGAGCACGGCCTCAAGGTCGAGGTGCTCGAACGCAAGCAGATGGAGGCCCTCAAGATGGGCTCGCTGCTGGCGGTCGCGCAGGGCTCGGCGCTGGCGCCGAAGCTCGTCGTGATGCGCTACGACGGCGCTGGCCCGAAGCAGGCGCCGATCGTCCTCGTCGGCAAGGGCATCACCTTCGACACCGGCGGCATCTCGATCAAGCCGGCCGCCGAGATGGACGAGATGAAGTTCGACATGTGCGGCGCGGCGTCGGTGCTGGGCACGATGCGCGCGATCGCCGAGCTGAAGCCGAAAGTCAACCTGATCGGCGTGATAGCAGCCTGCGAGAACATGCCCTCGGGCACCGCGACGCGGCCAGGTGATGTCGTGACCAGCATGTCGGGCCAGACGATCGAGATCCTGAACACCGACGCCGAGGGGCGGCTGATCCTGTGCGATGCGCTGACCTACGTCGAGCGCTTCAAGCCGGCCGCGGTCGTCGACATCGCGACGCTCACCGGCGCATGCGTGATCGCCCTCGGGCACCACCATTCGGGCCTGTTCACGAAGAGCGATGCGCTCGCCGCCGAACTCTCGGCCGCCGGCCGCGACTCGGCCGACCCGTGCTGGAGGATGCCGCTCGACGACGAGTACCAGGACGCGCTGAAGTCGAACTTCGCCGATGTCGCGAACGTCGGCGGTCGCGCCGGCGGCTCGATCACCGCCGCCTGCTTCCTCGCGCGCTTCGCGAAGGCCTACGAATGGGCGCACCTCGACATCGCCGGCACCGCCTGGAAGTCGGGCGCGGCCAAGGGCTCGAGCGCGCGCCCGGTGCCGCTGCTGACGCGCTTCGTGCTCGGACGGGCCGGCGCGGCCTGAGCGTCGCCGGCTCGGCGCGCAGCGGGCTCCGCGCGATGACCCGGATCGACTTCCACCTGGTCGACGCCGATACGCTCGACTACGGCTGCCGGCTGGTGCGCAAGATCTTCCGCGCGAGACAGCACGTGGTCGTCTGCTGCGACGACCCGGTGCGCCTGAAGGCCTTCGACGAGGCACTGTGGACGTTCTCGCCGCAGGACTTCGTGCCTCACGTGATGGCGAGCGACGCGCTCGCCTGCGAGACCCCGGTGGTGCTCACCACGGCCGCCGACGCGCTGCCCTGGCACGAGGTGCTGGTCAACCTCGGCGACGGCCTGCCCGAGGGCTTCGCGCGCTTCGAGCGGCTGATCGAGGTGGTCGGCGGTGGCGAGGACGACCGCGTACGCGGCCGCGAGCGCTGGCGCTTCTACCGCGACCGCGGCTATCCGCTCGAGAAGCACGAGGTCGGCGCCGCGGAGCGGCGCTGAGGCCGAATCGAAGGGCGTACCCGATGGCCGACTCCTCCCGCCCCGACGAGCCCGTGTCGCCCGATGCCCGTGCGCCCGCGCCGAAGGCGCCCACCCGGGACGCGGCGATCCCGATGCTGACCGAGATCGTGCAGGTGCCGCGCTACGTCGCGCAGGACCTGCCGAAGTCGCTCGACGACGTCGACTGGGCCGAGCTCGCGGAGCGGGTGCGCGAGAACGTGACCGAGCGGCTGACGCGCCGCTCGCAGGCGCTGCTCGATGCGCAGATGCGCGAGTCGCTGCAGGCCGTGGTCGACCGCGCCGCCGAGTCGCTCGCCTCGGAGCTGCGCGCCTCGCTGTCGCAGATGATGCGCGACATCGTCGCCCGCGCGGTCACCGAGGAGATCACCCGCGTGCACGCCGAGATCGCCCGCCGTTCCGGGACCGCGTCCTGAGCGTGGCCGCCCGCCGGCCGGCCCCGGCGCGCGGCCTATAATCGGCGGCTTCCCGGTCTCCCGCCCCCATCCCATGAACGCCCCGCAACCGCAGGGCGCGGCCGACGCTGCGCTCGCCAAGAGTTTCGAGCCCGCCGCGATCGAGGCGCGGTGGTACCCGCTGTGGGAGTCGCGCGGGCTGTTCGCGCAGGCGCACTCGGGCGCACCGGCGAGCGGCGAGGGCCTGTCGGCGCTCGCCTCCGGCTACTGCATCCAGCTGCCGCCGCCGAACGTGACCGGCACGCTGCACATGGGCCACGCGTTCCAGCAGACGCTGATGGACACGCTGGTGCGCTGGCAGCGGATGAAGGGGGCCGACGTCAACTGGGTCGTCGGCACCGACCACGCGGGCATCGCGACGCAGGTGGTCGTCGAGCGCCAGCTGCAGGCGCAGGGCCTGACACGGCACGACCTCGGCCGCGAGGCGTTCCTCGAGCGCGTCTGGGCGTGGAAGCAGCAGTCGGGCGCGACGATCATCGGCCAGATGCGCCGGATGGGCGCGTCGGCCAACTGGGACTACGCCGACGCCGACGGTGCGCGCGCTGGCTACTTCACGATGGACGCGTCGATGAGCGCGGCCGTCCTCGAGGTGTTCGTCGCGCTGCACGAGCAGGGCCTGGTCTACCGCGGCAAGCGGCTGGTGAACTGGGACCCGACACTGCAGACCGCCGTATCCGACCTCGAGGTCGACAGCGAGGAGGAGGACGGCCGGATCTGGGAAATCCGCTATCCGCTCGCCGGCGAGCCGGTGACGGTGAGTCTGCCCGCGACCGAGTCCGAGCCCGCACGCACCGTCGTCGTCGACGCGCTGGTCGTCGCGACGACGCGCCCCGAGACGATGCTCGGCGACACCGCGATCGCCGTGCACCCCGACGACCCGCGCTGGGCGCCGCTGGTGGGGCGCCGCGCGCGGCTGCCGCTGTCCTCCGATGCGCCGCTCGACGCCGCGTCCTGGCGCGAGATCCCGATCGTCGCAGACACCTACGTCGACCCGGCCTTCGGCACCGGCTGCGTGAAGATCACGCCGGCGCACGACTTCAACGACCGGCAGGTCGGCGAGCGCCACGGGCTCGCGGCGATCTCGGTGCTGACCAAGACGGCGACGGTGTCGGACGAGGCGCCGCGCGCCTACCGCGGACTCGACCGCTACGAGGCACGCCAGCGGATCGTGCACGATCTGCAGTCGGCCGGCCTGCTGGTCTCCGAGAAGCCGCACCGGCTGCAGGTGCCGCGCTCGGCGCGCACCGGCGTCGTCGTCGAGCCGATGCTCACCGACCAGTGGTTCGTCGCGATGTCGAAGCGCGACCACGGCAACGCGTTCTTCCCCGGCCAATCGATCGCCGACGTGTGCCTGCAGGTCGTCGCGGACGGCCAAGTGCGCTTCGTGCCCGAGCACTGGCGGACCACCTACGACCACTGGATGCAGAACATCCAGGACTGGTGCGTCTCGCGCCAGCTCTGGTGGGGCCACCAGATCCCGGCCTGGTACAAGGCCGACGCGCAGGGCGCGCCGATCCACGACGGCACGGTGTTCGTCGCGCGCGACGAGGCGGCCGCCCTCGCGCAGGCCGCCGCCGCGGGCTGGGCGGGCGGGCTGGTGCGCGACCCCGACGTGCTGGACACCTGGTTCTCGTCGGCGCTGGTGCCCTTCTCCGCGCTCGGCTGGCCCGCGCGCACCGACGACCTCGACCGCTACCTGCCCTCGTCGGTGCTCGTCACCGGCTTCGACATCATCTTCTTCTGGGTTGCCCGGATGGTGATGATGACCACCTTCTTCACCGGCCGAGCGCCCTTCCGCAACGTCTACATCAACGCCATCGTGCGCGACGCCGAAGGCCAGAAGATGTCGAAGTCCAAGGGCAACACGATCGACCCGCTCGACCTGATCGACGGCATCACGCTCGACGCGCTGCTCGCGAAGTCGACCGTCGGCCTGCTGCGCGACGACCACAAGGCCCGCATCGAGAAGCAGATCCGCAAGAACTACCCTGGCGGCATCCCGGCCTATGGCGCCGACGCGGTGCGCTTCACGTTCGCCTCGCTCGCGACCTTCGCGCGGACGCTGAACTTCGACCTGAATCGCTGCGAGGGCTACCGCAACTTCTGCAACAAGCTCTGGAACGCGACGCGCTTCGTGCTGATGCAGACCGAGGGGAAGGACTGCGGCTTCGCGCCGCACACCGCCGAGCAGTGCGTGCCCGGCGGCTACATGCACTTCACGCCGGTGTCGCGCTGGATCACCTCGCGGCTGCAGCGCGTCGAGGCCGAGGTCGAGCAGGGGCTCGCCGAGTACCGCTTCGACAACGCCGCGCGCGCAATCTACGAGTTCGTCTGGAACGAGTACTGCGACTGGTACCTCGAGCTCGCCAAGGTCGACCTCGCGTCGACCGACGAGGCGGTCGCGCGCGGCACGCGCCGCACGCTGCTGCGCGTGCTCGAGACCGCGCTGCGGCTCGCGCATCCGATGATCCCGTTCATCACCGAGGAACTCTGGCAGAAGGTTGCGCCGCTCGCGCACCGCTACGGCGAGCGCGGGGTGCAGCGGCTCGAGGGCGAAGCGCTCGAGGCCGCGGTCGCCGAGCGGCGCCACTCGATCGTCGTGCAGCGCTTCCCGGTCGCCGAGCCCGGGAAGATCGACCCGGCAAGCGAGGCGGTCGTGGCCGAACTCAAGTCGATGGTCGACGCGTGCCGGGCGCTGCGCGGCGAGATGGGCATCTCGCCGGCGCAGAAGCTGCCGCTGGTGGTCGCCGGCCCGCGCGGCCGCGCGGCCGCGCACGCGCCCTACCTGCAGGTGCTCGCGAAGCTCGCCGGCGTCGAGTGCGTCGACGCGCTGCCCGTCGAGACGGTCGCACCGGTGCAGATCGTCGGCGACTTCCGGCTGATGCTGAAGGTCGAGATCGACGTGGCGGCCGAGCGCGAGCGGCTCGACAAGGAGATCGCCCGCATCGACGGGGAGATCCGCAAGGCGGCGGTCAAGCTCGGCAACGCGAACTTCGTCGAGCGCGCACCGGCGGCGGTCGTCGCGCAGGAGCGCGAGCGGCTGGCGGGCTTCGAGTCGACGGTCGCGCGGCTGCGCGAGCAGCGGGCGAAACTGGGCTAGTCGCGGGGCGGTCGGGCGCGCCGCCGGCCGCGCCGCATCACTTGCGCTTCAGGAAGAAGGTCCAGACGCGGTCGGCCTCGGACTGACCGACCATCTCGTTGCCGGTCTGGCGCGAGAACGCCTGGAAGTCGCGCAGCGAGCCGGGGTCGGTCGACACCACCTTGAGCACCTGGCCTGAGCCGAGCTCGGACAGCGCCTTCTTGGCCTTGAGGATCGGCAGCGGGCAGTTGAGCCCGCGGGCGTCGACTTCGCGGTCGAATGCGATCGGGTCGGACATCGTGGTCGGCCGCGGCGAGGGCGGCCCGGTGGGGCGGATCGGGAGCGGGATTCTACCTGCGCGGGAGGTGGGGGCAAGGTGGCGGCCCTGCGTTGTGGGGCGTGTCGTCGCGATCCGCTCGGGCAAGCGGTCGTACCGGCGTCCGAAGGTCGGCGCGGTCGGTGCCCTCGTGTGCCCCCCCACGTCCCACGGCGCCGGTGCAGGGGGACCGATGCGCCGCGACCGGGCCGCACCGCCTCGTGTGCAGGTCCGACGGGTCACGATCGGCGCAGCCGTTCGTGAGGCAAGAGCCGTCTGAGCACGACCTCAGGTCGGGCGAGTCTTCTCGCCGGCCAGCCGACCCGCTGCGCGAGGCGGGCACCCCGCACCGGCGCCGCGCGCCGACCGTCGAGCGCTCACAGCTCCCGCGCCGCCGCCCCCCCGCCCTGAACGTTCACGTGCACCGCATGCGCCGACGGCACCCCGTACCCCGCCCGCGAGAACTCCTCGCGGATCGCCTGGTTGGTGTCGAAGTACACCTGCCAGTAGTGATCGGTGTGGCAGTACGGCCGCACCGCGAGCTGTGCGCCCATCGCGTTGAAGTCGAGGATCTCGACGTCCGGCGCCGGGTCGGCCTTCACGTTCGGGATCGCCGCGAGTCGCGACTTCAGCCGCGCGATCGCGTCGGCCGGGTCGACCGTGTGGTCGATCTGCGCGACACGGTCGACCCGGCGATACGGCGAGGCCGAGAAGTTCTTCAACGTGTCGCCCAGCAGCTTGCCGTTGCCCACCAGCGTGACGACGTTGTCGGGCGCGAGGATCGTCGTGGCGAACAGGCCGATCTCGCGGACCGTGCCCTCGACGCCGCCGCCCGAGATGTAGTCGCCGACCTTGAAGGGCCGCAGCACCATCAGGAACGCGCCCGCCGCGAAGTTCGCGAGCAGCCCGCTCCAGGCCGCGCCGATCGCGACGCCCGCGGCCGCAAGCAGCGCCGCGAACGAGGTCGTCTCGAACCCGAAGAAGCCGAGGATGCCGATCACCAGCACGATGTTCAGCACCACGCCGATGATCGACGCGAGGTAGCGCTGCAGCGTGGCATCGACCTGGCGCGCGGTCAGCGCCTTCTGGATCAGTCGGGCGCCGAGGCCGATCAGCCAGCGCCCCGCCCACCACAGCGCGAACGCCCCGAGCAGCTTGAGACCAAAATTGACGATGATCTGCTGGGCGGTGTCCAGCGTATCGGCGAACTGCATCGGGGCCTCCGTCTGAGTGACGCACGCGCGACTCGGCGTGCGCGCCGCCAGTCTAGTGGCGCGCGGCGATGCGAAGGTGGCGATGTGTGACGGGGCTGCCACAGCGCGCCGCGACCCGCGAGCCGCCCCGGCGCGCGAACGTCCGGCGCGCGTCAGGCCGCTTCGTGCAACCCCAGTCGCCGCAGCAGCGCGTCGCGTCGCGCGGGATCGAAGTTGATCCGGTCGACACGCCCGCCGACGGCCTCGACGACCCGCGGGTCCATCACGCGGAACCACAGCGGCGGCAGGTACGCGAGCAGGAACATGCCGAAGTAGCCCGACGGCAACCGGGGCACGCCCGCCCGGTCGCGCAGCGCCTGGTACCCGCGCCCCGGATGCGCGTGGTGGTCGGAGTGACGCTGCAGGTGGAACACCAGCAGGTTCGACACGCGGTGGTTGCTGTTCCACGAATGCTCGGGCCCGCAGGGCTCGCGGCGCCCGTCGGCGAGCCGCCGGCGCAACAGGCCGTAGTGCTCGACGTAGTTCGCCGAGGTCAGCTGGAACGCGCCCCAGAACGCGACCGCGACGATCACCGGCACCATCGGCGCCCCGTACGCGGCGATCGCGCCCGCGTACAGCACAGCGCTCAGCGCCGCGCCCTGCAGGATCTCGTTCGCGGGGTGCCAGGGGCGGCGCCCAGCGCGGCGCAGCCGGTCCGCCTCGAGCCGCCACGCCCGCGCGAACGCGCCGGACATCTCGCGCACCGCGAACCGCCACAGGCCCTCGCCGAGTCGCGCGGACGCAGGATCCTCGGGCGTCGACACGTGGCGATGGTGCCCGCGGTTGTGCTCGATCGGGAAGTGGCCGTACGCGCCCACCGCGGCGTTGACGAGCGCGACCGCGCGCGGCAGCCGCTCCCGCTTGTGACCGAGCTCGTGGCTGAGGTTCAGCCCGAAGCCGAGGACGGCGCCGGTGGCGAGCACGGTCGCGAGCAAGGCCCACGCGGGCATCGGGACGGTGGCGAGGTGCACGCAGTTGAACGCCACCGTGGCCCACAGCACCGGCAGGGTCGCGTAGAGCACGCCCCGGTACCACCGGTCGGCCTCCAGCGCGGGCACCGCATGCTCGGGCGGGTTCGACGCGTCCTCTCCGACCCACGCGTCGAGCGCAGGGACCGCGAGGTAGAGGATCGCGAGCGGTGCGAGGTACCAGGCCGGACTCGTCGCGCCGAGCGCGATCGCGCCGGTGCCGATCGCCGAGACGGCCGGCACGAGCACCGACGCGAGCCAGGCGCGCCGCTTGGGGTCGCGCCACGCGGGCGCGGATGCGTTCATCGGGGTCTCCCGCAGCCGGGCCGCCGTCGGCGCGGCGCCGCGGCCGGTCCGCAACGCCCTCATCCTACGTCGGTCCGCCCGGACGTGCCACCGCCCGGAGCCCCTCAGTCGACGCGCCGCACCGCGCGCCCCACGCCGACCAGCCCCGCGCCGAGCAGGATCGCCATGCCCCAGAACAGCCCGCCGATGCCGATCACGCCCCCGAGCGCGCCGAACGCCGAGGGCAGCACGGTCTGCGTGCCGTTGACCAGCATCAGCCGCAGCCCGGTCGCCTCGCCGAGCCGGCTCGCCGGCGCGGAGCGGGCCATGATCGACAGCGTCATCGGCTGCGACACGCCGAGCCCCAGGCCGAGCACGAAGGACAGCGCGATCAGCGCCTCGAGCGACGAGAACGACGGGTAGACCGCGTAGACGACGCCCGCGATCGCCATCGCCGCGAGGATCGCCTTCCACTCGGACACGTCCATCAGGAAGAGCGGCACGACCATCCGCACCACCATCGTCGCGATCGCGAACGCACCGAGGATCAGTCCGATGCCCGAGGCCGACAGCCCGATCCGCGCGCCGTACAACGGCACGAGGAACTGGTGGACGTCCCAGGCGGACGAGATCAGCGCGACGACGACGTAGAGCCGCCTGAGCTCGGGCGTCGCCAGCAGGTCGCGGATGCGCATCTTGGTCGACATCTCCGGCGGCGCGATCCGCCCGCCGGGCAGCCGCTCGCGGACCCGCCTCAGCCACACGAAGGCGACGATCGGCAGCAGCGCGAGGCAGCCGAACGCGAGCCGGTGACCGAGCCCGTCGATCAGGAACCCCGCGCTGGTCGGCCCGAGGAAGGCCGACACCGAGAAGCCGATCGCCATCAGGCTCAGGTTGTGCCGCCGGTCCTCGAGCGTGCCGAGCTCGCTCACCAGCTTCTGGATGCCGAGGTGGAACGGCAGGAAGCCGAGCCCGACCAGCACCGCCGTCGCGGTCAGCGTCGCCATCGACAGCCACGCGAAGGGCAGCAGCACGCCTGCTATGATCACCGCGGTGCCGAACAGCATCGGCCCGCGCGCGCCGATGCGGTCGATCCAGCGGCCGCCGGGGATCGCGAGCAGCATCGGCAGCAGGCTGTAGAACGAGAGCACCATGCCGACCTCGAAGGTCGGCGCGTGAAGGTGCAGCGCCGACAGCGTCAGCGAGACCCGCACGCCGGCGAACGCAACGTGGTTGAGGATCGACAGCGCGATCAGCGTGCGGATGCCGAGCACGCCCGATGGTGGCCCGTCGCCCGGCCCGCCGTCATCGGGGTGCGCGCTCACGCGCGCTCGGCCACCCAGCCCTGCACCGAGGCCAGCGCCTTCGGCAGCGCGGCGGCGTCGGTGCCACCCGCCATCGCCATGTCCGGCTTGCCGCCGCCCTTGCCGCCGACCTGCTGCGCGACGAAGTTGACGAGCTCGCCCGCCTTGACCTTGCCGACCGCGTCGGCGGTGACGCCGGCCGCGAGCTGCACCTTGCCGTCGGAGACCGCCGCCAGCACGATCGCCGCGGACTTGAGCTTGTCCTTGAGCTTGTCCATCGTCTCGCGCAGCGCCTTCGCGTCGGCGCCATCGAGCGAGACCGCGAGCACCTTCAGGCCCTTCACCTCGACGGCCTTCGCGACCAGCTCGTCGCCCTGGCTGGCGGCGAGCTTCGATTTCAGCTTCGCGAGCTCGCGCTCGGTGGCGCGCGCCGACTCGAGCAGCTGCTCGATCTTGCCGCGCAGCTCGGCCACCGGCGTCTTGAACGCGCCGGCCGCATCGTGAAGCACGTTCTCGACACCCTGGACCCAGGCGAGCGCGACGTCGCCGCAGACCGCCTCGATGCGGCGGATGCCGGCCGCGACGCCGCCCTCGGTCACCACCTTGAACAGGCCGATGTCGCCGGTGCGCACGACGTGCGTGCCGCCGCACAGCTCGCGCGACGAGCCGATGTCGAGCACGCGCACGCTGTCGCCGTACTTCTCGCCGAACAGCGCCATCGCGCCGCCGGCGACCGCCTCGTCGAAGCCCATCACCTGCGCGCGGGTCGCGTGGTTCTCGAGGATCTCGGCGTTGACCAGCGCCTCGACCGCGCGGATCTGCTCGGCGGTCATCGGCGAGTGGTGCGAGAAGTCGAAGCGCGTCTTGTCGGCATCGACAAGCGAGCCCTTCTGCTGCACGTGCACGCCCAGCACCTGGCGCAGCGCCTTGTGCATCAGGTGCGTCGCCGAGTGGTGGCGCATCGTGCGCGCGCGTCGCGCGACGTCGACCCGCGCCTTCACCTCGTCGCCGACCTGCAGCGCGCCGGCCTCGAGCCGGCCGTGGTGGCCGAACACCTCCGACTGCACCTTCAGCGTGTCGTCGACCGCGAAGCGCGCGCCGTGCGGCCCCTCGAGCAGGCCCTGATCGCCGACCTGGCCGCCCGACTCGGCGTAGAACGGGGTGCGGTCGAGCACGACGACCGCGGCCTGGCCCGCCTGCGCCTTGCGCACCGGCGTGCCGTCGACGTAGAGCGCCGAGATCCGCGCGCCGTCGACCTCGAGTTGCTCGTAGCCGTGGAAGTGGGTGACGATGCCCGAATACTCGAGCG
This sequence comes from Burkholderiales bacterium, assembly GCA_020248665.1. Lineage (GTDB taxonomy): Bacteria > Pseudomonadota > Gammaproteobacteria > Burkholderiales > Burkholderiaceae_E > UBA4615. The sequence goes on along the minus strand of JADCHE010000009.1, from coordinate 22,891 downwards.
AGCCGCCCATCTTGAACTTGCCGGCCGCGCGCGCGGTCTGCCGCTGGCGCTCCATCGCCGCGTCGAACCCCGCCTCGTCGACCGCGACGCCGCGCTCGCGGCAGACGTCGGCGGTCAGGTCGAGCGGGAAGCCGTAGGTGTCGTAGAGCCTGAACGCGGTCTCGCCGTCGAGGGTCTTCGTGCCCGACGACAGCGCGACGTTCAGGATCTGCATGCCGTGCTCGAGCGTCTCGCCGAAACGCTCCTCCTCCTGGCGCAGCACGTCGGTGACGCGCTGCGCGGCCTCGCCCAGCTCGGGATAGGCGTCGCCCATCGCGGCGACCAGGTCGGGCACCAGCCGGTGGAAGAACGGCTTCGTCTGGCCGAGCTTGTGACCGTGGCGCAGCGCACGCCGCGCGATGCGGCGCAGCACGTAGCCGCGGCCCTCGCTGCCGGGGATCACGCCGTCGACGATCAGGAACGCGCAGGCGCGGATGTGGTCGGCGATGACCTTGAGCGACGGGGTCGACAGGTCCGCCACGCCGGTTTCGCGAGCGGCCGCGCGGATCAGCGCCTGGAACAGGTCGATGTCGTAGTTGCTGTGCACGTGCTGCAGCACCGCCGCGATCCGCTCCAGGCCCATGCCGGTGTCGACGCAAGGCTTGGGAAGCGGGTGCAGCGTGCCCGCGGCGTCCCGGTCGAACTGCATGAAGACCAGGTTCCAGATCTCGATGTAGCGGTCGCCGTCCTGCTCGGGGCTACCGGGCGGGCCGCCCGCGACCTCGGGGCCGTGGTCGTAGAAGATCTCGGAGCACGGGCCGCAGGGCCCGGTGTCGGCCATCTGCCAGAAGTTGTCGGAAGCGTAGCGCGCGCCCTTGTTGTCGCCGATGCGCACGATGCGCTCGGGCGGCACGCCGATCTCCTTCTCCCAGATGCCATAGGCCTCGTCGTCCTCGCTGTAGACGGTGACCCAGAGGCGCTCCTTCGGCAGTGCGTAGACGCCGGTCAGCAGCTCCCACGCGAAGCGGATCGCGTCGCGCTTGAAGTAGTCGCCGAACGAGAAGTTGCCGAGCATCTCGAAGAACGTGTGGTGGCGGGCGGTGTAGCCGACGTTCTCGAGATCGTTGTGCTTGCCGCCGGCGCGCACGCTGCGCTGCGCGGTGGTCGCGCGGCTGTAGGGCCGCGGATCCTTGCCCAGGAACACGTCCTTGAACTGGACCATGCCGCTGTTGGTGAACAGCAGCGTCGGGTCGTTCGCCGGCACCAGCGGTGACGAGCGCACGATCGCGTGGCCCTGCGACTCGAAGTACTCGAGGAACTTCCGGCGGATGTCGGCCGACTTCATGTCTTTGATTCGACGGCGATTTCGGGGCAATCCACGAGCGTATCACAGGGCCCGGCGCCGATTCCGGCTCGCGGGCGCCACGGCGCCGCGTCCGGCCGGGCCGGTGTGCGTCGGCGCAAGCCGCGAGCGGAACGGCACCCGGCGCGAATCCGGCTACCATCGACCGGGTCCCGACCCCCTGCCACCCGCCCGATGCCCTCCGCTCTCGAAGGAATCCGCGTCCTCGACCTGTCCCGCGTGCTGGCTGGTCCGTGGTGCGCGCAGAACCTCGCCGACCTCGGCGCCGACGTGATCAAGGTCGAGCGTCCCGGTGCCGGCGACGACACCCGGGGCTGGGGCCCGCCGTTCCTCAAGGACCGTGACGGGGCGGACACCACCGACTCGGCCTACTACCTCGCCGCCAACCGCGGCAAGCGGTCGATCGAGATCGACCTCTCGACCGAGACGGGCCGGGAGATCGTCCGCGCGATCGCGCGCGTGAGCGACGTCGTGCTCGAGAACTACAAGGTGGGCGCGCTCGCGAAGTACGGCCTCGACTACGCGTCGCTGTCCACGATCAACCCGCGGCTCGTCTACTGCTCGGTCACCGGCTTCGGCCAGACCGGGCCGTGGGCGCACCGCGCCGGCTACGACTTCATCATCCAGGGCCTCGGCGGCCTGATGTCGGTGACCGGCGAGGCCGACGACCGCCCGGGCGGCGGCCCGCAGAAGGTCGGCGTGGCGGTCGCCGACCTGATGACCGGGATGTACGCGACCCAGGCCGTGCTCGCCGCGCTGTTCCATCGCGAGCGCACCGGCGAAGGGCAGCACCTCGACCTCGCGCTCCTCGACGTGCAGGTCGCGATGACCGCCAACATGTCGTCGAACTACCTGCACGGCGGCACGCCGCCGAAACGCTGGGGCAACGCGCACCCCAACCTCGTGCCCTACCAGACCTTCAGGGCCTCGGACGGCTGGATCATCGTCGCGGTGGGCAACGACGGGCAGTTCCGCCGGTTCGTCGAGCTCGGCGGCCGCGACGAACTCGCCGACGATGCGCGCTTCGCCCGCGTGCAGGACCGCATCCGAAACCGCGAGGCGCTGATCCCCGAGCTCGAGCGGATGATCGCGACCCGCACCCAGCAGCAGTGGATCGACGGCATGGAGGCCGCCGGCGTGCCCTGTGGCCCGATCAACGACCTGAAGCAGGTGTTCGAGAACCCGCAGGTCCGCGCGCGCGGGCTGCGGATCGACATCGAGCGCGAGGACAGTGGTCCCGTCGCGCTGGTGGCCAACCCGGTCAAGGCCTCGCGCACGCCGCCCGCCTACCGGCTGCCGCCGCCCAGGCTGGGCGAGCACACCGACGCGGTGCTCTCGAGCGTGCTCGGCTGGGACGTGGCGCGCATCGCGGCCGCGCGCGCCTGCGGCGCGATCGGCGGCGGGGCCGCCGCGAGGGGCGGTGCCTGAGGCGCTGACGAACGGGCCGCGGCCGGGCGCCTGGCCCGCCGCGGCCACGCTCGCGCCGCTGTGGCGCTCGTCGACCGCGGGCGCGCTGGTCGCGATCGCGCTGCCGGTGGCGGCCACGGTGGCCGCCGCGACCTGGCTGTCGGTGATCGACCAGCAGCGCCAGGCGCGCGAGCAGCTCACCCGCCTCGCGCACAACGCCGCGCTCCTGGTGCGCGGCCGACTCGTCGAGACCGAGCAGATGCTGCTGCTCGAAGGATCGGCCTACACGACCTCGCCCGAGCGCTTCCGCCGCGACATGGAGGAGCTGCTGCAGGCGAACCCGGCGCTGCTGCGGATCGAGCTGCGCGGGCGCGACGGCCTCAGGCGGATGGCCCTCGAGGCGCCACCGCCGCGTCCGGCGCTTGGCGACGCGCTGCGCGCCGAACTCTCTCCGGAGGGCGCGGCGGCCTGCTGATCGTCGCGACCTACGCACCGCAGCGCATCCTCGAGCACTACCTGCCGGCGGACGTGACCAGCGGGGTGCTGTACTCGCTGGTCGAGGGCGACGGCACGGTGACCGCGCGCCAGGCGGTTCCCGGCGAGGCGCGCGGCGACCAGCACGCGGTCGCGCCGCTCGCTCGCGCCGGCGCGCCGCTGCTCGTCCGCGTCGACGCGCTGCGGGGCCCGCCACGCTTCATCCCGAACCTGCTCACCGGCCTGGTCGCCGCGACGTCGGTGGGCCTCGGCCTCGCGATGTTCTTCCTGGTCCGCGACGTGCGCCAGCGCGCCCGCGTCGAGCACGCCCTGCGCGAGCAGGTCACGTTCCGGCGCGCGGTCGAGGACGCGATGCTGCACGGGCTCGCGGTCTACGATCTCGACGGTCGCGTCGTGCAGGTCAACGCGGCGATGAGTCGGCTGACCGGCTACGGCCGCGAAGAACCGATCGGCCGGCGCCCGCCGCTGCCGTTCAGCACGCCGCGCTCGCGCGCCGCCAGCAGGAGGTGCTGCAGTCTCGTTCGCGACTCGCGACGCTCGGCGAGATGGCCTCGACGCTGTCGCACGAGCTCAACCAGCCGCTCGCCGCGATCACCAGCTATGCGACCGCATGCGAGAACTTCGTCGACGCTCGGCCGCCGAGGTCGGAGCCGGTGCGCCAGGCGCTGCGCGGCATCCGTACGCAGGCCGAGCGCGCCGGGCAGGTGATCCGCAGCGTGCAGTCGTTCCTGCGGCGTCGGGCGGTCGACCGCAGCGGCCTCGACCTGGCCGCGCTGATCCGCGGGCTCGAGCCGCTGCTGCGGCTGCAGGCCGCGCGCACCGGCGCCAGGGTGGTCGTCGAGGTGCCACCCGGCACCGCGGTGCTCGCCGACCGGATCATGCTCGAGCAGGTGCTGCTGAACCTGACGCGCAACGGCTTCGAGGCGATGGCCGAGGTGCCGATGGCCGATCGCGTGCTGCAGGTCGTGGCGCGGCCGCTCGGGCACGACGAGCGGGGCGAGCGGGTGGAGGTGGCGGTCGTCGACCGCGGGCGCGGCGTGCCTGCGGAGGTCGCGCCGCAGCTGTTCGCCGCGTTCTTCACCACCAAGTCGGAGGGCATGGGGCTCGGGCTCAGCCTGTGCCGATCGGTGATCGAGCAGCACGGTGGCCACCTGCAGTACCGGCCCCGCGACGGCGGCGGATCGATCTTCGCGTTCGACCTGCCGCGCCTCTCCGAGGCCGACGGACCCCGCCTCGAACCCACGCTCCCGGGAATCGCCCCGTGACCGAGACCGAGGTCGCCAGCACCGTCCACGTCGTCGAGGACGACGGCGCGCTCGCCGACGCGCTGAGTCTGCTGCTGATGTCGCGCGGCCTGGCCACCACGACCCATCCGAGCGGCGAGGCCTTCCTCGCGACGGTCGACGCCTCGTGGCCCGCGGGGCCAGCCTGCCTGCTGCTCGACGTGAGGATGCACGAACTGTCGGGCATCGAGACGTTCGAGCGGCTGCGCGCGCGAAAGCCCGCGATGCCGGCGCCTGTGATCTTCCTGACCGGCCACGGCGACATCTCGATGGCGGTCGACGCGGTGAAGAACGGCGCGTTCGACTTCTTCGAGAAGCCCTTCAACGACAATCGCCTCGCCGACCGAGTGGCGCAGGCGCTCGCCGAGTCGCAGAGCCGGCTGATGCAGGCCGACAGCTCGGGCCGGATCCGCACCCGTCTCGAACGCCTGACGTCACGTGAAAGGGACGTGATGGCCCTGATCCTGGAGGGCAAGCTGAACAAGATCATCGCCGACGAGCTCGGGATCAGCATGCGCACCGTCGAAGTCCACCGCTCGAACGTGTTCAGCAAGATGGGCGTGCGCAGCGCCGTGGAGCTCGCCCGGCTGCTCGAGAACATCAAGGACTGAGTCGGCGCGCCGCCATGAAGCGCGCACCGCGACGGACCTCGCACGGCCGCGCCGACAGCGGGCCGCACGCGCGACCGCCCCTGTTGCGCCCCGACCGGGCTCGGGTAGACTTCCGACTCCGCGCGGGGGCCCACCCGGGCGAGACGCGTCCGATTCAAGAGACCAGCCGGGGGAGACCACCTGCCATGCGCATCCGCAACCACCGCGACTTCTGGTCGGGGGTGCTCTTCATCGCCACCGGCGTGATCTTCATGGTGCTGTCCCGTCAGTACAACCTGGGCACCGCGGCGAAGATGGGGCCGGGCTACTTCCCCACGATCCTCGGCGGCCTGATGGCGGCGCTCGGCGTGCTGATCATGCTGCCGGCATTCTCGTCGAGGGGGCCGCAGGTGCGCGTCGACAAGATGGACATCAAGTCGATCGTGCTGATCCTCGTCGCGGTGGCGGTCTACGCGGCCACGCTGCCGAAGCTCGGGTTCATCGTGGCGCTGTTCCTGCTGATCATGATCTCGTCCCTGGCGAGCCACGAGTTCAAGCTGACGACCTCGCTGATCTCCTCGGTGGTGCTGCTGGTGTTCTCCTGGCTGGTCTTCGTCAAGGGCCTCGAGTTGCAGTTCCCGTTCCTGCCGACGTTCCTGACCCGCTGACCCGAGCGACGACCGAAAGCCCGCAATGGAACTGCTCAACAATCTGGCGCTCGGCTTCGCGACCGCGGCGACCTTCGACAACCTGCTGTACTGCCTCATCGGCGTGATCCTGGGCACGCTGATCGGCGTGCTGCCCGGCATCGGACCGCTCGCGACGATCGCGATGCTGCTGCCGGCGACCTACAAGATGTCGGACCCGACGACCGCGCTGATCATGCTCGCCGGCATCTACTACGGCGCGCAATACGGCGGCTCGACCACCGCCATCCTGGTGAACCTGCCCGGCGAGTCGTCGTCGGTCGTCACCACGCTCGACGGCTACCAGATGGCGCGCCGCGGACGCGCCGGCCCCGCGCTCGCGATCGCCGCGATCGCGTCGTTCTTCGCCGGCACGGTCGCGACCTTCCTGCTGGCCGCGTTCGCGCCACCGCTCGCCGAGATCGCGTTCAAGTTCGGTCCCGCGGAGTACTTCGCGCTGATGGTGCTCGGCCTGATCGCCGCGGTCGTGCTCGCGCACGGCTCGGTCGTCAAGGCGCTCGCGATGGTGATCTTCGGGCTGCTGCTCGGCATGATCGGCACCGACGTGAACTCGGGCGTCGCGCGCTTCTCGTTCGACGTGCCCGAGCTGTCCGACGGCATCGAGTTCGTCGCGGTCGCGATGGGCATGTTCGGCTTCGCCGAGATCATCCTGAACCTCGAGCAGAAGGAGAAGCGCGAGGTCTTCACCAGCAAGGTGACCAACCTGTTCCCGCGCTGGGACGACTTCAAGGTGGCGTTCCCGGCGATCCTGCGCGGCACCAGCCTGGGCTCGGTGCTCGGCATCCTGCCCGGCGGCGGCGCGGTGCTCGCGTCGTTCTCGGCCTACGCGATCGAGAAGAAGATCGCCAAGAACCCCGAGGAGTTCGGCAAGGGCGCGATCCAGGGAGTGGCCGGCCCCGAGGCTGCGAACAACGCCGGCGCGCAGACCTCGTTCATCCCGATGCTGACGCTCGGCATCCCGACCACGCCAGTGATGGCGCTGATGGTCGCGGCGATGATGATCCACAACATCCAGCCGGGTCCCCAGGTGATGAGCAGCAACCCCAAGCTCTTCTGGGGCCTGATCGTCTCGATGTGGATCGGCAACCTGTTCCTGGTGGTGCTGAACCTGCCGCTGGTGGGCATGTGGGTCAAGCTGCTGTCGGTGCCCTACAAGATCCTGTACCCGGCGATCCTGCTGTTCTGCTGCATCGGCGCGTACTCGATCAACAACAACGTGTTCGACGTCTTCATGACGATCCCGTTCGCGATCCTCGGGTACATCTTCAAGAAGCTCGACTGCGAGCCGGCGCCGATGCTGCTCGGCTTCGTGCTCGGCAAGCTGATGGAGGAGTACCTGCGGCGCGCGATGACGATCTCGCGCGGCGACTGGTCGGTGTTCGTCACCCGGCCTCTGTCCGCGACGCTGCTCGCGATGGCCGCGATCCTGCTGGTGATCGTCTTCCTGCCGGCGATCTCGAAGAAGCGTCAGGAGGCGTTTGCAGGGGACGACTGACCCGCGACGCGCCGCAACGGAAGGGGCCTCTCGACGCGGCCCTTTTCCATGGCGCCGCGCCGCCGTTCAGGCGCGCAGCGAGCGCAGCATCCAGGCGTTCTTCTCGTGGATGTCCATCCGCTGCGTCAGAAGGTCGCAGGTCGGCTGGTCCTTCGCCTGCTCGGCCGCCCCGAACGCCTCGCGGGCGGTGCGCGCGATGGTCTGCCGCCCGTCGACGAGGTTGCGGATCATCTCCTGCGCGTTCGGCACGCCGGCGTCGTCGATGATCGACGACAGCGCGGCGAACTGCGCCCAGGTGCGCCGCGCGACCATGCCGAGCGCGCGGATCCTCTCTGCGATCAGGTCGAGCGCCGTCCGCTCCTCGGTGTACCGATCCTTGAACATCGCGTGCAGCATCCGGAACATCGGACCGGTGAGAGTGGTCGTTGCGCGTCTTCAGGCAGAGTCGGAAGCGGTCGGCGGGCAGTCGCGACAGGCGGCACGATCGGCCGCGCCGACGCGGCGCGCTCAGCCGTCGACCGGGAAGCGCCGCCGCAGCGTCTCGACCTCGTCCCGGCCAAGGCACCTGCACGCACGGCCGCTCAGCGTGAGGAACAGGCGCGCGGTCGCCTCGAGCTCCTCGACCGCGTCGCTCGCGGCCTCGAGCGTGCGCCCGGCGACCACCGGCCCGTGGTTCGCGAGCAGGACCGCATGGTGCCGCCCCGCGCAGCCGGCGACCGCCTCGGCGAGCGCGGCGTCGCCCGGCGGGAAGTACGGCACCAGCGGCAGCGTGCCGACGCGCATCACGTAGTAGGCGGTGAGCGGGGGCAGCACGTCCGCCGGGTCGACGTCGGCCAGCACCGACACCGCGACCGAGTGCGTCGAGTGCAGGTGCACGACCGCGCCGGCGCGCGGCCGCTCGCGGTACATCGCGCGGTGCAGCATCGCCTCCTTCGACGGCGGGTCGCCGGCGAGCAGCACGCCCGCGTCATCGAGCAGGCTGATGCGGCCGGCCTCGAGCGTACCGAAGCTCGAGCCGGTCGGCGTGACCAGCCAGCGGCCGTCGGCCAGCCGGGCGCTGATGTTGCCGGTGCTGCCGTGGGTCAGGCCGCGCTCGAACAGCGAGCGGGCGACGGCGACGATGCGCTCGCGCAGGGCGTCCTCGGTCATGGGCCGAGGATAGCACCGGCCGCGCCGGGGATCGCGGGCCCCTCTGCTAGACTCGCCGCGCCGCGGACCCCGCCCCCTTCCGCCCCCTTCCGCCCCCTTCCGCCCCCTTCCGCCCCCTTCTCCCCCTTCGACGGATCCCTTCCGATGCCCGCCTTCGACGACGTCCAGGTCCTCGCGTTCGACGTGTTCGGCACGGTGGTCGACTGGCGCGGCTCGATCGCGCGCGAGGTCGACGCGCTCGGCCTCGGCGTCGACGGCGCCGCGTTCGCCGACGCCTGGCGGGCGAAGTACCAACCCGCGATGCAGCGCGTCCGCGAGGGCAATCGCGGCTGGGTGAAGCTCGACGTGCTCCACCGCGAGAACCTCGACGCGACGCTCGATGAATTCGGCGTCGCGGCGCGCCTCGACGACGCCGCGCGCGTGGCGCTGAACCTCGCCTGGCATCGGCTCGATCCGTGGCCCGAAGCGGTCGCGGGCCTCGCCCGGCTCAAGCGCCGCTTCGTCGTCACGCCGCTGTCGAACGGCAACGTCGGGCTGCTGACGCGGATGGCCAAGCGCGCCGGGCTGCCCTGGGACTGCGTGCTGTCGGCCGAGGTCTACCGCGCCTACAAGCCCGAGCCGGGCGCCTACCTCGGGGTGGCCGACACCTTCGACCTGCGGCCCGCGCAGGTGATGATGGTCGCCGCGCACGCCTCGGACCTGCGTGCCGCCGCCGCCTGCGGGCTGCGCACCGCGTACGTCGACCGCCCGCTGGAGTTCGGGCCGGATCGCCGCGGCGACGTGCCGCGCGCCGACGACCGCTTCGACGTCGTCGCGACCGGCTTCGACGACCTGGCCGCGCGACTCGACTGCTGACCCCCACCGGATCCCGACATGACGCACGCCTTCGACTGGACCAACCCGTACCCGACCGTCCGCACGCCGGTCTTCGCGCGCAGCGTCGTGGCGACCTCGCAGCCGCTCGCGGCGCAGGCGGGCCTGCGGATGCTGGCCGCGGGCGGCACCGCGATCGACGCGGTCGTCGCGGCCGCCTCGACGATCACGCTGACCGAGCCGTGCTCGAACGGGCTGGGCTCGGACGCCTTCGCGATCGTCTGGGACGGCGAGCGGCTGCACGGGCTGAACGCCTCGGGCTGGTCGCCTGCGGCCTGGGACCTCGCCTACTTCACCAGGAAGCACGGCACCACCTACCCGAAGCGCGGCTGGGACTCGGTCACCGTGCCGGGCGCGATCGCGGGCTGGGCGGCGCTGCACGAGAAGTTCGGGCGACTGCCGTTCGAGCAGTGCCTGCAGCCCGCGATCGAGTACGCGGAGCGCGGCTACGCGGTGTCGACGGTCGTCAAGCGCAAATGGGACGCGCACGTCGGCACGCTCGCCAAGGAGCCCGGGCAGGTCGGCTGGGCCGACCACTTCATGCCGCGCGGCCGCGCGCCGGAGGTCGGTGAGCGCTTCGTGCTGCAGGGCGCCGCGGACACGCTGCGGCGCATCGCCGCGACGAAGGGCCGCGACTTCTACGAGGGCGAGACCGCCGCGAAGCTGGTCGCGCACTCGACGGCACACGGTGGCGCGATGAGCGCGGCGGACCTCGCCGAGTACCGCGTCGACTGGGTCGACACGATCCACACGGACTACGGCGGCAAGCGGCTGCACGAGATCCCGCCGAACGGCCAGGGGATCGCCGCGCTGATGGCGCTCGGCATCCTGAAGCACTTCGACGTCGCATCGCTGCCGCCGGACTCGGCCGAGTGCCGGCACCTGCAGATCGAGGCGATGAAGTGCGCGTTCGCGGACGTCTACGCGCACGTCGCCGACATCCGGCACATGAAGGTGACGCCCGCGCAACTGCTCGACCCGGCCTACCTCGCCGAGCGTGCGACGCTGATCCGCCGCGACCGCGCGACCGAGTTCCGCCACGGCATGCCGCCCCCCGGCGGCACGATCTACCTGACCGCGGCCGACTCGGAAGGCCGCATGGTCAGTTTCATCCAGTCGAACTACATGGGCTTCGGCTCTGGCGTCGTCGTGCCGGGCACCGGCGTGTCGCTGCAGAACCGCGGCCACTGCTTCTCGCTCGACCCGGCGCACCCGAACGTCGTCGCGCCGCGCAAGCGACCGTTCCAGACGATCATTCCGGCGTTCCTCACCGAGGCCGACGGCAGGCCGAGGATGAGCTTCGGCGTGATGGGCGGCAACATGCAGCCGCAGGGCCACATGCAGACCCTGTCGCGGATGCTCGATCACGGGCAGAACCCGCAGGCCGCGTGCGACGCGCCGCGCTGGAAGGTCAACCGCGGACTCGACATCGACGTCGAGGCCACGATGGAGCGCGACGTCGTCGAGCGGCTGCGCGCGATGGGCCACGTGATGGCGCCGGTATCCGACCCCTACATGGACTTCGGCTCAGGGCAGTTCATCTGGCGCCTGACGGACGCACTTGCGGACGGCTATGTCGCCGCGAGCGACAGCCGTCGGGATGGGCACGCCGCCGCGTTCTGAGGCTCCGCGCGCCCCGCGACCCGCGCCGGGTCGACGCGCCTGGCTGCGCTCGGCGCTCGCCGTACCGGCGCCCGCCGCGGGCTGCGCTACGCACCGCCGATGCTCGAGCTTTCGCGCGAGGACGGGCCCGGGCGCGTCGTGCTGCTCGGCACGGTGCACGCCGGGCTCCCGCGCTTCTATCCGCTGCCGCCTCAGGTCGGGCGCGCGTTCGCCGATGCGCGCAGTCTCCTCGTCGAGATCGACACCGAAGCGCAGGCCGACGCGATCCGCGCGGCCGGCGTCGAGCGGCACCTGATCGCGCGGACCCGCGCGCGGCCGATCCCGGTGGTCGAGCTCGAGCGCGCCGACGCGCAGGTCCGTGCGTTCGCCGGCGGCACGCACGACGAGCAGGACGCTGCGCTCGCGCAGCGGCTCGCGCAGCGCGAGGCGCACGCCCGGTCGTTCGGCCGGATCGTCGACGCCTGGCGGGTCGGCAACCTCGATCGGCTCGCCGAGCTGAAGGATCTCGCCTTCCCGCCGCAGGGGCGGCTGGCCCCGCTGCGGCGGCGGCTGTTCGCCGAGCGCGACGAGGGCCTGGCCGACGGGCTCGCGGCCGCGCTCGACGCGCCGCGGACGTCGATGGCCCTGGTGGGCGTGCTGCACCTGGCCGGGCCCGACTCGCTGCAGCACGCGCTCGCGAGGCGCGCCATCTCGGCGACGGCTGCGAGCGACGCCAGAGCGACCGCGCGGCGCCCGGGCACGCCCGTTCGCGCCGCCCGTGCGAAGGGTCACGCACGCGCGCGGGTCGGCGCGCAATGCTGGCGGCACGCCCCAACGCAGACACCGCCCGCATGGCCGCCGTACCGGATCTCGACATCGACACGCTGCAGGCGCCCTGGCAGCCGCGGCTGCAGATGCTCGGCATGTCGGCCCGCGAGGCGACCCGACCGCCGATCCTGATGGTGCACGGCGCCTACACGCACGCCGCCAGCTGGATGAGGACGTTCATGCCGTGGTTCGCCGCGCGCGGCCACGACGTCCACGCGCTCTCGCTGCGCGGGCACGGCGGCAGCGACGGACGCCACCTGATCGACGCCTGGGGCCTCGACGACTACCGCGCCGACGTCGAGCACGCGCTCGCCGCGATCGGCCGCCCTGCGATCGTCTTCGGCTCCTCGATGGGCGGCCTCGTCGTGCAGCGGCTGCTCGCGACCGGCGCACGGCCCCATGCCGCGGTGCTGCTGTCGAGCGTGCCGCCCGGCGGCCTGATGGGCTCGGTGTCACGGATGGCGCTGCGCCGCCCGCAGGCGCTCGGCAACCTCGTGCAGGTCGCGCTCGGCCAGCGCGACGGCCGCGGCCTGCTCGAGCTGCTGGCCCACGATCCGCTCTCCCCCGACAGCGGCATGCCGCTGTCCTCGCTGCTCGGGCGCGAGTCGAGCCGCGCGCTGTGGGAGATGACCTGGGCGCCGATGGGGCTCCTCGGCAACGCGACGACCGAGGTGCCGATGCTCGCGATCCACGGCGAGCAGGACCTGATGATCCCCGCGAGCGCGGTCGACGAGATCGCCGCGCGTTGGGGCGCGCACACGCTGCGCGCCTCGGGCGTCGGCCATGTGCCGATGATCGAGCGCCGCTGGCGCACCGTCGCGACTGCGATCGCCCGCTGGCTCGACCGCGGCGCCGGACCCGCCGCCGGTCCTGCCCGGTCCCGTAGAATCCGTGCAGGAGGATCGCGATGACCAAGACCTACGAGCCGGTCGCCCCGCACAAGGTGGCGTTCCTGGGCATGGGCGTGATGGGCTACCCGATGGCGGGGCACCTGAAGCGGGCCGGGCACGACGTCACCGTCTACAACCGCAGCGCGGCGAAGGCGGCGGCCTGGGCCGACGAATACGGCGGCCGCGCGGCGCCGACCCCGCGCGAGGCGGCGGCCGGCGCGCAGATCGTGTTCGCCTGCGTCGGCAACGACGACGACCTGAGGAGCGTCGTGCTCGGGCCCGACGGCGCCTTCGCCGGCATGGCCAAGGGTGCGCTCTTCGTCGACCACACCACCGCGTCGGCCGAGGTCGCGCGCGAGCTGTCCGCGAGGGCGGCCGCCGCGGGCCTCGCCTTCGTCGACGCGCCGGTCTCCGGCGGCCAGGCGGGCGCGGTCAACGGCCTGCTGACCGTGATGTGCGGCGGCGAGGCCGCGGCGTTCGAGCGCGCGAAGCCGGTCGCGATGGCGTTCTCGCGTGCGTTCACGCTGATCGGCCCGGCAGGCTCCGGACAGCTCGCGAAGATGGTCAACCAGATCTGCATCGCCGGCCTGGTGCAGGGGCTGTCCGAGGGCGTCAATTTCGGCCTGGCCGCGGGCCTCGACATGAAGCTGGTGCTCGAGGTGATCGGCAAGGGCGCCGCGCAGTCGTGGCAGATGGACAACCGCGGCGCGACGATGGTCGACGACAGGTTCGACTTCGGCTTCGCGGTCGACTGGATGCGCAAGGACCTGGGGCTGTGCCTCGACGAGGCGAAGCGCAACGGCGCACCGCTGCCGGTCACAGCGCTCGTCGACCAGTTCTATGGCGACGTGCAGCGCCTCGGCGGCGGCCGCTGGGACACTTCGAGCCTGATCCGGCGACTGCGGAGGAGCCGTTGAATCCTACCGCGCGTACCGGACGGCGGCTCGCGCTCGGCGCGGGTCTCCTTATCGTCGCCACCTTCGGCGGAGGCTGCATGGGCCTGTTCTCGGGATCGCGGCCGGAGCGGCTGGGCGTCGTCGACGGCCAGCTGCAGCCGGTGCGCACGCACCTCACCAACGCGGTGTCGAGCTTCGCGACGACCGACTACCACCGGATCGCGCCGCTCGACGCTTCGCCCGATCCGCGCGCCGCATGGACGCGGCTGCGCGGCACGCTCGCCGACTGGCCGGGCGCGACGATCGTCGAGGAGCGGCCCGGCTACCTGTACGCCGAGTTCCGCACCAAGTGGATGGGCTTCGTAGACGACGTCGAGTTCCTGCTCGACGAGACGGCCCGCGTGATCCACGTGCGCTCCGCCTCGCGGCTGGGGCGCAAGGACTTCGGTGTGAACCGCGAGCGGATCGAGGCGATCCGGGCACGGATGGCCGGCTGACGCGCGGCTAAAGCGTCGAGCGCCAGTCGGCGCCGCGCGCAAGCGCGCCCTCGAGCGCAGCGCGGTCGCCGTCGCGCAGCGCGCGCTCGATCCGGTCCAGTTCCGCGCGGAACGACGCGGCGGCCGCGAGCGAGGCGTCGCGGTTGTCGAGCAGGATGCCGGCCCACAGGCCGGGCGGCGAGCCGCCGACCCGCGTCGTGTCGCGCAGCCCCGCGCCGTGGTAGCGCCGTGCGTCGTCGGCGAGCGGCCCCTGCCCGACCGACGCCGCCAGCGCGAACGCGACCGCATGAGGCCAGTGCGAGACCTCGGCGAACAGGCGGTCGTGGTGCTCGGGCGTCATCGAGGCGACGCGCGCGCCGAGCGCCGCCCACAGCGCGCGGACCGCATCGAGCGCGTCGGCGTCGCAGCCGTCGGTCGGGCAGACGATCACGTGCGCGCCGTCGAGCAGGTCGATGCGCGATGCGCCTGGCCCGGCGCGGTCCGAGCCCGCGATCGGGTGCGACGCGACGAACCGGCCGAGCCGCGCGCCCAGGCCCGCGCGCGCCGCGGCGACGACGCTCGCCTTGGTGCTCGAGACGTCGGTGAGCAGCGCCCGCGCGCCGAGCGCCTCGCGCAGCGCCGGGTCGCCGAGCAACGCCCGGTTGACCGGCACCGGCGCCGCGAGCACGACGAGGTCGGCGCCGTCGACCGCCTCGGCGAGCGACGCGGCGACGCGATCGACGAGACCGGCCTCGCGCGCAGCCGCCGCGTTCGCGGGGTCGAACCCCCAGACCTCCCCGGCGAGGCCGCGTGCACGCAGCGCACCGGCGATCGAGCCGCCGACCGCGCCGGTGCCGACGACGACGGCCCTGCCGAGCCGGCTCACGTGCGGCCGAGCGCGGCGCGCAGCGCTGCGAGGAACGCCGCGTTCTCCTCAGGCAGGCCGACCGAGATGCGCAGCCACTCGGGCAGCCCGTAGTTGGCGACCGGCCGCACGATCACGCCCGCGCGCAGCAGCGTCTGGTTGAGAC
Source organism: Burkholderiales bacterium (assembly GCA_020248665.1). Lineage (GTDB taxonomy): Bacteria > Pseudomonadota > Gammaproteobacteria > Burkholderiales > Burkholderiaceae_E > UBA4615. The sequence continues at coordinate 7,827 of JADCHE010000009.1, read as the reverse complement.
CTGCCGCGTCGCCGACCTTCACCAGCACGAAATTGCCGTAGGACTTCACGTACGGCAGGCCGAGCGCGTCGAATGCCTTCTCGAGCGTCGCGAGCCCTTCCGCGTTGACGCGCCGGCTGCGCTCGAGGAACTCGGTGTCGGCGAGCGCGGCGACCGCAGCCGCCTGCGCGATCGAGTTCACGTTGAACGGCTGGCGCACGCGGTTCATCAGGTCGGTGATCCCCGGCTGCGCGACCGAGTAGCCGACGCGCAGCCCGGCGAGGCCGTAGGCCTTCGAGAAGGTCCGCGACAGCACCAGGTTCGGGAAGCGCTTCACCCACGCGATCGCGTCGGCCCGCAGCGCAGGCTCGAGGTACTCGTTGTACGCCTCGTCGAGCACCACGACGACCTGCGGCGGCACCGACGCGAGGAAGGCATCGATCTCGGCCGCGGGCAGGAATGTGCCGGTCGGGTTGTTCGGGTTCGCGACGAACACGATCCGCGTGTCGTCGGCGATCGCGGCGCGCATCGCCTTCAGGTCGTGGCCGTGCTCGCGCGCCGGCACGACGATCGCGCGCGCGCCGGTGGCCTGCGTCGCGAGCGCATAGACCGCGAACGAGTACTGCGAGTAGACCGCCGACGCGCCCGGCTGCAGCAGCGCGTGCGCGACCAGCTCGAGGACGTCGTTCGAGCCGTTGCCGAGCGTGAGCCAGTCCTGTGGCACGCCGAGGCGCCTCGACAGCGCGTCCTTCAGCTCGAAGCCGTTGCCGTCGGGGTAGCGCCCGAGATCGGCCGCGGCCGCGAGCATCGCGCGCTTCGCCGACTCCGGCATGCCGAGGGGGTTCTCGTTGGAGGCGAGCTTGACGATGCGCGACTCGTCGAGCCCGTACTCGCGGGCGACCTCCGAGATCGGCTTGCCGCCGCTGTACGGGGCGATGGCGCGGACGTGGGCGGGGGCACGCTCGACGGCGGGCTCGACGGGGTTCGAAGCCATGGATGGCGACTCCGGTGGGGACGTTCAGGAAAGCGCGGGCGCGCCGCGGAGCGGCGAGACCTCGCGCGGGTACGAGCCGATCGACTTGAAGTACGCGGCGTGCGCACGGATCTCGGCGAGCGCCGCGGCGACCGGCGGATCCTGCTCGTGGCCGAGCAGGTCGATGTAGAAGTAGTACTCCCAGTTGCCCTGCCGCGCGGGCCGCGACTCGAAGCGCTTCATCGACACGCCGTGGCGCGCGAGCGGCTCGATCAGCGCGTGGACCGCGCCGGCGCGGTCGGGCACCGACAGGATCAGCGAGGTCTGGTCCTCGCCCGACGGCGCGCAGGCGTGGTGGCCGACGACGACGAAGCGCGTGCGGTTCATCGGGTCGTCCTGGATCGCCTCGGCGACCACGAGGACCTCGTACTGCCCGAGGACGCCATCGCCGGCGATGCCCGCGGTGTGCGGCTCGAGCGCCGCGAGCCGTGCGCCCTCGGCATTGCTCGAGACCGGCACGCGCTCCAGGTTCGGGTGGTGGCGGTTCAGCCAGCCGGCGCACTGCGCGAGCGCCTGCGCGTGCGCGCAGACGCGCGTGACGCCCTCCATCGTTCCGCTCGCGGTCACGAGGTTGTGCTTGATCGGGATCGACAGCTCGCCGCAGATCTTCAGCGTCGTCTGCAGGAAGAGGTCGAGGCTGCGGTTGACCGCGCCTTCGGTCGAGTTCTCGACCGGCACGACGCCGAAGTCGACCGTGCCCGCCTCGGTCGCGCGGAACACCTCGTCGAAGCTCGGGCAGGGCAACGCGTCCACGCCGTGGCCGAACTGCACGTGCACCGCCTGCTCGGAGAAGGTGCCGACCGGCCCGAGGTAGGCGATGCGCAGCCGGCGCTCGAGTTCGCGGCACGCCGAGATCACCTCGCGCCAGATCGACGCGATGGCGCTCGCCGGCAGCGGCCCGGGATTGCGCTCGGCAAGCCGGCGCAGGATCTGCGCCTCGCGCTCGGGACGGAGTACCGGCGCGTTGCTCGCGTGCTTGAACGCGCCGACCTCGAGCACCAGCCGCCCGCGCTCGGACAGCAGCTCCAGCAGCCGCCGGTCGACGTCGTCGATCCGGGTCCTCAGTTCGCTCAGTCGGTCGCTCATGGGGTGGATCCTAACCGCGTGGACACAGCCCCGCGCTCAGCCGCGGCGGCGTTCGAAATCCCGCATGTAGTCGACGAGCGCGCGCACGCCCTCGAGCGGCATCGCGTTGTAGATCGACGCGCGCATGCCGCCGACCGAGCGGTGGCCCTTCAGCTGCAGCAGCCCCGCCTCCTTCGCGCCGGCGAGGAACGCGTCGTTCAGGCGTTCGTCCTCGAGGAAGAACGGCACGTTCATCCGCGAGCGCCAGCGGCGCTCGACGCGGTTCTCGTAGAGGCCGCTCGCATCGATCGCGTCGTACAGCAGGCGCGCCTTCTCGGCGTTGCGCGCCTCGATGCCCGCCACGCCGCCCTGCCCCTTCAGCCAGCCGAACACCAGCCCGGCAAGGTAGATCGCGTAGGTCGGCGGGGTGTTGAACATCGAGTCGTTCTCGGCCACCACCCGGTAGTCGAACGCACTCGGCGTCAGCGGGTGCGCGCGGCCGAGCAGGTCCTCGCGCACGATCACCAGCGTGAGCCCGGCCGGCCCGATGTTCTTCTGCGCGCCGCCGTAGAGCACGCCGAAGCGCGACACGTCCATGCGCCGCGACAGCACGTGCGAGGACACGTCGGCGACGACCGGCACGTGGGACGGCACGTCGTACGGGCCCTCGCCCTGCGACGGCGGCGCGTCGAACTCGACGCCGTCGATCGTCTCGTTGGTGCACACGTGCAGGTAGGCCGCGTCGCGAGACAGCGCCCACTCCGCCTGCGGCGGCACGAAAGTGCGGCCGCGGGGGGACGTCGACGTGTCGGCGACGACGTTGACCTCGCCGTAGCGCGCCGCCTCCTTCGCCGACTTCGCCGACCACGACCCGGTGACCAGGTAGTCGGCCTTCGCGCGCGGCCCCATCAGGTTCATCGGGACGATCGCGTTCTCCGCGAGCGCGCCGCCCTGCATGAACAGCACCCGGTAGTGCGAAGGAATCGCCATCAGCTCGCGCAGGTCGGCGAGCGCCTGCGCGTGGATCGACATGAATTCCTTGCCGCGATGGCTCATCTCCATCACGGACATGCCGCTGCCGTTCCAGTCGAGCATCTCCTCGGCGGCACGGCGCAGCACCGGCTCGGGCAGCACAGCCGGCCCGGCCGAGAAGTTGAAGACGCGCGTCACGCGGCGCCCTCGCCCGGGGGCGGCGCGTCACCCTCCCCCGCCGCGGGCTCGCCGGCGACCGGGTCGTCGTTGGCGTCGCTCTCGACCACGCGCTGCACACCCGACAGCGTCGTGCCCTCGTCGACCGCGATCAGCGTGACGCCCTGCGTGGCGCGGCCCATCTCGCGGATCTCGGACACGCGGGTGCGCACCAGCACGCCGCCGGTCGTGATCAGCATGATCTCGTCCCTGGGTTCGACCAGCACCGCGCTCACGACCTTGCCGTTGCGCTCGCTGGTCTGGATCGCGATCATGCCCTTCGTGCCGCGGCCATGGCGCGTGTACTCGACGATCGAGGTGCGCTTGCCGAAGCCGTTCTCGGTCGCGGTCAGGACCGACTGGGTCTCGGTCTCGGCGACCAGCATCGCGATCACCTGCTGGCCCTCCTCGAGCATCATCCCGCGCACGCCGCGAGCGTCGCGCCCGATCGGGCGCACGTCGTTCTCGTCGAAGCGCACCGCCTTGCCGCCGTCGGAGAACAGCATCACGTCGTGCTGGCCGTCCGTGACCGCGACGCCGATCAGGAAGTCGCCCTCGTCGAGCTTGACGGCGATGATGCCGCGGCGCATCGGCCTCGAGAACTCCGACAGCGGTGTCTTCTTGACCGTGCCGAGCGAGGTCGCCATGAACACGAAGTGCTCGTCGTCGAACGCCTTGACCGGCAGCACGACGGTGATCTTCTCGCCGTCCTCGAGCGGGAACATGTTGACGATCGGCTTGCCCCGCGCGTTGCGCGAGCCCTGCGGCACCTCCCAGACCTTGAGCCAGTAGACGCGGCCGCGGTCGGAGAAGCAGAGGATGTGGTCGTGCGTGTTCGCGATGAAGAGCTGGTCGATCCAGTCGTCCTCCTTCATCGAGGTCGCCTGCTTGCCGCGCCCGCCGCGCTTCTGCGCGCGGTACTCGGAGACCGGCTGGCTCTTGATGTAGCCGGTGTGCGACAGGGTGACCACCATGTCGGTCGGCGCGATCAGGTCCTCGGTGTCGAGCTCGGTCGCGTTGAGCTCGATCGTCGAACGCCGCGGATCCTTGTTCGCGTCGCCGTACTCCGCCTTGATCGCCTTCAGCTCGTCGCCGATGATCGTGTTGATCCGCTCGGGCTTGGCGAGGATGTCGAGCAGGTCGGCGATCGTCTCCATCACCTCGCGGTACTCCTGGACGATCTTGTCCTGCTCGAGCCCGGTCAGGCGCTGCAGGCGCATCTGCAGGATCTCCTGCGCCTGGATCTCGCTGAGCCGGTATCCGTCGGGCGACAGGCCCGCGCCCGGCTCGAGGCCGAAGGGCTTGAAGGCCGCGGCGTCGCCGCCCGCGCGCTCGACCATCTCGCGCGCGACGCCGGGGTTCCACACCCGCGCGAGCAGCCGCTCCTTCGCGACCGGCGGCGTGGGCGAGCCCTTGATCAGCTCGATCATCTCGTCGACGTTCGCGATCGCGACCGCAAGGCCCTCGAGCACGTGGCCGCGGTCGCGGGCCTTGCGCAGCTCGAAGACCGTGCGCCGGGTGACCACCTCGCGGCGGTGCGACAGGAACGCCTCGAGCATCTGCTTGAGGTTCAGCAGCCGCGGCTGGCCGTCGACCAGCGCGACCATGTTCATGCCGAACGAGTCCTGCAGCTGCGTCTGCTTGTACAGGTTGTTCAGCACGACCTCGGGCACCTCGCCTCGCTTCAGCTCGATCACCACGCGCATGCCCGACTTGTCGGACTCGTCGCGGATGTCGGAGATGCCGTCAATCTTCTTGTCGTTGACCAGCTCGGCGATCTTCTCCTGCAGCGTGCGCTTGTTCACCTGGAACGGGATCTCGTCGACGATGATCGCCGTGCGGGTCCCGCGGTCGAACTCCTCGAAATGGGTCTTCGCACGCATCACAACGCGGCCGCGCCCGGTGCGGTAGCCCTCGCGCACGCCGTTGACGCCGTAGATGGTGGCTCCGGTGGGGAAGTCGGGCGCGGGGATCAGCTCGATCAGCTCGTCGACGCTCGCCTCGGGCCGGCGCAGCAGCAGCAGGCAGCCCTCGACGACCTCGCCGAGGTTGTGCGGCGGGATGTTGGTCGCCATGCCCACCGCGATGCCCGAGCTGCCGTTGATCAGCAGGTTGGGGATCTTCGCCGGCAGCAGCAGCGGCTCCTTCTCGGAGCCGTCGTAGTTCGGGCCGAAGTCGACGGTTTCCTTGTCGATGTCGGCGAGCAGCTCGTGCGCGATCTTCGACAGCCGCACCTCGGTGTAGCGCATCGCCGCCGCGCTGTCGCCGTCGACCGAACCGAAGTTGCCCTGCCCGTCGACGAGCAGGTAGCGCAGCGAGAAGTCCTGCGCCATCCGGACGATCGTGTCGTAGACCGACTGGTCGCCGTGCGGGTGGTACTTGCCGATGACGTCGCCGACGATACGGGCCGACTTCTTGTATGGCCGGTTCCAGTCGTTGTTCAGTTCGTGCATCGCGAACAGCACGCGCCGATGCACCGGCTTGAGCCCGTCGCGCACGTCGGGCAGCGCCCTCCCGACGATCACGCTCATCGCGTAGTCGAGGTAGGAGCGGCGCATCTCCTCCTCGAGGCTGACAGGGAGGGTTTCCTTGGCGAACTGATCCATGAAGTGGCGGCTCGGCGGACGATAAACCCTTGAATTTTAAACCATTCGGGATGTGCTCTAATGCCTACCTGCCGCCATGCCCCAGGATTCCGTCGCCACGAGCCCCGTGCAGCTCATCGTCCCGCGCTGGATCGCGCCGGTCGAGCCGGACGACGCCATCCTCGAGGGCCACGCGGTGGTGGTGCGCGGCGGCCGCATCGATGCCGTGCTGCCCGCCGGGGAAGCGGTGCGCCGCCACCCGGACGCGCAGGCGGTGCACCTGCCCGGGCACCTGCTGGTCCCCGGCCTCGTCAACCTGCACACGCACGCGGCGATGAGCCTGCTGCGCGGCGCGGCCGACGACCTGCCGCTCGAGCGCTGGCTGCGCGAGCGGATCTGGCCGCTCGAGGCGGGGCTGGTGTCGGACGACTTCGTGCACGACGGGACCGTGCTCGCGTGCCGCGAGATGCTGCGCGGTGGCATCACGACCTTCAGCGACATGTACTTCTTTCCCGGGGCGGCCGCCCGCGCGGCGCTGTCGATGGGGATGCGCGCGATGGTCGGCATCATCGTGTTCGACTTCCCGAGCGCCTACGGCAGCGGCCCGGGCGACTACCTCGCCAAGGGCTTCGCGTTGCGCGACGCGATGCGGCACGAGCCGCGGATCGGCTTCACGCTCGCGCCGCACGCGCCGTACACCGTGTCGGACGACGCGTTCCTCGAGGTCGCCAAGCTCTCGGCCGAGTTGCAGCTGCCGGTCCACGTGCACGTGCACGAGACCGCGCGCGAGATCGCCGATCACGAAGCGAAGCACGGTGTGCGGCCGCTCGCGCGACTGGAGCGCCTCGGGCTCATCGGCCCCGAGCTGATCGCGGTGCATGCGGTGCATCTCGCGGATACCGAGATCCGGATGCTCGCCGAGCGCGGCGCCACGGTCGCGCACTGCCCACACTCGAACCTGAAGCTCGGCAGCGGCATCGCGCCGGTGGCCCGCATGCTCGACGCGGGCGTGCGCGTCGGCCTCGGCACCGACGGCTCGGCGAGCAACAACCGCCTCGACCTTCTCCTCGAGGCGCGCACCGCCTCCCTGCTCGCGAAGGGGTCGAGCGGCGATGCGGCGGCCTTCGGCGCGCACCGCGCGCTGCGCGCCGCCACGCTCGACGGAGCGCGCGCGCTCGGCCTCGACGACGCGATCGGCAGCGTGGTCGCCGGCAAGTGGGCGGACCTCGTCGCGATCGACCTCTCCGACCCCGATCTGCAACCCGTGCACGACCCGGTCGCACAGTTGCTCTTCGCGGCCGGTCGGGACGGTGTGACGGACGTGTGGATCGCCGGCGAGCCTGTTGTAGTCAAGCGACAAATGGTCGCCGCACGGGCCTTGGACACGCTGTCCGATGTCTTGGCGCGGTGTGTCGTGTGGCACAATCGGTTGGGCAAAATCGTGCCGGAAGCCGCTTGATCCGCGCGTTTTTGGCGGTCTTCGGCCAGCTACGTTTGCCTCGGAACCGCGCGTCAATCGGTACCAGGCGGGGCCAGGGGCGCTTTGCCGTGGGGGGTGGCTCCGTTTACACTGCTCCGCAGGCGTCGCAAGGCGTTGATTTTTCTGATGTGAGTCATCTCACCGAGAGGAGAAAGATGAAGAAATCGGTCAAGTTGGGGGCCCTGGCAGCGACCGCGCTGCTGGCCGCCTGCGCATCGGGTGGAGGGCAAGGGCCCAACATCGTCCCGAAGGCGAACCAGTTCGGGTACCTCCAGAGCGGCGCCGGCGCGGTCGTGACCACGCCGTTCTCGGACCCGAACAACCCTTTCGGCCTCTGCGTCCGCACGCCGTTCTGGGATCCCTCGAACGCGCAGCAAGGCTGCGACCAGGACCTGATCCCGAAACCGCCGCCGCCGCCCCCGCCCCCGCCCCCGCCGGCGCCGCCCCCGCCGAAGCCCGCTGCGCCGCCGGCCCCGCCGCCGCCCCCGCCGCCTCCG
>JADCHE010000089.1 GCA_020248665.1 Burkholderiales bacterium | reverse complement strand
GTGCGGGGCCGGGCACAACCTGCGGCTGATCCTGGCGCGCCTGCGGGCGCTTTGTCTCGCCCTGATCGCGGTACTGGCCGCGCTCGGTGACAGCATCGCTCGTGGTTCGCTCAACGGGATCGACATCCGCCATCGAATCGCGGCCTGAGGTCGCGGCAGAGATCGTCGCGCGCTCCGGACTCAGGTCTGTCCTCGCCACGGATGAACTCACAAAACGGGTTGTTCAGGGCCGACTATCTGGTCTTCTACGTCGAGCGGTCAGACCACGTCGACGTCTGGCGTGTGTTGCACGGGCAGCGTGTCATCCCGGCTTGGATGCAGGAGCCCGGCGACGCGTGAAGGTTGGCCTGCGGGGTCGATGGTGCCCTCACGTTTCGTGATGGCTGCTGCTCGACGGGGCGCGAGGTGCAGGCGAGCAGCCCGGCGAACTGCGTCGCTCGCAGAATTGGATCGGCTGCACGCGACCGGGCAGCGCTGCGATCGTGCCGCCACCGCCGCAGCAGGTGGCCGATCTGCGGACGGACCAGGAGCGCTACATTGATGCTTCCGACGCCGACCTGCCGCCGCTGCGGCGCGCGTCAAGGTAGTTGTCGCCTGAGTCATGCAGCCGATCGCTGTATTTCGGTCTGAGCCGTGGCAGCCGGAGCGACGACGTCGTCGCGTTCGGGATTGAGCGTGACCACGTCGATGCGCGACCAGTTCCGGGTATGTCGCGACCAGCGACGCGGATTGCGGGCTCGGGCCTGGAGGTACAGCGCATGACGCTGCTGCAGGATCGGTCCGTCGAGCCCGTCGTGTCGATCGGCGGGGCTGACGTAGCGAATGCCGCTATGCAGATGCTCGTGGTTGTACCAGCGCACGAAGCGGCTCGCCCATGCCCTCGCGGTATCGAGATCGGCGAATCCTTTGTCCGGGAACTCGGGGCGGTACTTGGCGGTGCGGAACAGGCTCTCGACGAACGCGTTGTCGTCGCTCACGCGGGGCCGCGAGTACGAGGGCTTGATTCCCAGCCAGTGCAGCATCGCCAGCACGGTGGTCGCTTTGAACGTCGAGCCGTTGTCGCCGTGCAGCACGGGCCGGGCCTTCAACGCATGGATGCCCTCGGCCAGCGCGGTGCGCTTGAGCAGCTGCGCGGCGTGCTGCGAGTCGTCGGTCTCGTGCACCTCGAAGCCCACGATCTTGCGGCTGAAGGCGTCCAGGATCAGGTACAGGTACAACCAGCGGCCGGCGATCTCGGTGGGCAGGTACGTCAGATCCCAGCACCAGAGCTGGCGCGGGGCCGTGGCCACGTGCGTGGTCGGTGGCCGCTGCGGGCGCGGTGGCCTGGCCCGACCGCGATGACGGTTCTGTCCGTGAGCACGAAGCACGCGCTGCAAGCTCGATTCGCTGGCCAGATACACGCCCTCGTCGGCGAGCGCCGGCACGATACGTGCCGGTGGCATCTCGGCGAAGCGCGGTTCGTTGGCCACGCGTAGCAGCGCCGCGCGTTCCTCGGCACTGAGCGCATGGGCGGGCGTGGGCCGGTGCGCGCCGGGGCGTCGATCGCCGGCCACGAGCCCGTCGTGCGCCTTCCAGCGCTGCAGGGTGCGTACCGTGATGCCGGCCTCGGCGCAGGCGCGATCCAGCCGGGCGCCGGTTCGGTGTGCAACCTCGATGTCCTGGGCCAGGACGGTGCGGTCCTCGAGGCCGATCATTCGGCCTCGCCCTTGTCCTTGTTGTTGAAGACCGCCTCGAGCTTTCGGGAAAGCACCAGCAACGCGGCCGTCTCGGCCAGCGCCCGGTCCTTCCTGCGGACCTCGCGCTCGAGCTCGCGGATGCGCCGCCGGTCCTGCTTCGTCTGCTGCGGGCTGGCGCGCGCCTCCTCGGGCTCGGCCAGCGCCTGGGTCGCGTTCTCGCGCCACTGCTGCAACTGCTGCGGATACACGCCGTGCTCGCGACACCAGGCGCTGCGCGCGGCCTCGTCCATCGCCGCGGTCGCAATCACCGCCTCCAACCGGGCCGGCGCTGTCCACGCCCGCTCGCGAGCGGGCGTGGACAGCGCATCGCTGAGCCAGCGCTCCAGCGTCTGTGCGGCCACCCCGACCTCGCGGGAAACGTCTTCCACCGATGCGCTCTCCGGCGGCAGCAGCCTCGCCACCACCCGCCTCTTGAATGTCTCTGCGTATCGACCCACGTCCTCGCCTCATCGTCGCCCCCGGATTATCGGTTCCTATCCGGGCGACAACTACTCTGCCGCGGGGGGGCTGTCATCCGTTCCGGATTCGCCCGCTTCTGCGAGCCGGTCATGGCCGGGTTGTAGGATGACCGATATCCTGCGGCCTCGCCGTCCCAAGAACGATGAACACCAGGGAGACCCTCGGGCCCGCGGCCGCGCCGCGCGGCCGCACCCGCCGCCCGCCGCGCCGCGCCGCGCCGACGTGGTCGTCGACTATGTCCGCGACGCGCTCGCGCACGGGCGACTGGTCGCGGGCGACCGTCTGCCCACCGAGCACGAGTTCGCCGAGCGGCTGGGCTTGAGCCGCAACTCGGTCCGCGAGGCGGTGCGCACGCTGCAGTCGGCGGGCCTGGTCGACGTGCGCCACGGCACCGGCAGCTTCGTGCGCGAAGGCGTGGAGGCCTCGCTCGCCCAGCTCATGCTGTTCCGCACGCTGGTCGCACAGGCCGACGTTTCGGCGCTGATCGAGGTGCGTCGCGTGTTCGAGCGCGCCTGCGCCGAGCTCGCCGCGCGCCGCCGCGGCGACGCGGACCTCGCGGCGATGCGCGACGCCATCGACCGGATGCGCCGGCTCGCCGACGAGGCGGCGCCGCCCGAGGCGGCGTTGCTCGAGGCCGACCTCGCGTTCCACCTCGCGGTCTATCGCGCGGGCGGCAACGAGATGCTGGCGAGCCTCGCGGACTTCGTGCTGACGGCGGTCTCGCCTTGGGTCGCGCGCTCGCTCGCTCACCACGGCGCCGCGCGCACCGCCGCATTCCACGAGACCGAGTACCGCAGGATCCTCGCCGGCGACGCCGAAGGGGCCGGCGACGACGCGTCGGCGGCGCTGCACGCCGCCGACATGAACATGGAGCTGTGGCGCGAGGGCCTGGCCGGCGAGGCCGACTCCGCGATTCCTGAACGTCCACCCAGAGGAGAGAGACGATGACGATGACCAAGCGAGACCTGATCAAGGCCGCCGGCGCCTCGGCGCTCGCCGCCGCGCTGCCCGCCGTGCCCGCGTTCGCGCAGGGCCAGCCGCTCGTGCTGAAGATGGCGCACATCTACAACCCGGGCAACATCTGGTTCGAGACCGCCGAGGCCTACGCGAAGGCGGTCGAGCAGAAGTCCGGCGGACGCGTGAAGATCGAGATCGCCGCGAGCGGCTCGACCGGCGACTGGCCGGCATCGATCGAGGGCCTGCGGATCGGCACGAACCACATCGTGCTGCAGTCGATCGGCACGCTCGACCGCTACAACATCCTGCCGGGCCTCGAGGCGTATCCGTACCTGGTCCGCGACGTCGACCACTTCAAGAAGGTCTACTACGGTCCGGTCGGCCAGGAGTTCATGGAGGAGGTCGCGAAGAAGACCCAGTTCCGGATCATCGGCGCGGGCTACCGCGGCGCGCGCTGGCTGACCTCGAACAAGCCGGTCAGGTCGGTCGCCGACATCAAGGGCCTGAAGCTGCGCGTGCCGCCGCTGAAGATGTACAGGATGACCTGGGAGCTGCTCGGCGCGAGTCCGGTGCCGATGGGCGTGGCCGAGCTCTTCACCTCGATGCAGCAGGGCGTCGTCGACGGGCAGGAGAACCCGCTCGAGATCGTCGACTCGATGAAGTTCAACGAGGTGCAGAAGTTCGCGATCGACACCCGGCACATCATCGGCGCGATGACCTGGATCTTCAGCGACGCGCGCTTCAAGCAGCTGCCGGCCGACGTCCAGAAGCTGCTGAAGGACGAGGGCGAGGCGGCGATGCTCGCCGCGACCGACCGGATGGTCTCGATGGAGTCGGACCTGAGGAAGAAGCTCGAGGGCCGCGGCATGCAGTTCAACGACATCGATCGCGAGGCGATGCGCGCGCGGCTCGGCGACATCGGCAAGGAGTTCCCCGACCTCGCCCCGTGGGCGGCGCGGTTCTCCGCGGTCAAGTGAGGTGAGCGCCTCGGTCGACGGGGCGGCGGGCAGCGGAGCGGGCGCCGCGAGGCGCCCGCCCAACGCCGCGATCGCCTGGGCGCGCCGCATCGAGCGCGTGCTCGACGTGGTCCTCGGCCTGATGCTGCTCGCGGTCGCCGCGACGCTCTTCTACCAGGTGTTCGGCCGCTACGTGGTCGGCCGCGCGCCCGCGTGGACCGAGGAGGTCGCGCGGATGCTGGTCGCGTGGATGGCGATGCTCGGCACCGGCGCGTGCCTGCGCAGCGGCGGGCACATCGCGGTCGGCGCACTGGTCGACGCGGTCGGGCCGCGCACGCGCGCGGTGCTGCTCGGGCTGCGCGACACGGCGATGATGGCGACCGCGTTCGTGCTCGGCTGGGCGGGCTTCCGCTTCGCCGAGATGAACGCGGTGCAGGACTCGCCGGCGCTCGAGATCCCGATGACGGTGCCGTACGCGTCGATGTGCGTGGGCGCCGTGCTGATGGCGGTCGTGCTCGGGCTGGCCCGGCTCGGCGGCGAGACGCCGCCGGTGGATTCCTCGCTGCACACGGAGTGAACGCGCGATGACGATGCTGGGCGTGCTCGCGGTGTCGCTCACCGTGCTGCTGCTGCTCGCGGTGCCGGTCGCCTTCGCGCTGGTGCTGTCGGCGACGATCGCGGTGCTGTCGGTCGGCGACATCGACCTCATGATCGTGCCGCAGCAGGTCTACCAGGGGCTGGACAGCTTCCTGCTGCTGGCGATCCCGCTGTTCCTGCTGGCCGGCGAGCTGATGTCGCTCGGCGGCATGACCGACCGCCTGCTCGGGTTCTCCAACGCGCTGTTCGGGCGCTTCCGCGGCGGCCTCGCGATGAGCAACGTCGCGTCGGCGACGCTGATGGCGGGGATCTCGGGTTCGGCCGTCGCGGACACCTCGGCGCTCGGCAAGGTGCTGATCCCGTCGATGATCAAGGCCGGCTACGACCGCGGGTTCGCCGCCGCGCTGACGGCGGCGGCGAACGTCGTCGGACCGATCATCCCGCCGTCGATCACCTTCCTCGTGATCAGCGTGCTCACCAACCTCTCGCCGCTGAAGCTGTTCATGTCCGCGGTGATCCCGGGGCTGATGTACGCGACGGCGATGATGCTCGTCGCGCTGATCGTGAGCCGGCGCAGGAACTACCCGACCGCCGAGCGCGTCGGCGCGGCCGGGATGTGGCACGCGTTCGTGCGCGCGATCTGGGCGCTCGCGATGCCGGTGCTGCTGATCGTCGGCATCCGCACGGGCGTGTTCAACGTCACCGAGTCGTCGGCGGTCGCGGTGGCCTACGCGCTGTTCGTGGGCCTGTTCGTGCACCGCGAGCTCGACCTGCGCAAGCTGTGGCAGGCGCTGGTGGCGTCGGCGCGCGGCACCGCGGTGATCATGATCATCCTCGGCGGTGCGCAGATCGTCTCGTGGTTCCTCGCCTACGAGCAGGCGCCGCAGCGGATCTCGGAGTGGATGCTCGGCTCGATCGGCAGCCCGGTGATGTTCCTGCTGGTCGTCAACGTGCTGCTGCTGCTGGTCGGCACGTTCATGGAGAACGGGCCGGCCCTGGTGCTGCTCTGCCCGGTGCTCTACCCGGTCGCGGCGAAGTTCGGCATCGACCCGTACCACTTCTCGATGATCGTCGGCATCAACCTGCTGATCGGGCTGATCACGCCGCCGGTGGCGATCTGCCTGTCGATCGGTGCGCTGATCGCGAAGGCGCCGAGCGACGAGGTCAACCGGGAGGCGATCCCGTTCCTCGGCGCGGCGATCGGGGTGGTGCTGCTGGTGACCTACGTGCCCGCGCTGTCGACCTGGCTGCCGGCGGTGGTCGGCGGACGATGAACCGCCGCGGCGCCGTCGAGCGCGGCGCCGCGGCCCGATGAGGAAGGGAGTCTCGAGCATGACACGACGTTTCGAAGGCCGCGTGGCCGTGGTGTTCGGCGCCGGCTCGGTCGGCCCGGGCTGGGGCAACGGCAAGGCGGCGGCGGTGCAGTACGCGCGCGACGGCGCGACGGTCGCGGCGGTCGACATCGTGCTCGATGCGGCGTACGAGACGGTCGGCATCATCCGCGGCGAGGGCGGCGCCGCCGAGGGCTGGCGCTGCGACGTGACGAAGCGCGAGGAGATCCGCGCGGTCGTCGACGCGGTCGTCGCGAAGTGGGGCCGCATCGACGTGCTGCACAACAACGTCGGGCTGCCCGCGATGGGTACGACCGAGACGCTGACCGAGGCCGAGTGGGACCTCGCGATGGACGTGAACCTGAAGAGCGTGTTCCTCACCTGCCAGGCGGTGATCCCGCACATGGTGAAGCAGGGCAAGGGCGCGATCGTCAACATCTCCTCGATCGCCGCGGTGCGCTACACCGGCTATCCGTACCCGGCCTACTACGCGAGCAAGGCGGGGCTGAACCACCTGACCGCGTCGATCGCGCTCGAGTACGCGAAGAAGGGCATCCGCGCCAACGCGATCATGCCGGGAATGATGCACACGCCGCACATCGAGAAGGCGATCGTCGGCCAGTACGCGTCCGAGGCCGAGATGATCGAGAAGCGCAACGCGCTGTGCCCGACCGGCCGGATGGGCACCGGCTGGGACATCGCGAGGGCTGCCGCGTTCCTCGCCTCGGACGAGGCCGAGTACATCACCGGGCAGGTGCTGGCGGTCGACGGCGGGATCTCGATCCGCTGCTGAGCCGTCGGCGGTACCCGGCGGGCCGCGATTAGAGGGCATCCTCGACGGCCGAGGTTTCGGCCTTCCCGAGACCGGAGTACAAGGAGGGGCATGAACGCCACCGTCTCCCGCCCCACCGAGTTCGACTACGTGATCGTCGGCGCCGGCTCGGCCGGCTGCGTGCTCGCCGCACGGCTGTCCGAGGACCCGGGCGTCACGGTCGCGCTGCTCGAGGCCGGCCCGCCCGACTCGAGCGTGCTGATCCATTGCCCCGCGGGCCTCGCGCTGCTCGCGAAGAACGGCCAGGCCAACTGGGCGCTGCAGACGGTGCCCCAGCCGGGGCTCGGCGGCCGGCGCGGCTACCAGCCGCGCGGCAAGGTGCTCGGCGGCTCGAGTTCGATCAACGCGATGATCTACGCGCGCGGCGTGCCTTCGGACTACGACCACTGGGCCACCCAGGGCAACCCGGGCTGGGCGTGGCGGGACGTGCTGCCGCTCTTCCGGCGTGCCGAGCACAACGAGCGCGGCGCCGACGAGCTGCACGGCACCGGCGGGCCCCTGAACGTCGCCGACCTGCGCGCGCCGAATCCCTACGCGAAGGCCTTCATCGAGGCCGGCGTGCAGGCGGGGCTGTCCGAGAACGCCGACTTCAACGGACCGACGCAGGAAGGCGTCGGCTGGTATCAGGTCACGCATCGCAACGGCGAGCGCTGCAGCGCGGCCAAGGCGTATCTCGCACCGGCGCTCGGCCGGCCGAACCTCGCGGTGATCACCGGCGCGCACGCGACGCGGCTGGTGCTCGACGGCCATCGCGCGAGCGGCGTCGAGTACCGGCTCGCCGACGGCTCGACCGCGCGGGCGCTCGCGCGCCGGGAGGTGCTGCTGTCGTCGGGCGCGTTCGGCTCGCCGCAGCTGCTGATGCTGTCGGGCATCGGCCCGGGCGCGCACCTGCGCCAGCTCGGCATTCCGGTGGTCCACGACCTTCCGGGCGTCGGCGAGTCGCTGCACGACCATCCGGACGTGGTCCAGGTGGTCGACCTGCCCGGCGCGACCGAGCTCTTCGGCCTGTCGCTCGCCGGGCTGCCGCGGCTGCTGCGCGGCGTCGGCGAGTGGCGCCGCGCGCGCACCGGGCCGCTGACGACGAACTTCGCCGAGGCCGGCGCCTTCCTGCGCACGCGACCCGAGGAGCCCGAGCCCGACGTGCAGCTGCACTTCGTGATCGGCAAGCTCGTCGACCACGGCCGCAAGACGGTGTTCGGGCACGGCTACTCGTGCCACGTCTGCCTGCTGCGGCCGAAGAGCCGCGGCCGCGTGCGGCTCGCGAGCGCCGACCCGATGGCCGCGCCCTCGATCGACCCGGCGTTCCTCGCCGAGCGCGACGACGTCGACGCGATGGTGCGCGGCTTCAAGGCGATGCGGCACGTGCTGTCCCAGCCGGCGCTCGCGCGCTTCGGCGGCCGCGAGCTCGCGGCCTCGGCCGGCGCGCGCACCGACGCGCAGATCGAGGCGTTCATGCGCGAGCGCGTCGACACGATCTACCACCCGGTGGGGAGCTGCCGGATGGGGCCGGGTGAGCGCGACGTCGTCGACGCGTCGCTGCGGGTGCACGGCGTCGTGGGGCTGCGCGTCGTCGACGCGTCGATCATGCCGCGGATCGTGGGCGGCAACACCAACGCGCCGACGATCATGATCGCGGAGAAGGCGGTCGAGCTGATCCGCGCGGCGGCGCGGGTCGGGTCGGCGGGCGAGGCGCTCGCGGCCTGAGGGCCGCGGCCGGCCGCGGCCCCTGGGGGCCGAACCGGCGCGGCGCCCGCTCGGGTGCGCGTCAGCGCTGCTGGATGCGGTTCAGGTAGTCGACCAGCAGCGCGATCTTCATGCGCGCCGCCGCCTCGGGCGGCAGCCCGGCGGTGCCCGGGTCGCCCTTGGCCTGCATCGCATAGGCGGTGCCCCAGATCGGCATCTCGCCGGCGCGGCCGTGACCGGTGACGGTGTTGCGGCCGTCGATCGCCTGCATCACGCGCTGTGCGGGGAAGACGCCCCCGTTGTTCCGTGCGAGCACGGTCAGGTCCGCGGGCGGTCGGTTCAGGAACTCGCGGAAGTGGCCGTCGCCGCGGGCCGTCGTCCCGTGACAGCCGCTGCAGCTCGCCGAGAACTCGGCCTGTCCGTAGTCGATCGATTGCGCGAGCGCGGGGGCGGTCGCGATCGCGCCGATCGCGAGCGCGAGGGCGGGCAGTCTTCTCATGGTCGTCTCCTCGTTGGGGTGGGAACGACTCCAGCGTGCGCTCGCGCCGCCGGCGCGCCTTGCGTCAGATCAAGGGCCACGCGGGCCGGCCCGCGGCCCGGCGCGGTCGGGGAGGTTTGCGCGGAGACGTCCGTGCGTTCAGGCCGGCCGTGCCTTCGCGGCGATCGCGTCGTGCCGGGCGAGCAGCCGTCGCGCACGGTCGACCACCGGCAGGTCGACCATCCGCCCCTTCCACGCGAACGCCGCGCGGCCCGCGCCCACCTCGCGCTCGAAGGCCTCGACCATCTCGCGCGCGGTCGCGACCTCGGCCGGGTCGGGCGAGAACGCCTCGTTGCAGATCGCGACCTGCGTCGGGTGGATGCAGAACGCACCCTCGAAGCCGAGCCTGCGCGCGCGCACGATCCGCGCGCGGTACGCGTCGACGTCGCGGTAGTCGGCGACCGAGCCGACGAACCCGATCGGCAGCACGCCGGCGCGGCGCGCGGCGCGCACGTTGTCGACGTTCGGCACGTACATCGCATCGTCGTCGACGGTCGAGCCGAGCGACACCGACAGGTCCTCGCCGCCGACGATCTGCCCCACCACCCGCGCATGCGAGGCCGCGATGGCGTCGAGGTGCGCGAGGCCCTCGGCGTCCTCGACCATCGTGATCACGCGGGTGTGGCCGACCGGCAGGCCGCGCTCGCGCTCGAGCTCGGCGAGCACGCCGGCGAGCTCGCGTACGAACTCCGCGTCGGGGACCTTCGGCATCGCGATCGCGCGCACCGACGCGCGCACCGTCGCCTCGAGGTCGCGCACCAGCATCCGCCACGGGCGGTTCACGCGGACGGTCACGTCGCGGCCCGCGGCGGCGAAGCGGTCCGCGATCGCGGCGACGCGCGCGCGCGCCTCGTCCTTCTGCGAGGGGCCGATGCTGTCCTCCAGGTCGATCTGCAGCGCGTCGGCGTCGCCCTTGAGCGCACTGTCGACGAACCGGTCGCTGACCGCGGGGACGAACAGGATCGAGCGCCAGACGGGCAGCTCGCGGGGCGAATCGGACAGGTGCATCGCGGTCTCCGGGGCGCGGTCAGGGCAGGCGGTCGAGCTCGGCGAGGATCTCGTCGGTGTGCTCGCCGAGCGCCGGCGCGGGCCGGCGGAAGCCGCCCGGGCTGCCGGTGAGCCGCGGCACCACGTTGTGCATCGGCAGCGCGCCCAGGTCGGCGTCCTCGACGTCGACGATCGCCTCGCGCCCGCGGGTGTAGGGATGGTCGAGCAGCTCGGCCATGTCGCAGACCGGGCCGACGGTGACGCCGGCGGCCTCGAACAGCGCGAGGTTCTCGGCGGTCGTGCGCTCGACGATGAAGCCGCCGAGGATCGCATCGAGCGCATCGCGGTTCGCGACGCGCGCGGTGTTGTCGTGGAAGCGCGGATCGGTCTTCAGCTCGGGCCGGCCGATGGTGTCGAAGATGCGCATCGCCATCGACTGCATCGAGCCCGACAGCGCGACCCAGCCGCCGTCCGAGCACGCGTAGACGTTGCGTGGCGCGGCGTGCGTCGACTGGTTGCCGGCGCGCAGCGTCGCCTCGCCGGTGAGCCGCGTCTTCGCGGCCTCGGAGGCGATCGTCGAGAAGATCGGCTCGAACAGCGACAGGTCGATCACCTGGCCCGCGCCGCCGCGCTCGGCGACGCGCAGCGCGGTCATCGTCGCGAACGCGCCCTGGATGCCGGCGATCATGTCGGCGAGCGCGAGCGGCGGCAGCGCCGGCGGCCGGTCGGGAAAGCCGTTCAGGTGCGCGAAGCCGCTCATCGCCTCGACCAGCGTGCCGAAGCCGGGCTTGTGCGAGTAGGGCCCGGTCTGGCCCCAGCCGGAGATCCGCACGATCACCAGCGACGGATTGTCGGCGTGCAGCGTCGCGGGCGCGAGGCCGATCTTCTCGAGGCCGCCCGGCACGAAGTTCTCGACCAGCACCTGCGCGTGGCGCAGCAGCTTGCGCAGCCGCGCGAGGCCGGCCTCGCTCTTCATGTCGAGCGCCATCGAGCGCTTGTTGCGGCCGTAGACCTTCCAGTAGATCGGCTGGCCGGCTTCCTTCCAGCGGCGCAGGTCGTCGCCCTCGCCGGGGCGCTCGACCTTGATCACGTCGGCGCCGAAGTCGGCGAGCTGCAGGGTCAGCATGTTGCCGGCGACCAGGCGCGACAGGTCGACGACGCGGATGCCGTCGAGCGGGCCACGGGCGCTGGGGTCGAAGCGGATCATCGGGGTGGTCGGGTGCGGACCGGGGCGATGATACGCCGCGGCTGCTGCGTGGCCGGGGCCGTGCGCTCGCGGGCGAAACGCCGGGGACGAGCTCGCCTCGCGGCGGCGCTCAGGCTGCGAGCCGCCGCCGCACCGCCTCGTGGTGGTCGCCGCGCCCCGCGCGCCCCACCAGCACCAGCGTCGGCGTGCGCGACAGCAGGTCGCGCGCGGCCGCGACGAGCGCATCCTCGCCGATCGACATCGTGGTGGCGATGCGTTCGTCCGGCGACAGCACGCGGCCGTGCACGAGCAGGTCGCGCGCGATGGTCTCGGCGAGCTCCATCGGCCGCTCGAGGCTGCGCGCGAGGTGGGTCGCCTGCTGGTTGCGCGTGCGCTCGAGGTCCTCGGGCGCGATCGCCTTCGTCAGCGCCGCGAGCTCCTCGCAGACCACGTCGAAGAAGACGCGCAGGTTGCGCGGCGCTACACCGGCGGTCACCTGCAGCGTGCCGCAGTCGTCGTGACCCTCGGTCCATGCGTCGATCTGGTAGGCGAGGCCGCGCTGCTCGCGCACCGACTGGAACAGCGGCGAGGACATGCCGCCGCCGAGCAGCTCGCCGAGCAGCTCGTAGACCGGGTACGAGGGGTCGGTGCGCGCGGGCACCGGCCAGCCGAGCGCGATCGAGGTCTGCTCGTAGTCGTCGTCGACGTGGCGGTAGCCGCCGACGTAGCGCGCGAGCTCGCGCTCGGCCGGCGCGCCCGCGGGCATGTCGCCGAAGCGGCGCTCGACCTCCTCGGCGAAGCGCGCGTGGTCGACGTCGCCGGCGGCCGCGACGACCATGTTCGACGCGGCGTAGTGCGTGCCCAGGTAGCCGAGGAAGTCGTCGCGCGAGACCCGCTTGACGAAGCGCGGGCTGCCGAGGATCGGCCGGCCGAACGCCTGCTTCGGGAAGGCCTTCAGGTCGAACTCGTCCTGCGCGATCGACTCGGGGTCGTCGGCAGCGTCGCCGAGTTCCTGCAGGATCACCTGCCGCTCGCGGTCGATCTCCTCGGCGGGGAAGGTCGAGCGGCGGATCACGTCGGCGAGCACGTCGAGCGCGACCGGCATGTGCTCGGCGAGCAGCACCGTGTGGTAGGCGGTATGGTCCTTGGCGGTGTAGGCGTTCATCGACGCGCCGACCCGCTCGATCTCGAGCGAGATGCGCCGCGCGTCGCGGGTCTCGGTGCCCTTGAACGCCATGTGCTCGAGGAAGTGCGAGATGCCGTTCAGGTGCGAGGGCTCGTCGCGCGAGCCGACGCGCACGAACGCGCCGATGGCCGCGGTGCGGAAGCCGGGCAGCCGCACCGACGCGATCGTCAGGCCGTTGGGCAGCACGCGGGTGCGCAGGTCCATCGGCGAACGGCCGGTCGCGGTGCCGGCGCGCGGCTGGGCGCGTCCGATCGTCACGATCGTGCCTTCTTCCACGCCTCGTAGCGCGCGCGCTGCTCGGCGTTCGGGGGATAGAGGCCCGGCAGCGACGCGCCGGCCTCGACCTCGCCCATGATCCAGCTCTCGAGCCGCTCCTGTTCGGGCGCGGCCTCGGCGATCTTCGCGGCGAGCGCCGCGGGCACGACGACCGCGCCGTCGCCGTCGACGACGATCCAGTCGTCGGGGAACACCGCGACGCCGCCGCAGCCCACCGGCTGCTGCCAGGCGACGAAGGTCAGGCCGGCGACCGACGGCGGTGCGGCGGCGCCGCGGCACCAGACCGGCAGCCCTGTGCCGAGCACCCCGGCGACGTCGCGGACGACGCCGTCGGTGACCAGGGCGGCCACGCCGCGCCGGGCCATCCGCGCGCACAGGATGTCGCCGAAGATGCCGGCGTCGGTCGTGCCCATCGCGTCGACGACCGCGATGCAGCCCGCGGGCATCGCCTCGATGGCGGCGCGCGTCGAGATCGGCGACGACCACGACTCCGGCGTCGCGAGGTCCTCGCGGGCGGGCACGAATCGCAGCGTGAACGCGCGGCCGACGAGGCGCGGCAGCCCGGCGCGCAGCGGGGCGGCGCCGCGGATCCAGGTGTTGCGCAGCCCGTGCTTGAGCAGCAGCGTGGTCAGCGTGGCGGTGGTGACGCCGCGCAGGGCGTCGGCGATCGCGTCGTCGGTCATTCGGGTCGGGGCGGTCCGGAAACGGCGGATTCGACCGGGCAGTCTACACGGGGCCGGGGCGGGGCCGGGCGTGCCGCGGACGGGCGGTGCGGGCTTCCGGAGCGCGCCGGCGGGCCGACGACCGGAGCGACGGCCAGCGTCGGGACCGCTCAGCCGGGCCCGCCCGCTCCAGGCGTCGAGCGGACCAGCGCGACGATCTCGCGTGCGAGCTCGGGGCCGGCGTCCTCCTGCACGAAGTGGCCGGCGCCGCGGATCCGCCGGTGCGCCTGCCCCCGTGCGCCCGGGACCGCGTCCTGCCACGCCCGCTCGCCGCCGCGGGTGATCGGGTCGCGGGTCGAGAACAGCGTGAGGAACGGCTTGTCCCAGGTCCGGAACGTCGCCCAGGCGCGCTCGTTCGCGTCGCGCTCCGGGTCGTCGGGCCGGTCGGGCACCAGCGCGGGCATCGCGCGCGGGCCCGCGGCGTACCGGCGCCCGGGGAAGGGGGCGTCGTAGGCGGCGCGCTCGCGGGCCCCGAGCCCCCGCGCGCACCCCGCCGCGACGATCCGCCCGATCGGGAACCACGGGCTGTGCCGCGCGAACGCGCGCCAGGCGCGGAATGCAGGCGGCATCGGCGTCACCCCGGTCGGCAGCCCGCCGTTCGACAGCACGATCCGGTCGAAGCGCTCCGGCGCCCCGGCCGCCATCCGCAGCCCGATCAGGGAGCCCCAGTCCTGGCAGAACAGCGTGACGCCGCGCAGGTCGCGCGCCTGCAGCCACGCGGACATCCACGCGACGTGCCGGCCGTAGGTGTGGTCGCCGGCGCGCGCGGGCTTGTCCGAGCGGCCGAAGCCGACCAGGTCCGGCGCGACCGCCCGCAGCCCGGCGTCGACCAGCGTCGGGATCATCGTGCGGTACAGGTACGACCAGGTCGGCTCGCCGTGCATCAGCAGCACCGTCGGTGCGTCCGGCGCACCGACGTCGACGCTCGCGATCCGCAGCCCGCCGACCTCGTCGTGACGAGGCGTCCACGGGAAATCGGGCAGCCCGGCGAAGCACGCGTCGGGCGTGCGGAGCACCTCGGCGATCGCAGGCAGCGGCGGCGTCACGGCAGCGCGCCGAAGCGGGTGCCGATGCGGATCTCGCGACCGCCCGCGGGCAGGCTCACGAAGTCGCCGTCGCGCCCGACGCGCAGCGGCCCGCGGAAGATCCGCGGCGCCTCGCCGAGGAAGACCGGCTCGAGCGCATCGAGCGGCAGCGGCGGCACGATGTGGTTCAGCAGCAGCGCGCCGACGCCGGCGTCGCGGGCGATCGTCGCGGCGTCCTCGGGCGACGCGTGGTAGCCGACGATGTCGTGCAGGATCCGGCGCAGCGGGCCGCGTCCGGTCGCGGCCGCCGCCTCGTCGAGCACCGCGAGAAGGCGCTCCGACAGCGCGTCGTGGACCAGCAGGTCGGCGCCGCGCGCCTCGCGCGCGACCGCGTCGCTGCGACGCGTGTCGCCGCTCAGCACGACCACCCGGTCGCGGTAGCGGATGCGGTAGCCATAGGCCGGGTGCGCCGGCGAGTGATCGACCTCGAACGCGACCACCTCGAGCGCGCCGTCGGCGATCACCGTCGCCCGCCCCTCGCTGCCGGTCAATACCGGATGCGGGACGCCGCCCGCGCCGCCCGGCGGCACGACGTCCGGACCGTGGTGCGCGATCCGGTAGCCGCGGTCGGCCGCGTAGGCGCGCGCGAGCCCGGCGAGCACTTCCTCGACGCCGGGCGGGCCGTGCACCGGCACCGGCGCGGTCCGCGTGCCCGCGACCCAGCGCTGCAGCAGCAGCTCGCCGAGCCCGTCGAGGTGGTCCGAATGCAGGTGCGTCAGCAGGATCGCGTCGATCCGCCCGGTGTCGAAGCCCATCCGGCCGATCGTCCGCGTCGCGCCCGAGCCGGCGTCGAACACCAGCAGCGTGCGGCCGGCGAGCACCAGCGTGCACGGGCCGCCGCGGCGCGGGTCGGGGAACGGCGAGCCCGCGCCGCACAGGCCGACGTGCAGCCCGTCGGGCAGCTCGGCCGCCGGGTCGGCGCCGAGCTGCGCGATCGCGGCGCGCTTCACCAGCGCGATCGCGATCTCGCCGCGCTGCCACCACGCGAGGGCCGCGGCCGCGACCAGCACCAGCGCCGCGGCGAGCGCGACGCGGCGCGCTCGTCGGCTCATGGCGCGGCTCCCGCCGGCGGGGCGGCGCGGCGCCGTCGGCGCAGCACGAGCGCCGCGGCGATCGCGAGCGCGACCGCGCCGCCGACCGGCGCGTAGGCCGGCAGCCAGTAGTCGAGCACGCTGTTGATCGCGACCTGCCGGGCGGCGTCGTAGCCGGGCGGCATCGGCAGCACGCCGTGCTCGCGCGCCCAGGCGTCGTACTCGGCGGCGAGGCGTGCGACGAGCTCGGGCCGCTCGGACGCGAGGTCGCGCGTCTCGCCCGGGTCGGCGGCGAGGTCGAAGAGCCGCCAGCGGCCGTCGCCCAGCGGCGGCAGGCCGCGGCTCAGCTTCAGGTCGCCGCGGTAGAGCGCCTCGTCGCCGGACAGCTCGTAGCCGAGTGCGTCGTCGGGCCCCCGCACGCGGGCGTCCGGGTCGCGCAACGCCGGCACCAGGCTGCGCCCCGTCGGTGTCTTCACCGTGCGGCCGACGACGGTCGCGCCCGGCGCGGGAAGGCCGGCCAGCTCGAGCAGCGTCGGCACGATGTCGGTCACGTGCGCGAGGCCGTGGTGCAGGCCGCCGGCCCGCGTGCCCGGCGCACCCGCGACGATCAGCGGGACGCGCGTGCCGCCTTCGCCGCCGACGAACTTGTAGCCCGACAGCGGCGAGGCCGCCGCGCTCGCCCAGCCCGGGCCCATGATCGCGTAGGCGCCCGGCCCGCCGAGCCGGTCGATCGACTGCGTGTACTGCGTCCAGAGCCAGGGCTGCGCGGCGCGGTAGTCCGAGCCTTCCGGGCCGTTGTCCGACAGGAACACGAAGACCGTGTCGTCGAGCCGGCCCTCGGTGCGCAGGAACTCGACGAGGCGTCCGAGGTGGTGGTCCATCGCCTCGGCCATCGCGGCGTAGACCTGCATGCGCTTCGCCTGGTAGCGGCGCTCCTCGGCCGACAGCGCGTTCCAGTCGGGCGTCGTCGGCACCGCGGCGAGTGCGGTGCCGGGGGGTACGACGCCGAGCGCCGCGGCGCGGTCGCGGCGCGCGCGGCGCAGCGCGTCCCAGCCGTCCTCGTAGCGCCCCGCGTGCCGTTCGACGAACTCGCGCGGCGCCTGCAGCGGCACGTGGTTCGCCTGGAAGCCGAGCAGCGCGAAGAACGGCTTCTCGCGGTCGGGCGCATCGCGCAGGAAGCCGACCAGACGGTCGACGAACCACTCCGACGAGTAGAACGTCGCGGGCATCCTCGCCGGTCGGCCGTCCTCGAACCACTGCACCGAGCCCGAGTGCGGCAGGTAGCGCTGCGTCGGCACCCAGTTGTCCGAGCCGGTGTCGCCCTGCACGATCGAGCGGTCGAAGCCGCGGCGGTCGGGCAGGTTGTGCGGCTCGGTGCCGACGTTCCACTTGCCCGACGCGTAGGTGCGCCAGCCGGCCGCCTGCAGCATCGACGAGACGGTGACCACGTCCGGCGCGAGCGAGCCGAGGTAGCCCGGGCGGCCGCGGTGCGCGCGCGGCATCGACTCGATCAGGTTGCCGACGCCGGCGAGGTGGTGCTCGACCCCGGTCAGCAGCATCGCGCGCGTCGGCGCGCACGAGGCCGCGACGTGAAAGTTGGTGAAGCGGGTGCCGCGCGCGGCGAGCGCGTCGAGGTGCGGCGTGGGGATCTCGCCGCCGAACGCGCCGACGTCGGTGAAGCCCCAGTCGTCGACGACGATGACGACGAAGTTCGGGCGGGGCGGGGCGGCGTGGGCGGCGGGCGCGGCCAGTGCGGCCAGTGCGGCCAGTGCGGCGACTGCGGCCAGTGCGGCGACTGCGGCGAAGAGGGGGGCGCCGAGGGCGAGGGCGATCCGGGCGCACAGGGCGGATCGGGCAGGCTCGCGCGCGGCCGTGGGTCGTCTCATCGTCGCGCTCCCGCGTGCGACGCGTTCGCGCGTAACGCGTCGCGGATCGTCCAGAGCCGGTCCTGTCCCCACGCCGCGACGTCGCCCACCGCGAACGACGGCACGCCCCAGAGCCCGCGCTCGAACAGCGCAGCGCGGTCGCGCTCGGCCTCGGCGCGCCAGCCCGCGTCGTCGAGCGCATCGAGGCAGTCGGCCCACGCGAGGCCGGCGCGCTCGGCCATCCGCCGCAGGCCGCGGTCGGAGCCGGCGTCGAGGCCGTCGGCCCAGATGCCCTGCATCAGCGACGCGAGCATCGCCTCGCCGCGGCCCTCGCGGCGCGCCCGCGCCAGCACCGCGAGCCCGCGCTCGGCCGGGCGGCCGACCGGGTCGACGAGCCGCCCGAACGGCACGCCGTGCAGCCGGGCCTCGCGGGCGGCGTCGGTCGCGATGTAGCGGCGCTTCGCGGGTGGCACCGGCAGGCCGCGCATCACCATCGGCAGCAGCGGGCGCAGGCGCAGCGTCGCGCCGTGCCGCCGCGCGAGCCGCATCGCCCGCAGCGCGACGATCGCCGAGTAGGGGCTGCGCAGCGAGAACCAGAAGTCGACGGTGCGTGGCGCGCCGGCGTGCGCCTCGGGCGCGCCGTCGTCGGCGTCGAGGTCGGGCGGGCACAGGAGCGCGTCGGCCCGGCCGCGCGCCGCGCCGAGCGCCTGCAGGCGCCGCTCGAGGTGGTGCAGCCGGTCGACGCCCCAGTACCACTCGCCGGCGTAGTGGAAGGTCGCGCCGAGGTAGTGGCCGAGCCGGCTTCGGAGCGCCGCGGCGCGGGCCAGGTGGGCGGCCGCGGCGGCCGTGGACGCGATGGGCGGCGCGTCGCCCGCGGCGTCGCGCGGCGCCCGCCACGCGTCGAGCGTGATCGTCGCCGCGACGTCCGCGAAGCGGCTGGCGTCCGCGGCCTCGACGAGCCGCTCGGTGGCATCCCGCAGCGAGGCCGGCGACGGCGGCGTGCCGCGGTCCTCGAAGGCGAGCCCGTGGCGGCGCGCGAGCCGCGCCGCGTCGACGCGCGACCACGCAGCGAGCCGGGCACGCTCGGGCGCGGCCGCGTCGTCGGGAGGCCCGACCACGTGCGTCTCGAGCACGACGTCGTAGCGACGCAGCAGCTCGGGCAGCACCGCCGCGGCGAGCGCCGAGTACGGGTCGTCCGGCTGGTGGAAGTAGGCCACCCGGTGCGGCTCGCCGCGCGCACGGCGCGCGCGTTCCGCCCGGTCGCGCCGCCGCTGCAGCCGCGACGCGCCGAGCATCCACGCCGACACCGGCGGCGACAGCCAGCCCTTCAGCGACACGACGGTCTCCGCCACGGCGCGCGCCCGCGGCGCGCTGGCCGCCGGTACGCGGCTTCCGTACACTGATGCATGGACGACGTGCGCCCGGCGGACGGACCCGCACGCCCCCCGGCCGCGAGGCGGCCCGATCGGAGCGAACCGTGACCTCTCGGACCCCGGACCGCGGCCCCGCCGCGAAGCGGCGCGCGCGCGCGCCGGCGCCCGCGCAGCGCGACGACGCCGCGCGGCTCGGTCGCGACGACTGGCTCGACGCGGCCCACGGCGCGGTCGTCGCCGGCGGCTTCGACGCGGTCCGCGTGCTGTCGCTCGCCGATGCGCTCGGCATCACGCGGGGCAGCTTCTACTGGCACTTCGCCGACCACGCCGAGCTGGTGTCGGCGCTGATCGCGCGCTGGCGCGAGCGCGAGCTCGAGGCCGACCGCGCGCTCGAGGCGCGCGCGAGCGACGATCCGGTCGAGGACCTGCTGCGGCTGCTCGACGCCGCGCTCGCCCGGGGCGGTCGCAACCTCGAGGCGATGCGCTTCGAGCTCGCGCTGCGCGAACTCGGCAGGCAGGACCGCGCGGTCGCGGCGATGCTCGCCGAGGTCGACGGCGTGCGCATGGCGGTGCTGACCGCGAAGTTCGAGCGCCTCGTTGGCGACGCCGCCGAGGCGCGCGACCTCGCCGCGCTGCTGTACGTCGCCGTCGCCGGCGCGCACCAGGCGCTCGCCCGGCCCGCGGCCGGGCCCGGCCTCGCCGCGTACCTGCGCGAGACGATCGCCGAGCACCTGATCCGGCGCCGCGCGCCGGCCCCGGCCCGGCGTGGCCGTCGCGCCGGCGTCAGTTGATCCAGTAGGTATATGCATCGTCCGGCCGCTGCGGCTCGTCGAGGGTGCGGTCGATCGACACCGGGAGCTCGAGGAACGAGCGCCACAGCGGTGCCGGCATGCCGGCGTGGTGCGCGTCCATCGTCGCGCGCAACCGGGCGACCTGCTCGGGCCGCGCGGCCGACAGGTCGTTGCGCTCCGTCGGGTCCGAGGCGAGGTCGAACAGCCAGGTGCGCTTCGGGCGCTCGGAGACGATCAGCTTCCAGTCGCCGTCGCGGACCGCGCGGTACGAGCCGTCGCGGAAGTGCAGCGTGCGCGGCGGCGGCCGCGGCGCGGACCGGTCGGCGAGCCACGGCAGCCAGTCGATGCCGTCGATCGGCCGGTCCGCGGATGGCGTGGCGCCGGACGCCGCGGCCGCGACCGGCAGCAGGTCGATCACGGACACCGGTGCGTCGATGCGCTGCCCCGCCGGGATGCGCGCCGGCCAGCGCGCGACGAAGGGCACGCGCAGGCCGCCCTCGAACAGCGTCAGCTTCCAGCCGCGGAACGGCCGGTTGACCTCGGGCAGCCCGAGGTAGCCGGGCGCGCCGTTGTCGCTGGTGAACACGACGAGCGTGTCGCGATCGAGGCCCTCGTCGCGCAGCGCCTGCATCACGCGGCCGACGCTGCGGTCGAGCGCACGGATCATCGCGCCGTAGACGCGCCGCCGGTGGTCGAGGTGCGCGGGCGTCGCGTCGTAGTCGGCGCGCGTCGCCTGCAGCGGCGTGTGCACGCCCCAGTGCGCCAGGAACAGGAAGAACGGCCGGTGCCGGTTCGCGCGGATCGCGGCGATCGCCTCGTCGGTGTACCAGTCGGTCAGGTAGCCCCCGGGCTCGAACCACTCGCCGCCGTTGTGGCTCGCCGCCCACCGCATGTTCGGCCACAGGAACCGGTCGATCGGGTCGAAGTCCTGCTTCGAGTTGACCGCGCGCGGGTCGTGCTCGGGCAGGTGCAGCCCGCTCTCCATGAAGACCGTCTCGTCGAAGCCCTGCGCGTTCGGCCGCATCTCGCGCGTGCTGCCCAGGTGCCACTTGCCGACGTGCAGCGTCCGGTAGCCGCGCTCGCGCAGCACCTCGGCGATCGTGCGCTCCGAGCCGGGCATGCCGAGCTCGCCGAACTTCGGCACCCGCGCGGCCGCGTCGTGGTCGACGATCGGCGGACGGATCCGGCCGGGCGCGTCGTACAGCGACGACGCGACGCGCGCCATCGCGCCAGGCGTGGGCGTGAACTCCACGCCGAAGCGCCACGGATAGCGCCCCGTCATCAGCGCCGCGCGCGACGGCGTGCACACCGCGCTGCCCGCGTAGCCGTGGTCGAAGCGCACGCCCTCGCGCGCGAGCGCGTCGATGTTCGGCGTCGCCGCGTTCCAGTCGGCGTGGCCGCCGCCGTAGGTGGTGACGTCGTTGAATCCGAGGTCGTCGGCGAGGATGACGATCACGTTCGGCGGACGCGCGCCGGGCGGCGCGTCGGGCGTCGCCGGGCCGGCCTGCCAGGGCACCGGGCGGTTCGGCGCGCGCGGGTGGACCAGGTCGGTGTACCAGCCGAGCGAGTGGCGCAGCACCACCAGCCGGTTCGCCCACAGCAGCGCCGCGGCCGCGAGGAGCACCGCGAGCGCGACGAGCGCGATCCGGCTCGCGCGGCGGGCGTTCATCGGGCGGCTCCCGTCGGGGCGGTGGTCGGCGCGGCGGGCACGGGCGGGTCCGGTCTCCGGGGCGCACCGGTCGCCCGGCCGCCGGCCGGAACCCGTACACCGCTGTATGGATGAGGGACGGTAGTGCAGGGGGTGGGGGGTGTCAACCCGACGGTTCAGGGCGGTTGGGTCGGTCGGCCGTTCCGGTGGGGCGCATGTGTTCGACGGTTGGCGCCTAGAGACGTGGGGGGCAGGCGAGGGCCGACCGATCGGGGTGGGGTGAGGAGAGGAGGCCGAGTGCCTCGCATGGCACGACGTCTCGGGCCGTCGCTCCGGGGTGGGTCTTGCGTAGCGGTTGGAGCGGGACGCAGCGAAGCAGGACCCACCCCGGGGCGGCGGCCTCGCGCCAAGCTTCGAATGCAGGACGCGAGGTGCTCCGCGTCACCGCCTCACCCGCACGTCCCGATCCAGCCGCAGTGCCCGCACTGATCGCAGCCGTCGATCTTCGCGAGTGTCGGGTGGTGGCACTCCGGGCACTCGCGCCCGGTGATCCTGGGGCGCTCGTCGCGACGGGGCGCGTCGGCGTCGCCGCCCTCGGCGCGCGGCGACGCGAACGCACGCATCGGCTCGAGCGGCACGCCGTCGGCATCGAGGAGGCCGAGCATCCGGTAGCGGTGCAGCAGCAGGCGGGCCAGGTAGGCGATCGTCGATGGCCAGTTGCGGCTCTTCGACTCGCCTGGCACCGGCGCCCAGAAGTCTCCGCGCGGCTCCGCGAAGTCGACCAGCTTCTTCAGCTTGCGGCCGATCCAGGCCGCGTCGACGATCCGCATGTCGATCGACAGCAGCTTGGTCAGCCCGTCGAACGCGCGCGGGTAGGTGCCGGCGAGCCAGACCGAGTAGGGTCGGCGCGTGCCGTCGGGCAACGTCAACTCCTTGACGATCATGTGGATGTCGTCGCCGGTGGCCGGGTTCGCGACATCGACCGACCAGGACATGGTGCCGTCGGTGCCGGTCTTGGGCTCCTTGCGCGAGACCAGCGCGTCGAGCATCGGCGTGGCGGCGGACGGCTCGGCGAACAACCCGAGCGCCTCGCATCGGTGGCGCACGATGCGCGCGAGGCTGGCCACCAGAGAGGGCATGGCCTGGACGCGGCCCGGCTCGAGCTCGAGCTCGAAGCCGTCCTGGCCCGCGGTGGCCGCAAGCGAGTCGAGCTTCTTCGCGACCCAGGCTGGGTCGTCGCAGCGCAGGTCCATCGACAGGGTCTTGGCGATCGCGGCGAGGCCGCGCGGCTGTTCGTTGCCGGTGACCCAGACCTCGAACGGCCGCGCACGCCCGGCCTGCTCGACGTGGCCGACGACGACCGCGAAGTCGCCGGCCGGATGCTCGACCAGCAGCGTCCACGACGGGTTGCCGCCGGGCAGCGCAGGCCGGTCGGGCCAGCGCAGCGACGCGAGCGCCGGCGCGGGGATCTCCTTGAGCACGATGCGGCGGTCGGCGTCCGTCTGCTGCAGGTCGTCGGGCGCGAGGCGCGCCGGGTCCGCGGGCTTCGCGGGATCGATCGACAGCACCGCGCCGGTGACGTCGTTCGGGCGGAAGATCGTGATGCCCTTCAGCCCGCGACGCCACGCGTCGGTGTAGAGCGACGCGGTCTCCTCGAGCGGCGTGTGGGCGGGCACGTTGACGGTCTTGCTGATCGCGGCGTCGATGTACGGCGCAACCGCGGCCACCATCTGCAGGTGCGCGTCGGCGCTCATCTCGAGCGCCGACACGAACGCGGGCGGCAGCTCGAGCGTGCCAGCGTCGAAGGCCGCGTCGAACGCGCCGGGGTCGGGCTGCATCGCGCGCCAGACGCGGAACGCGTGGTCGAACACCCGGAACGGCTGTCGGCTGCCGTCGGCCATCCGCTTCATCCGCGTGTAGGCCCACGAGAACGGCGGCTCGATGCCGTTCGAGGCGTTGTCGGCGAAGGCGAGCGCGATCGTGCCGGTGGGGGCGATCGACAGCAGGTGGGAGTTGCGGATGCCGTGCCGCGCGATGTCGGCGCGCAGGTCCTCGGGCAGCGTGGAGGCGAAGCGCGGCGGGGCCAGGTACTGCTTCGCGTCGAAGAGCGGGAAGGCGCCAAGCGTCTTCGCGAGCTCGACCGACGCGCGATAGGCCTCGTGGCACATGAACGCGGCGATCTTCGCGGCGAGCGCGCGGCCCTCGGGCGCGTCGTAGCGCACCCCGAGCATGATCAGCGCGTCGCCGAGGCCGAGGAAGCCGAGGCCGATGCGGCGCTTGGCGCGAGACTCGGCGTCCTGCTGCGGCAGCGGCCACAGCGTCACGTCGAGCACGCGGTCGAGCACCTCGACGCCGGTACGCACGAGCCGCTTGAGCGTCGGCCAGTCGACGTCGGCCTCGGGGGTGAACGGGCGCAGCACCACGCGGGTCAGGTCGACGGAGCCGAGGTCGCAGCAGCCGTAGGGAGGGAGGAGTTGTTCGCCGCACGGATTCGACGCCGCGATCGTCTCGCAGTACGACAGGTTGTTGCGCGCGTTGATCGTGTCGACGAACAGCACGCCCGGCTCGGCGAACGCGTGCGCCGAGCGCATGATGCGGTCCCACAGCGCACGGGCGCGCACCGTGCGGTAGACCCACCGGCCGTCGTCGCGGCGGCGCGCGCCGGGGATGTCGGACGAGGGCTCGGCGTCGTGGACCAGATCGAAGTCGGCGTCGGCCTCGACCGCGCGCATCAGCGCGTCGGTGACCGCGACGCTCACGTTGAACTGGGTGAGCTCGCCCGGCGTGCGCTTGGCGTCGACGAAGGTCTCGACGTCCGGGTGGTCGCAGCGCAGCACGCCCATCTGCGCGCCGCGCCGCGCGCCGGCGCTCTCGACGGTCTTGCACATCGCGTCGAACACGCGCATGTAGCTGACCGGGCCCGACGCGCGCGAGTCGGTGCCTCGCACCCACGCGCCGGCCGGACGGATCGGGGAGAAGTCGTAGCCGACGCCGCCGCCGCGGCGCATCGTCTCGGCGGCCTGCTCGAGCGCGCGCATGATGCCCGGCGTGCCGTCCTGCTCCCCGGCCATGAAGTCGCCCACCGGCTGCACGAAGCAGTTGATCAGCGTCGCCTGCAGGCCGGTGCCGGCCGCCGAGGCGATCCGGCCGCCAGGCACGAGGCCGTCGCGCATCGCGTCGGCGAAGTGGCGGGCCTGGTCGTCGTCGCGGGCGAGCGCGCGGGCGGTCCGCTCGAGCACGGCGGCGGCGTCGCGCTCGTCGCCCTTGGCGTACTTCTCGAGCAGCACCTCGAGCGACACCTCCTGCGGCGGCAGGCCTGACAGGCGCCGGTCGGACGGGTCGGGCAGGGCGGGCTGGGGATCGCGCTTCATTCGGTCGGCTCGCTCCGGGCGCCGCGCGGCGTGCGCGGCGGATCGACATGAATACCACCGTGGGCGGAGACGGCGCCACTGCCGGGCCTTCGGGCATCGGCAGGCCGCAGGCTCGGCCGAGGACGGCGCGGTCGATCCGGAGATGCTACGCCGTGGGTGGCTCGCCACGTGCGCCACACGGCGGCGCGCCGGCGCCGATCGGAGGCGACGATCTGCGGAATCGGGCGAATCCGTCGGCGGTCGGGCGCACGGGCTCGGTGCCCGCCTGCGCCGCGCCGTCGTCGTCCCGGTCGCGGCGCGGCTATGATCATGGCATGGCCTCCGTCTCCTCGACCTCCCCGGCCGCCCGGGGCGTCGCGCGGCCGCGCGTCGCCGCGGTGCTCGCCGCCATCGGCGCGGGCAGCGTCGCCGCGCTCGGCGTCGCGCTGGTCGCGCAGCACGGCTTCGGCATCGAGCCCTGCCCGTGGTGCGTGATCCAGCGCCTGGTGCTGATCGGCGTCGCCCTCGCGGCGCTGGGCGGCGCGGCCGTGGCGCGCGGGGCGCCGCGTGCGGCGGGTGGCATCGCGGGCGTCGTGCTGCTCGCGCTCGCGGCGGGCGGCGCGGTCGCCGCGTGGTACCAGCACACGGTCGCGGCCAAGCAGTTCTCGTGCTCGTTCACCTGGGCGGACCGGACGCTGATGTCGCTGCAGCTCGACGCGTGGCTGCCTTCGGTGTTCAAGGTCGGCGCCACCTGCGCCGACGCGGCGCAGGCGACGCTGCTCGGGCTGCCGTTCGAGGTCTGGGGCGGCGGCTGGTTCACGCTGGTCGCGCTCGGCGCGATCGTCGCGCTGGCCTCGGCGATCCGCGCGCCCGCACGCTGACCCGACCGGTCCGCGCCGCGCGTCGAGCCGGGCGCTCGCGCCGCGTCTCGGCCCGCGCCGCACCCGGCGCTCCGCCTCGCGCGCGCCGCCGATTCGTCCGCCCGGCGCCGTCGCTCAACGCGGCCTGCGGCGCCGCGGCTCGCGCCCGAGCGTCGCCGCGATCGCCGCGAGCGCGTCGAAGGCCTCGCCGCGGGCGGTGCTGCCCCGCGCGACCAGTGCGATGCCCCGCCGAGGCGCCGGCGCGCCGATCGGGCGTGCGACGACCGAGGTGCCGACCAGCAGCCCGGCGCGCACCGCCATCTCCGGCAGCAGCGCGAGCCCGAGCCCTTCCTCGACCATCTGCACGAGCGTGGTGACGCTGCTCGCCTCGATGCCGGTGGCGTTCGCGCGCTCGGTGAGCCCGCAGCCCTCGAGCGTGTGGCTGCGCAGGCAGTGGCCTTCCTCCAGCAGCAGCAGCCGCTCCGGGTCGAGCGAGGCGACCGAGGGCCGCGCCGGCTTCGCCGCCGGATCGCCCTGCGCGGCGATCAGCCACAGCTCGTCGTCGAACAGCTCGCGGACCCTGAGGCCGGTGGTGTCCCAGGGCAGCGCGATCAGCGCGAAGTCGAGCCCGCCGTCGCGCACCTGCAGCAGCAGTCGCACGGTGGTGTCCTCGCGCAGCGCGATCCGGATCCCCGGGTGCCGCTCGCGCGCGGTGCGCACCAGCGCCGGCAGCATGAAGGGCGCGATGGTCGGGATCGCGCCGAGCCGCAGCAGGCCGGCCATCGGCGCGGCGCCCTTCGAGGCGTGCTCCACCAGGTCGGCCGCCATCGAAAGCAGCACCCGCGCGCGCCCTACGAGCTCGTCGCCGATCGGCGTCATCCTCACATGCTGGCGGTCGCGTTCGACCAGTTGCACGCCGAGCTGGCGCTCGAGCTCCTGGATGCCGCCCGAGAGCGTCGACTGGGTCACGAACGAGGCCTCGGCGGCCTGGGTGAAGTTCAGCTTCTCGGACAGCTTGACCAGGTAGGACAGCTGTCTCAGGGAGGGCAGGGCGCTCATCGGATCCTCCGATCAAGAACATCGATTTTATCCGTTGGATCAATTCATTGCGCGACCCGACACTGGCGTCCGTACCGCGACCACCACGGATCGCGGCCGCTCTCCTCCCAACCCTCGATACCGGAGTCCACGATGTCCCTGATCAACACCACCGTTGCCCCCTTCAAGACGACCGCCTTCCAGAACGGCAAGTTCGTGCCGGTTTCGGACGAGAACCTGAAGGGCAAGTGGTCGGTCCTGATCTTCATGCCGGCGGCGTTCACCTTCAACTGCCCGACCGAGGTCGAGGACGCGGCCGACCACTACGCCGAGTTCCAGAAGCTCGGCGCCGAGGTCTACATCGTCACGACCGACACGCACTTCTCGCACAAGGTCTGGCACGAGACCTCGCCGGCCGTCGGCAAGGCGAAGTTCCCGCTGGTCGGCGATCCGACGCACCAGCTGACGAACGCCTTCGGCGTGCACATCCAGGAAGAGGGTCTCGCGCTGCGCGGCACCTTCATCGTCAACCCGGAAGGCCAGATCAAGACCGCCGAGATCCACGACAACGCGATCGCGCGCGACGTGAAGGAAACCCTGCGCAAGCTGAAGGCCGCGCAGTTCGTCGCGAAGAACCCGGGCCAGGTCTGCCCCGCCAAGTGGAACGAGGGGGCCAAGACGCTCACCCCGTCGCTGGAGCTGGTCGGCAAGATCTGATCGGAGCCGGCGCCCGCCGGACCGGTCAGTACCGCTGCCCGATCGGGCGTCCTCGCCGGGGCGTCCGATCCCGCAGCGGCACTGCACGCCGGGCGCGACGCGCGTCCGGCTTCAATACACGCGGCACACCGAAGGAACGACGCCATGCTCGACGACTCGCTCAAGACGCAACTCGGGGCCTACCTGGAGCGGCTGCGCCGTCCCGTGGAGATCGTCGCCGCGCTCGACGCGGGCGAGGCTTCCTCGGAGATGCGCGCGCTGCTGCAGGACATCGTGCCGCTGCACCCGATGCTGACGCTCGTCGAGCGCCGCGACCCGGGCGTGCGCGTGCCGTCGTTCTCGCTCGGTACGCCGGGCGAGCCGGGTCGCGTGCGCTTCGCGGGGCTGCCGCTCGGCCACGAGTTCACCTCGCTGGTGCTTGCGATGCTGCAGGTCGGCGGCCACCCGCCGAAGGTCGACGACGAGGTGCTCGAGCAGGCCCGCGCACTCGACGGCGAGCTGGTCTTCGAGACCTTCGTCTCGCTGTCGTGCCACAACTGCCCGGACGTCGTGCAGGCGCTCAACCTGCTCGCGATCGTCAACCCGAACGTGCGCCACACGATGGTCGACGGCGCGCTGTTCCAGGACGAGGTGACGGCCCGCGAGATCATGTCGGTGCCCGCGACCTTCCTGAACGGCGAGTCGTTCGTCTCGGGCCGGATCACGATCGAGGAGATCCTCGCGAAGCTCGACTCCAACGCGTCGGCGCGTGCAGCCGAGCGAATCGCCGCGAAGGGCGAGTTCGACGTGCTGATCGTCGGCGGCGGCCCGGCGGGCGCGGCCGCCGCGATCTACGCGGCCCGCAAGGGGATCCGCACCGGCGTCGTCGCCGAGCGCTTCGGCGGCCAGGTGCTCGACACGATGGCGATCGAGAACTTCATCTCGGTCCCCGAGACCGACGGCCCGAAGCTGGCGGTCGGGCTCGAGCAGCACGTGAAGCAGTACGAGGTCGACGTGATGAACCTGCAGCGTGCCTCGGCGCTCGTGCCGGCGGCCGCGCCGGGCGCGCCGATCGAGGTGCGGCTGGAGAGCGGCGCGTCGCTGAAGGCGAAGACGGTCGTGGTCGCGACCGGCGCGCGCTGGCGCAACCTGAACGTGCCCGGGGAGGCCGAGTACAAGAACCGCGGTGTCGCCTACTGCCCGCACTGCGACGGGCCGCTCTACAAGGGCAAGCGCGTAGCGGTGGTCGGCGGCGGCAACTCGGGCGTGGAGGCGGCGATCGACCTCGCGGGGATCGTCGAGCACGTGACGCTGCTCGAGTTCGCGCCGCAGCTGCGCGCCGACGCGGTGCTGCAGCGCAAGCTGAACAGCCTGCCGAACGTCTCGGTGGTCACGAACGCGCAGACCACCGAGATCGTCGGCGACGGCACGAAGGTCGTCGCGCTGCGCTACACCGAGCGCGCGAGCGGCGCGTCGAACGAGGTCGCGCTCGCCGGCGTGTTCGTGCAGATCGGGCTGCTGCCGAACACCGACTGGCTCAAGGGTACGGTGGCGCTGTCGAGGCACGGCGAGATCGAGGTGGATTCGCACGGCCGGACCAACGTGCCCGGCGTGTTCGCCGCGGGCGACGCGACGACGGTGCCGTACAAGCAGATCGTCATCGCGATGGGCGAGGGCTCGAAGGCCGCGCTCGGCGCGTTCGACCACCTCATCCGCAGCACGGCGCCGGCCGAAACCCCGATCGCGATCGCGGCCTGACGTCGCCGCGGACGCGGCGGCGGTAGGATCGGGGCGGGCCGCGAGGTCCGCCCCCGCCGTTTCCGGAGACCGCGATGTCGCGAAGCCCCCCGACCCGATCCGCCCGCCGCCGCCTGATGACGGCGCTCGCCGCAGCCTTCGGCTGCGCGGCGGCCTGCCCGCGCCTCGCGGTGGCTGCGAAGCAGAAGGTGCGCGTCGAGGTCTGGAAGGACCCGAACTGCGGCTGCTGCAGGGACTGGATCACGCATCTCGAGCGCGAGGGCTTCGCGGTCGTGTCCCACGACACCGGCAACGTGTCGGCCCGTCGGCGGCTCGGGATGCCGTCGAAGTATGGCTCTTGCCACACTGCGACGGTCGACGGCTACGTGATCGAGGGCCACGTGCCTGTCGAGGACATCCGCCGATTGCTCGCGCAGCGGCCCGATGCGATCGGCCTCGCGGTGCCCGGCATGCCGGTCGGCTCGCCCGGCATGGAGGGCCCGATCTACGGCGGACGCAGGGATCCGTACGACGTGTTGCTCGTCAGGCGCGACGGGAGCGCCGAGGTCGCGCGCGCGGTGCGCTGACGCGCCGCGGACGAACGCGGACCCGGCGCCGAGAGGCTCGGCGGCCGGGTCCGTGGGACGGGATGGGACGGCGCGTCAGGGGGGTGGCGCCGCCGCGACCGTCAGCCGCCGATCGCGAACTGGCTGACCGGGCGGGCCATCCGCGGCTTCGCCTCGCGCACGGTACGGTTCGTGACGATCGGGGTCGCGCCGATGTCGCCGGCGGTGATCTCGCCGTTGATGCCCGCGGGCACGGTCGACTGCACGACGACGGCCGGAGCGGTCTGCACCGGTCGCGATCCGAT
Organism: Burkholderiales bacterium; assembly: GCA_020248665.1. Taxonomy (GTDB): domain Bacteria; phylum Pseudomonadota; class Gammaproteobacteria; order Burkholderiales; family Burkholderiaceae_E; genus UBA4615. Next base: position 5,854 of record JADCHE010000089.1, on the reverse strand, counting down.
GTCGCCGGGGGTCAGTTCGGAGGCCTGCGCGCCGAAGGCGGCGACAGCGAGGACGGCGGGGGCGAGGATCTTGGCGAAGGTCTTCATGGTGTGCGTTCCTGTTCGATGCGGGTGGTGGGGTCAACGACGTCGGTTCCGGCGCCGCTCGGCGGCGCGACTGCAGGCGTCGTCGATGGAACCCAGTCTGATCGCCGATCGGCTCGCCCCGGTTCCGCGCCGGGATCGATTCCGCTTCGCGTTCGTCACGACCGTGTCTCCGCCGGCGTGGGGCGGGGGGCGGCGCTCAGCGGCCGCGAGGCGGCTCGCCGACGGTGCCCCGCAGATGCGCGATCCGCCCCTCGCGCCACGCGTCGGCGCCCGGTGAGGGTCGTTCGTCGGGGAGGGCGGCGCGCTGGCGGCGCTTCTCGGCGCTCGCGACGCCGGGCTCGCGGTCGCGCTCGGCGAGCAGCACCGGATCGAGCCGGCCGTCGCCGGTGAAGCCCATCATCCACTTGGTCAGCTTGGCCTGCGGGCCGTTGCGGTCGAAGAGCGCGCACTGGAGCATCTCCTCGCCGAGCTGCGCGCAATACCGCCGGACGCGGTGCCGCGAGCTCGGGTCGCAGCTTCGGAACAGGAAGCGGTCGAAGTGCGCGACGAACGCGCCGATCGCGGCGCGCGGCCGTCGGTGCTCGGCGAGCGGCTCGAGCAGCGCGCCGCGTGGCATCGGCGGCGAGGCGGGCAGGGCGTGCGCGGGGCGCGATGGCGGTCGCGCGATCGTGCCCGGTCGCGCCCCGGTCGTCGACGAGTGCATCGGCGCGCACGGCCCCGGGTTCGGCACGGTCGCATGTGTCGGCGGCGCGGCGTAAGATCGGTACGCGCCGGACGGTCGCCGTGGCACGCGGCCCGGGCCGGACGAACCCGTGCCGTGCCGATCCAGGGAGATCCGACCTTGAAACGAATCCTGCTCGTGACCGCGCTGATGTCGTTCGCTGCCGCTGCCCAGGCTGCCGGCGCCACCTGCACCGTGACGGCCGGCGAGAAGAAGCTCTCGGGCGCCGCGAAGACCAGCTTCATGAAGAAGTGCGAGACCGACGCGAAGACCTCCTGCGAGACGCAGGCCGCAGACAAGAAGCTCTCCGGCGCCGCAAAGAACAGCTTCGTGAAGAAGTGCACGACCGACGCGGTCGGCGCGAGCTGACCGGCCCCCTGGCGCGCTGACCGGGCGCTGCGCGGGGCCGGATCCGCTACGGCCCCGCAGCGCCGCATCTGCGTCCGCACGGTCGGTGACGGTGTTGCAGGCGCAGGCGTGCACGAGGGTCACGGAGCGATGGGTGCCGACGCGAACGGTTCCCGTCCAGGGACCCGCCGCGTCGAGTGCGGCAGCACCGGCCCGCGATTCCCGGCGCGCCGGCGTGACCCGCGTGCGGCCGCTCGGCTACGATCGTCCGCAGCGGGCCTGCGACCTCCAGTCGTCGCTGGCCGCGATCACAGGAGAACGTCGAGATGGTCGAGCCGATCCGCGGGCACCGCCCGCATCCGTCCGCGCGCACGGGTGCGCTCGCCGTGTCGCTGGGCCTGCTGGCCGCGCTCTCGGCGCTTGCCGGTCCGGCCGCCGCGGCCGAGCCCGCGAGCGTGCTGGAGGCCTCGCGCAAGCTGGTGCCGACCGGTCCTTGGCCGGCAGGCGACGAGAAGGGCATGGGCAACCTGATCGGTGCCGGCACCCAGCTGCGCTGCGGCTGGCACCTGTCGCAGCCGAAGGCGAAGACCTACGAGCTGTCGCAGGTCCGCTCGAACACCATGCCCAAGTCGCCGTTCACCGGCCCGTACACCACCCAGTACAAGCCGACCTCGGTGCTGCCCGGCACCGCGCACGCGTTCAACTCGGAGAAGTACGCGGCCGACGCCGAGCCCGCGCAGCAGGGCACCCAGATCGACGCGATCGGGCACTTCGCCTACCTCGACAAGCCCTGGGACGGGCAGGGCGCGCCGCCGCTCGACGGCGCACGCTACTACGGCGGCTTCACGCAGCAGCAGGTCAAGCCGACGCCCGACTCGCCGCTGCTCAAGCTCGGCATGGACAAGGCGCCGCCGCTGATCACCACCGCGGTGCTGCTCGATGCGAAGGCCGCGATCGGCAAGGGCCAGTCGCTGAAGGGCGGCGACCTGATCACCGCCGCGCACATCCAGCAGATGCTCAATGCCCAGGGCCTCGCCAGGCGAGGCATCCTGCCAGGCGACGTGGTGCTGATCCACACCGGCTGGGGCGACCAGTGGAAGGACCCGGGCGGCGACAGCAGCCCGTACTACACGCAGGGCCCGGGCCTGTCGTACGACGCCGCGCAGTACCTCGGCCGCTCGCGGATCGTGGCGATCGGGCTCGACGTGCCGTTCATCGACCCGGTCGCCGAGGGCTTCCTGCAGGGCAAGGCGGCGCCTGCGGCCGGCACGCCCGCGGGCCTGCCGTTCGCGGTGCACCATCACATGCTGACGCAGATGGGTATCCACCACCTGGAGAGCGTGCGCACGGCCGAGGCGGCCGCCGACCGGGTCTGGACCTCGTGCACGATGATCCTGCCGTTGCGCACCGCGGGCGCGGCGGGCTCGGCGATCCGGCCGGTCGCGATCGGCGTGCCGGGGCAGCGCTGAGTGGCCGGGACCGATACGGGCGGCGGCGTCGGCACGGTGCCGCTGCCCGCGACCGAGCTGCTGCAGTCGATGGGCTTCGTACGCGTCGTCGAAGTCGATCGCGACGCGGGTCGCCTGCGGGCCGAGTTCGACGCGCTGCCACGCTTCTGCCACACCGACGGCACGATCGTGCAGGGCGGCTTCGTCACCGCGTGGCTGGACTTCTCGATGGCGCACGCCGCGTTCCTGAAGGCCGGCTACGAGGTCGGTGTCGCGAGCCTCGAACTGAAGGTGAGCTTCCTGCAGCGGGTCGGCCCGGGGCGAGTGGTCGCCGAGGGGCGGGTCCAGCGGATGGGGCGGCGCGTCGCGTTCCTCGAGGCGAGCCTGCACGATCCGTCGGGCGCGCTGCTCGCGACCGCGACGTCGACGGCGATGCTGACCGGGCGCTGAGCGGTGCGGCGCCGCGCCGAGGTCAGCGCGCGGTCGCCAGCTCGTCGGCGTGCGCCCCGTGCCGCACCGGCAAGAACCGGTGCACGTCGCCGCGCTCGAGCACGCGGACCCGCAGCGCGGCCGCGGTGGACGACACGGCGGGCGCGACCGTGTCGCCGAAGCCGGGCGCCGCGGCGGCCGAAGACGCGATCGCGTCGATGTCGTCGGCGGGTGCGGAGGCGGTCGCCGCCGCGTCGCCGGGTCCGTACTCGCCCGCGGGCCGCTCGATGCGCGATGCGCGATGCCTGTGCGGTCGGCCCTTCAGCGCGGATCCCCACGCCCGCGACGAACGTCAGCGCCGCCGGCACCGCGAGGATCGCGATCGGTGCCGCACCGGCTTCGCACGCACGACAACGGCCTGCGGCAGCCTGTGGCAGGGGTTCCATGCGCCATCCCGGTCGGAGACGGCCGGGCCACGGGGCTCGTGGCCGGTCCGACGCGCGGTACGCGCAAGTTGCGTGCCTCGCGAGGGCGGTGCGTCAGCGGCCGACGCCGCGCAGCGCGCTGGTCGCCGCCGAGACGCTGAAGCGACGCTGGCGCGGCTCCATCCGGCACTCGTGGACCGGGATGATGCGACCGTCCTCGGCCTGCGTCTCCAGCTTGACGGTGAAGCCCCAGAGCTGCGCGAGGTGCCGCACGACCTCCTCGCACTCGGGCGCGAGCGGCCGGCGTTCCCGCCGGAAGTGGCGCAGGGTCAGCGAGCGGTCGCCCTCGAGATCGACCGACACCACCTGGATGTCCGGGTCGCGCTCGGCGAGCGAGTACTGGCGGGACAGCGCTTCGCGCACCGCCTTGTAGCCCGAGTCGTCATGGATCGCGCCGATCCGGCGGGTCGGCTCCGAGTCGTCGTCGACGAAGCAGAACAGGCGGAACTCGCGGATCAGCTTCGGCGACAGGAACTGCGCGACGAAGCTCTCGTCCTTGAAGTTGCGCATCGCCCAGTCGAGCGTCTTCACCCAGTCGCTGCCCGCGATGTCGGGGAACCAGCGGCGGTCCTCGTCCGTGGGGTTCTCGCAGATTCGGCGGATGTCGCGGAACATCGCGAAGCCGAGCGCGTACGGGTTGATGCCCGAGAAGCGCGGACTGTCGAACGCCGGCTGCATCACGACGTTGGTGTGCGAGCTCAGCACCTCCAGCATGAACGCGTCGGAGACCAGCCCCTCGTCATACATCGTCTGAAGGATCGTGTAGTGCCAGAAGGTCGCCCAGCCCTCGTTCATCACCTGGGTCTGGCGCTGCGGATAGAAGTACTGCGAGATCTTCCGGACGATCCGCGCGAGCTCGCGCTGCCACGGCTCTAGCAGCGGCGCGTGCTTCTCGACGAAGTAGAGCAGGTTCTCCTGCGGCTCGGCCGGGAAGGTCCGGTGCTGCGCCTGCCCACCGTCGTCCGACGAGCGTCTCGGCAGCGTGCGCCAGAGGTCGTTGACCTGCTGCTGGAGGTAGATCTCGCGCTCCTTGACGCGTGCCTGCTCCTGGGCGAGCGAGCGCTTGTTCGGCCGCTTGTAGCGGTCCACGCCGAGGTTCGACAGCGCGTGGCAGGCGTCGAGCACGCGCTCGACCTCGAGCTCGCCGTAGCGCGTCTCGCACTCGGCGACGAAGCGCTTGGCGAACACCAGGTAGTCGATGATCGAGTCGGCGTGCGTCCAGGTGCGGAACAGGTAGTTGCCCTTGAAGAAGGAGTTGTGGCCATAGCAGGCGTGCGCGATCACCAGCGCCTGCATCGGCATCGTGTTCTCCTCCATCAGGTAGGCGATGCACGGGTCGGAGTTGATGACGATCTCGTAGGCCAACCCCATCTGGCCGCGCTTGTAGGTCTGCTCGGTGGCGAGGTAGTGCTTGCCGTACGACCAGTGCGTGTAGCCGACCGGCATGCCGTGCGACGCGTACGCGTCCATCATCTGCTCGGCGGTGATCACCTCGATCTGGTTCGGGTAGGTGTCGAGGCCGAAGCGCGCGGCGATGCGACCGATCTCGCGGTCGTAGCGCTCGACGAGCTCGAAGGTCCACTCCGAGCCGCCGGGCAGCATCCGGTCGGCACGGCTCGGCGCGGCCGGGGCGCTCGACATCGCCGAGGTGCCGGCCGGCGGGCCCGCCGGCGCAGCCGTGGGCTCGAACGATGGCTCGACGGCCGAGGGCGCGGGTGCTCGGGGTGCCGACGGATCGGGATCGGTCATCGGGGCGGGTCCTCCGGACGGCCGCTCAGGCCGCCATCCTCTGCTTGCGCGCGAACAGCTCGCGCAGCACCGGGTACACGTCGCCCCGGGTCATGATGCGGCCGAGCGCGAGGTTGCGCGCGCCGGCGCGCGCCGCTTCGAACTGCTCCCACAAGGACTGCGGCTGCGCGGCGTCGATCTCGACGTAGGTGTAGTACTGCACCCGCGGCAGCAGCTCGTTCACCAGCAGCTCGTGGCACTTCGGGCAGTCGCTCTCCCAGTTGTCGCCGTCCGACGCCTGCGCGACGTAGACGTTCCACTGCTCGAGCGGGAAGCGCTCCTTGATCGTCTCGACGGCGAGCTCGAGCGCCGAGGACACCAGCGTGCCGCCCGACTCGCGCGAGTGGAAGAAGCCTTCCTCGTCGACGACCGCGGCGGTGGTGTGGTGGCGGATGAAGACGATCTCGATGCGCTCGTAGTGCCGCGTGAGGAACAGGTGCAGCAGGATGAAGAAGCGCTTGGCGAGGTCCTTGCGGTTCTCGTCCATCGAGCCCGACACGTCCATGATGCACATCATCACGGCCTGCGAGATCGGACGCGGCTGTGGG
>JADCHE010000088.1 GCA_020248665.1 Burkholderiales bacterium | reverse complement strand
GTCAGATCATCGTGCCGCCGTCCACGCAGAACGGCTGGCCGGTGGCGAAGCGCGACTCGTCGCTCGCGAGGTACACGGCGATCGGGGCGATCTCCTCGGCCGTCGCGAGCCGACCCATCGGCTGGCGCGCGACGAACATCTTGCGGGCCTCGACCGGGTCGGGGAACGCGTTGATGCGGTCCTGCAGGCTAGGCGTGTCGACCGTGCCGGGGCAGATGCAGTTGCAGCGGATGCCGCGCGCGACGTAGTCGATGGCGACCGACTTGGTGAGGCCGATCACCGCGGCCTTGCTCGCGCCGTACGCGAAGCGGTTCGCGAAGCCCTTCAGGCTCGAGCACATCGAGGCCATGTTGATGATCGAGCCGCCGCCCTTGGCGAGCATGCCGGGCAGCGCCGCGGCGATCGTCTTCCACTGCGCGCGCACGTTCAGGTCGAACGACAGCTGCCAGTCGCGGTCGCTGCACTGCTCGAGGCCACCCTGGTGGACCCAGCCCGCGCAGTTGAACAACACGTCCAGCGGCTCGGCGCCGACGACCGCGGCGACCTCGGCGTCGTCGAGCACGTCGAGCTTCCTCGTCTCGATGCCGGGCACGCCGGCAAGCGAGGCGAGCAGCTCGGGCTTGACGTCGGTCGCGATGACGCTCGCGCCCTCGTTCGCCATCATCAGCACGGTCGCCCGGCCGATGCCGGCGCCGGCTGCCGTGACCAGGATCCGCTTGCCTGCGAGTCTTCCCGCCATCGTCCGTCTCCCTCGTGTGTCGCTCAGGTACGCGAAGGCCGCGATGATAGCGCGCCGTGCATCGCCGCGGCCGCGAGCGCGCCGCGTTCCCGGAGCGTGCTCAACGCCGCGGCGAGGTCGTCGGCGAGCCGAGCGTCGGTGGCGGCGTCGCCGAACACCTCGTCGATCGCGAGCATCGCGCGTGCCACCGACGCCGCGTCGCCCGCTGCGGCCGCGCGCAGCCGCGCGGCGAGCGGATCGTCGAGCGGCAGCCCTCCGCCCGCCTCGTCGCGCCCGTCGCAGAAGCGGATCCACGCGGCCACCGCGAGCAGCGGCGCGTCGTGCGGAAGGCCCGCGCGGCGGGCGTCGAGCAGCGTCGCCACAAGCCGCTGCGGCAGCTTGCGCGAGCCGTCCATCGCGATCTGCAGCAACCGGTGGCGCAGCGCGGGGTTCGCGAACCTCCCGAGCAGCCGGGCGCCGTACGCCGGCGCCTCGCCGCGCACCGACGCGGGCAGCGTCGACGCCGCCTGCGACCACAGCCGCTCGACGAACGCACGCAGGCGCGGCTCGGCGATCGCCGCGTCCACCGTCGCGAGCCCCGCGCTCGCCCCGAGGTAGGCGAGCGACGAGTGCGCGGCGTTCAGCAGGCGCAGCTTCATCGCCTCCCACGGCGCGACGTCGTCGACCAGCTGCGCACCGGCCGCCTCGAGCGGCGGCGCCTCGCCCGCGAAGCGCCGCTCGACGACCCATTGGGTGAACGGCTCGGCGGCGACCGGCCAGGCGTCGTCGACGCCGAGCCGCGCCGCCGCCTCGGCGCGGTCCGCGTCGGTCGTCGACGGCACGATGCGGTCGACCATCGTGCCGGGGCAGGCGACGCACGCGTCGATCCAGTCGGCGAGCGCCGGGTCGGACGCCCGCGCCGAAGCTCGAAGCCTCGCATGCAGCCGCGCACCGTTGCGCGACAGGTTGTCGCACGACAGCAGCGACAGCCCCCCCAGGCCCGCCGCCCGCCGCGCCGAGAGCCCGGCGGCCAGCAGCGCGACCGCGCCACCCGGCCCGTCGTCGTCATAGCCCTTCTCGGTGATCGTCAGCGTGACGAGCCGCGTGTCGGGCGCCGCGATCCGCGCGACGACCGCACCGGGCGCCTCCGGCGCGACCAGCAGCTCGCGCAGCGCGCCGACCACGCGCGGCCGCGTGCCGCCGCCGTCGCGCACCAGGAGCGCATACAGCCCGTCCTGCGGCGCGAGCGCGTCGCGCATCGCCGGACGCACCAGGCTCGCGCCGGACAGGCCCCAGCGCGGATCGCCGGACGCGAGCAGGTCGTCGAACGCGACCGCCTGGTGGGCGCGGTGGAAACTGCCGACGCCGAGGTGCACGACGCCGATCGACGCGCGCCGGCGGTCGTACCCGGGACGGGCGACGTCGGCCGGCAGCGCGGCGAGCGTCGCGTCGCAGAGGCGGGCCACGACCGCGGTCGCCGCGCTCAGCGCATCGCCGGGCGCGACGCCGCGTCCGGGTCCGCCCAGTCGCGGTTCGGGATCAGCGGGAACCAGCCCGGCCGGCCCGGGTCGCGGTCGTAGGGGTAGCCGCCCAGCTCCCTGTAGAGCTCGTGGTAGCGCGCCACCTTCTCGCGATCGAGCTTCACGCCGAGGCCCGGCGCGCGCGGCACCTCGATGCGGCCGTCGACATACTTCATCTTGCCGCCGACGATCACGTCGTCCTTCAGGTGGTGGTAGTGCGCGTCGGCCGAGTAGCCGAGGTTGGGCACGACCGCGCCCAGGTGCAGCATCGTCGCGAGCTGCACGCCGAGCTCGCCCGACGAATGCACCGCGACCCCGAGGCCGAAGGTCTCGCAGACGCCCGCCGCCTTGATGCACGGCCGGATGCCGCCCCAGAAGGTCGTGTCGAGCAGGATCACGTCGACCGCGCGCTGCGCGGCGTTGGCCGCGAGCTGCTCGAAGTTGACGACCACCGTGTTGGTCGCGGTCGGGATGCGGACGAACTCGCGCAGCCGCGACAGCTGCGGCATGCCCCAGACCGGATCCTCGAAGAAGTCGTTGTTCAGCCCCTCGATGCCGCGGCCGAACGCGATCGCGTCGGCGAGCGACCAGGCGCAGTTCGGGTCGTGGCGCAGCGAGTCGCCGGGCATCGCCGCCGCGAGCGCGCGGTAGCACTCGAGCTCGTGCCCGGGCGGAAACACCCCGCCCTTGACCTTGTGCGAGCGGAAGCCGTGCTCGGCCTTCAGCGCACGGGCGTTCGCGACCAGCTGCTCGGGCGTGCGGACCTCGCCCTCGCCGGTCCGCTCGTCCGGGTAGCGGAAGAACAGGTACGCGGCGAACTCGACCGCGTCGCGCACCCGCCCGCCGAGCAGGTCGCAGACCGGCACGCCGAGCTTCTGCCCCATGACGTCGAGGCAGGCGAACTCGAGCGCCGCGTGCATCTGCGTGCGGTTGTTGTAGAGGCTCGCGGTCGGGTTGCAGATCGCGAAGCGCATCGCCTCGAGCCGGAAGACGTCGTGGCCCTTCAGCAGCGGCAGCAGACCCTCGACCGCGGCGGTCGCGCTCTCGCCGCCGCCGCCGAACTCGCCGAGGCCGAGGTAGCCGTCGTCGGTCTCGACCTCGACGAGCGTGCGCACGAAGCGCCCCCAGTGCGCGCCGTTGCTGTGGCGCAGCGGCGCCTCCAGCGGCACGGTGACCGGGGTGGCGCGGATGCGGGCGATGCGGGTCATGGCGGGTCTCCCGGGCGCGGCGTCGGGCCGCTCAGGCCCGCCGCGCGAGCGGTGGCTCGGCGGCGGAGTCGGTGAAGTAGTGGGCGGCGTCGGTCGCGATGTTCGCGATCGCGTCGAAGATGGTCGCGAGGTGCGCGCGCATCGCCTCGGCGGCGCCGGCACCGTCGCCGGCGATCACTCGGTCGGCGATCGCACGGTGCTCCGCCATCCGCAGCCGGGTGCGGGGGGCGCTCGCGAGCGACAGGCGTCGAACCCGGTCGAGCTGCGCCTTCGCCGAGTGGATCACCTGCCAGGCGCTGGGGTGCCCGGCGGCGTCGGCGAACAGTTCGTGCAGCGCCTCGTCGACGCGGAAGAAGGCGGCCGCGTCGTGCGCCGCGATCGCGCGGCGCTGCCGCGCGAGGTTGTCGCGGATGCGGGCGCGCCCCGCCTCGTCGATCCGCGCGGCGGCGAGCTCGACGATCCGGCACTCGAGCGTCTCGCGCACGAAATGGTTGTCGCGCACGAGGCGCAGGTCGATCCGCGCGACGAAGGTGCCCACCTGGGGCACGACCTCGAGCAGGCCCTCGTCGGCGAGCCGCTTGAACGCCTCGCGCACCGGCGTGCGCGAGACGCCGTAGGCCTCGCCGAGCCGCGTCTCCGACAGCGCCTCGCCCGGGTGCAGCGTGGTCGAGACGATGCGCTCGCGCAGGTCGCGGTACAGCAACGGCACCAGCGACGGTTCGCGCTGCGTCAGGCCGGGACCGCGCGGCGAGCGTGACATGTATACTAGTGTACAGGCGGATCGGAACGGCGCTCGCCCGCGCGGACCGACTTGCGGTACCGTTGCGCAGCGGCGTTCCGGAATGCCGCGCCAGAGGGAGGAGACCCATGCTCGAGTGTCAGGTCCACGGGGCCGAGGACCTGCGGGTCGTCGACGTGCCCACGCCGCAGCCCGCGCCGGGCGAGGCGCTCGTGCGCCTCGGCGCCGCCGGCATCTGCGGCTCCGACATGCACTACTACTTCCACGGCCGCAACGGCAGCTTCGTGATCCGCGAGCCGCTGGTGCCCGGCCACGAAGCCTCGGGCGTGGTCGCCGCCGTCGGCGCGGGCGTGACCCGCGTGAAGGCTGGCGACAAGGTCGCGGTCAACCCCTCGAAGCCCTGCGGGCGCTGCCCCGGCTGCCGCGAGGGCCGCGAGAACCTGTGCTCGAACATGCGATTCCTCGGCAGCGCGAGCGTGTTCCCGCACATGCACGGCACGTTCCGCGAGTTCTTCCTGATGCCGGAGTCGCAGTGCGTCCCGGTCACGACCGACGTCTCGCTCGCCGAGATCGCGATGTCGGAGCCGTTCTCGATCGCGCTGCACTCGGCGCACCGCGCGGGAAACCTGCTCGGCAGGCGGGTGCTGATCACCGGCAGCGGCACGATCGGCTGCATGATGACGCTCGCCGCGAAGCTCGCCGGTGCCGCGCACGTCGCGATCACCGACGTGGTCGACCACCCGCTCGAGGTCGCGCGGCAGGTGGGCGCGGACCTGACGGTGCGCACCGACCGGCTGCCGAAGGACGGGCGCCTGTCCGACGTCGTCGGCGAGCCGGACGTCGCCTTCGAGGTGTCGGGCGCACCGTCGGCCTTCGCCGCCTGCCTCGAGACCGTGCGCCGCGGCGGCACGGTCGTGCAGGTCGGCACGCTGCCGCCCGACGGCTTGCACGTCAACGCGAACCTGATCATGGCGCGCGAGCTCGACGTGCGCGGCTCGTTCCGCTTCGCCGACGTCTTCGAGCATTCGGTGCGCTCGATCGCCGAGCGGCGCGTCGACGTGCGGCCGGTGCTCTCCGGCGTGCACCCGCTCACCGACGCGGTCCGCGCGATCACGCTCGCACGCGACAAGACCGTCAGCATGAAGGTCCAGCTCGGCCCCGGCGCCTGAGGCCGCGGCCCCCACGTCACGCATCACCCGATCCCGAGAGGAGACACGATGAAGCTGTTCGCCACGATCCTGACCGCGGCCGCCGCGCTCGCGCTGCCCGGCGCGCCCGCGCTGGCCCAGACCAAGCTCAAGTGGGCGCACGTCTACGAGGTCTCGGAGCCGTACCACACCGAGTCGGTGTGGGCCGCCGAGGAGATCAAGAAGCGCACCAACGGCAAGTTCGACATCCAGGTCTTTCCGGCCTCTTCGCTCGGCAAGGAGACCGACATCAACCAGGGCCTGACCCTGGGCACGGTCGACATGATCATCAGCGGGCCGTCGTTCGCGGCACGCAACTTCCCGCGCATCGGCGTCGCCTACTACCCGTTCATCTTCCGCGACGCCGCGCACCAGGCCGCGTACGCGAGGAGCGAAGTGTTCAGGGAGCTGGCCGAGGGCTACCGGCAGAAGACCGGCATCGTGATGACGGCCTACACCTACTACGGTGCCCGGCACACGACCTCGAACCGCGCGTTCAACGACTGCGCCGGCATGAAGGGCCTGAAGATCCGCGTGCCGGACGTGCCGGCATACATGGCCACGCCGCGCTCCTGCGGCGCGAACCCGACCCCGATCGCGTTCGCCGAGGTCTACCTTGCGCTGCAGAACGGCACCGTCGAGGCGCAGGAGAACCCGCTGACCACGATCGAGGCGAAGAAGTTCTTCGAGGTGCAGAAGCACATCATGCTGACCGGGCACATCGTCGACGGCCTGGTCACGCAGATCGCGCCGCACGTGTGGACCAAGCTCACCGATGCGGAGAAGAAGATCTTCACCGAGGTCACGCAGGAAGCGGCTGCCCGCGCGACCGCGCAGATCATCAAGCGCGAGTCCGAGCTGGTCGACGAGTTCAAGAAGAAGGGCCTGAACGTCGTCCAGGTGAACCGGCAGAGCTTCGTCGACGCGGTGCTGAAGAACGTGACGCCCGAGTCGCTCGGCTACGACCGCAAGGACTACGACCGGATCGTCGCGCTGAAGTGACGCGCCGGCGCGGGTCGCGACGCGCTCCGGAGCCGGCCCGCGGGCCGGCTCTTTCGTGTCGGCCCGCCGGGTCCCGCACCGCTTCATACCGAACCGCCCAGGCATCATGAACGACACCCCCCGCAGCCCCGCGCCCGACGACGACCCGCTCGGCGGCGAGGCCGTGCTCGACGAGTCCGGCCGCTTCCATGCCACCGACGCGCCGATCGACCTGTCGGGCTACACCTGGGAGGACTGGCTGACGCTCGGGTTCTTCTGGCTGCTGGCGCTCACCGTCTTCTACCAGTTCTTCACACGCTACGTGCTCTCCGACTCGGCCGCCTGGACCGAGGAGATCGCGCGCTACCTGCTGATCGTCGTGACCTTCGTCGGCGCGTCGATGGCCGTCCGGCGCAACAGCCACATCCACGTCGAGTTCCTGTACCGCTGGCTCCCGCCCGCGGTCGGCCGAGCGATGTCGACCTTCGTCGACGTCGCACGCACCGCGTTCCTCGCCTACGGCACCTGGCTGTCGCTCGAGCTGATGCCGAAGATGGCGAACCTGAACATGACCGTCGTCGACCTGTCGATGAAGTACGTGTACGGGCTGGTGACGCTCGGGTTCGCGATGATGACGTTCCGCTCGGTCCAGGTCTCGATCCGGCACTGGAAGCGCGGCTGGAGCCTGCTCGAGCGGCCGGCCGAGCTGGAATCCTGAGGGGACCGCGATGAACACCATGCTCTTCGCCGGCTTCCTCGCCGCGCTGACCGCCGGCATCCCGATCGCGATCGCGATGTGCATCGGATCGCTGATCTACATCTGGCTGTCGGGCACGATTCCGCCGCTGTCGGTCATCCACCGGATGGTCGGGGGCGTCGACTCGTTCCCGCTGCTCGCGGTGCCGTTCTTCATCTACGCCGGCAACCTGATGAACTCGGCCGGCATCACCAATCGCATCTACAACTTCGCGCTCGCGCTGGTCGGCTGGCTCAAGGGCGGGCTCGGCCACGTCAACGTGGTCGGCTCGGTGGTGTTCGCCGGCATGTCGGGCACCGCGGTCGCGGACGCCGGCGGCCTCGGCACGATCGAGATCAAGGCGATGAAGGACCACGGCTATCCGGTGGAGTTCGCCGTCGGGATCACCGCGGCCTCCTCGACGCTCGGCCCGATCATCCCGCCCTCGCTGCCGATGGTGATCTACGGCGTGCAGGCGAACACGTCGATCGGCAAGCTCTTCGCCGCCGGCTTCGTGCCGGGCGCGATCATGGCGCTCTTCATGATGGGCATGGTCGCGTACTACGCCCACGTGCGGAAGTACGGGGCGGACATCGCGTTCTCGTGGGGTCGGATGGGCCGCGCGTTCGCCGAGCTCGGCACGCTGATCGTGACCGCAGGCGCCCTCTACGTGCTCTGGGGCAACGACGAGCTCGGCGGCCTCTACAAGTTCGGCCTGCCGCTGCTCGTGGTGCTCGCGATCGACAGGCTGCTGAAGTTCGAGGCGTACATGGCGCTGATGACCCCGGTCATCCTGATCGGCGGCATGGCCTCGGGCCTGTTCACGCCCACCGAGGCGGCGGTCGCCGCGGTCGCCTGGGCACTGTTCCTCGGCTTCGTCTGGTACCGGACGCTGACGGTCAGGATGCTCGTCAAGATCAGCATGGAGACGATCGAGACGACCGCCGCGGTCCTGTTCATCGTCGCGGCCGCGTCGATCTTCGCCTGGGTGCTCACGACCACGCAGGTGACCGAGGCGATCGCCCAGTGGGTGCTGTCGATCACCGACGACAAATGGGTCTTCCTGATCCTGGTGAACCTGTTCCTGCTCTTCGTCGGCTGCTTCATGGAGACGATCGCGGCGATCACGATCCTCGTGCCGGTGCTGCTGCCGATCGCGATCAAGCTCGGCATCGACCCGGTCCACTTCGGCCTGGTGATGGTGCTGAACCTGATGATCGGGCTGCTGACGCCGCCGGTCGGGATGGTGCTCTTCGTGCTCGCCAAGGTCTCGAGACTCGGCTTCGAGGAGACGGTGAAGGCGGTGCTGCCGTGGATGGTGCCGCTGTTCGCGACACTGTTCATCATCACGTTCTTCCCGAGCGTGGTGCTTTGGCTGCCGAAGCTGCTGTATCCCTGATGCGGGCGGGGGCCGGCCGGACCGCCTCGCGGTGGTCCGGCGCGGGCGCTCAGGTGAAGCGCACCGCGACGCTGCCCAGCGGCCCGAAGTCGGCCCGCAGCGTGTCGCCCGGCTCCGCCCACACCGGCCGGATGAACGACCCGGACAGCGTGAAGTGCCCAGGCTCGAGCGAACCGCCGAACCGGGCGATCTTGTTCGCCAGCCAGGCGATGCCCATCGCCGGATGGCCGAGCACGCCCGCGGCGACGCCCGTCTCCTCGATCTGCTCGTTGCGGTACATCAGCCCGCAGACCCACCGCAGGTCGACCTCGGTCGGGCGAACCGGCCGGCCGCCGACCACGACCGCCGCGGCCGCGCCGTTGTCGCTGACGGTGTCGAAGATCTTTCGCGGGTTCTGCACCCGTGCGTCGATGATCTCGATCGACGGCACCACCCACTCGGTCGCCGCGAGCACGTCGACGAGCCCGACCCGGGGCCCGCGCAGCGGCTTGCCGAGCACGAATCCGAGCTCCATCTCGACGCGCGGGACGCAGAAGCGGGCGTGCGGCAGCGCGACGCCGTCCTCGAAGAACATGTCCTCCATCAGCACGCCGTAGTCGGGCTCGTCGATCTGCGACGACAGCTGCATCGCCTTCGAGGTGAGGCCGACCTTGTGGCCGCGCACCTTCGCGCCCGCGGCGACCTTCAGTTCGTTCACCAGCGTCTGGACCGCATACGCGTCCTCGATCGTGATGCCCGGCCAGGTGGTGGACAGCTGGACGATCGGCTTGGCCGTGCGCTCGGCCTCGAGCAGCAGTTCCGCCGCCTTGCGGCGGTCGGCGTCGGACATCATGGGGGCGTCTCCTCCGGGCGTTGGCCCCGTCGAGGGCCGGGCGGGTTCAGGGCTTCACTCCGGCATGATCTTAAGGATGTTGCGGCCGGTCCGCTCGATGTGCGACTTCAGCAGCGCGCACGCGCGGTCGGCATCCCGGGCCAGCGTCGCCGAGGTGATGGCGCGGTGCTCCGCCGCGACGTCCCGGTCGACGGTGTGCCGGGCGAGGTAGAGGCGCCGGTAGCGGTCGTTCATGCCGTGCAGCGTCCGGCAGAACTGCAGCAGGATCGGCGAGTCGCAGGCGCGCGTCAGCACGTCGTGGTAGGCCCGGTGCCAGGTCTCCCACTGCTCGGCCTCTTCCGGCTCGACGCGCCGCGACTCGAGCTTCGAGAGCCGGTGCTGCGAGGCGAGCAGTTCGGCCTCCCAGGCGTCGTCGCCCCGCTCGATCGCGCCGCGCAGCGCGCTCGTCTCGAGCATGACCCGCAGCCGCAGGATCTCGTTGAGCTCCGCGCGGGAGGCCGGCGCGACGCGGTAGCTCCGCGCGCCGTCCGCGACGATCACTCCCTCGGCGACGAGACGCGACACCGCCTCGCGGATGGGGCTCCAGCTGACGCCGAACTCCAGCTTCAGTTCCTCGAGCCGCACCCGCGAGCCAGGGTCGCGTCGCCCGGCCAGCACGTCGGCGCGCAGCCGGTCGGAGATCGTCGCGGAGAGCGTGCCGCCTTCGGCCGTCGGGGCGTGGCCCGTGATGTCGCCCATCCCCACGGTCAGAGGGCGGTGTGCGTGCCGTCGCAGTACGGCACCTTGCCGGAGCCCTTGCACCCGCACAGGAAGACCGTCTGGTCCTTCTGCTGCGTCCAGATCACCGGCTTCATGCCCGAGCGCGTCGAGGTGTGCGAGCCGTCGCAGAACGGCTGCTGCTTGGACAGCCCGCACGAGCACCACGCGTAGCGGTATCCGGCGAGGAGCTCGACCTTGTAGGGCGCCTTCTGCGCGATCGTCGGCTCCGCGCCGACGGCCTTCTGATCGCTCATCGTCCTCTCCCTGCCGGCGCGTCGCACGCCACAACGTTCGACAACTTGACCATCGGTGTCCGTTACATTTATCGTTATTGTACCGCTTCATCGAGCGAATCCGTCAAGAGGCTCCCATGCGCGTCGCCCCCAACGTCAATGCGGATGCGAACAAGGTCGCCGTCGTCGACACCAACGCGATCGACTGGGAGCCGACCGAGTGGCCCGGCATCGAGCGCAAGGTGCTCGAGTTCGTGAACGATCCCCGCAAGGGCCGCGAAACCTCGCTGCTGCGCCTCGCGCCGGGCGCGTCGCTGCCGGCGACCACGCTGGTCGACCGGATGGACCTCTTCGTCGTGCAGGGCAGCTGCGCCGACGAGCACGGCACGTACGGCGAGCACACCTTCGTGCGCAACCCGCCCGGCCTCGCGCACACGCTCGCCTCGGCCTCGGGCTGCGTGCTCTACGTCAAGTGGCGCGTACCGATCCGTCCCGGCGGCGAACGGATCGTCATCGACGCGAAGAGCGCGCAGTGGCTCGAGTTCCCGCACCGGGGCGCCGACGTGCTGCACCTGTACCCGAACCGCGACGGCATCGAGACCGGCCGCATCGGGCATGTGCACGTCCAGCGCCGGATCCCGTCGCACGACCACTCGATCGGCGAGGAGACCTTCGTGCTGCGCGGCAAGCTGATCGACGAGTTCCAGGAGTACGGCGCCGGCGTCTGGTTCAGGATGCCGTGCGGCGTCGCCCATGCGCCGTACACGCAGGGCGAGCGCTGCATGATGCTGATCCGCGAGGGCGACCTCGTGTGGTGAGACCGGCCCGACCCGCGTGAGCCCGACGAGGCCCGCGGTACGACGACAACGAGAGGAGACACTCGGATGACCATGAAACGGACGGTCCTGAAGGCCGCGGCTGCGGCCGCCCTCGTCGCGTGCGTCACGCCCGCCGCCCGGGCGAACGACTTCACGATGAAGA
Organism: Burkholderiales bacterium; assembly: GCA_020248665.1. Lineage (GTDB taxonomy): Bacteria > Pseudomonadota > Gammaproteobacteria > Burkholderiales > Burkholderiaceae_E > UBA4615. The sequence continues at coordinate 3,399 of JADCHE010000088.1, read as the reverse complement.
TCGGCTTCGCGACGATGAACGACATCCAGCACCAGTGGGGCACCTGGATGAAGGAGGGCATCGAGTCGCGCTCGGGCGGGCGCATCAAGGTCGAGCTGTATCCGCGCAACCAGCTCGGCACGATCGCCAGCCAGATCGAGGGCCTGCAGCTCGGCACGGTCGAGGCGTTCACCTCGCCGGCGGACTTCTTCGGCGGCATCGACCCGCGCTTCGGCGTGTTCAGCATCCCGGTGCTCTTCAAGGACATGCCGCACGCCGAGCGCGTGCTGCTCGACCCTGAGCTGAACAAGGAGATCCTGTCGCTCGGATCGAACCGGAACGTGCAGGTCGTCTCCGTCTACACCTTCGCGTTCGCGAACTACTTCGGCAAGCAGCCGATCCGCACGCTCGACGACTTCAAGGGCAAGAAGTTCCGGGTCAACGCGACGCCCGCCGAGCGGGCCAAGATGCGCCAGCTCGGCGGCACCGCGGTGCCGATGGACCTCTCCGAGGTGATCCCGGGCCTGCAGCAGGGCGTGATCGACGGCACGCAGAGCGCCACCGCGGTCTACGTGAACCTGAAGTTCAACGAGATCTCGAAGTCGCTGACCGAGTCGAACGACACCATGGTGGTATCGGTCGGGGCGGTCAGCCGGGCGTTCCTGAACCGCCTGCCGCCGGAGCTGCGCCAGATCGTGATCGACGAGGGTGCGAAGGTGCAGGGCCGGATGATGGCGCGCTCCCGCGAGCTCGACGAGCAGATGCGCAAGCGCTGGGTCGAGAACGGCGGCGAGTGGCTGCGGTTCTCCGAAGCGGACCAGGCGCGGATGCGGCAGCTGCTCGGCGGCATCGGCGAGGAGGTGACGAAGGACAACGCGGCGGTCAACGCGTTCTACAAGCGCCTGCTGTCGATCGCGCAGAAGCCCTGAGCGCGGCGACGGACGAGCCCGCGACGCGCGCGCCGTGGAACCCCGCCGCCGCCCCCGGATCGCGGCCCGCTTCGTCCGGGGGATCGAGCACTCGCTCGGCGTGCTGATGCTGGCCGGCGTCGCGCTGAACCTCGCCAACGTCTTCGGCCGCTACGCGCTCGGCAGCCCGATCTTCTGGGCCGAGGAGGTCCTGGTGGGCTTCACCGTCTGGGGCGTGTTCCTCGGGTCGGTGCTCGTCGCGTGGCGGGGCGAGCACCTCGCGATGGACCTGTTCTCGTCGCGCCTGCGCGGCGCGCCCCGGCGCGCGCTGAACGGACTGGTCGCGCTCGTGCTGGTGGTGGTCTGCAGCTTCGTCGCGCTGCAGTCGTGGCGGATCGTCGTGCTCTTCGTCGAGACCGACGCCGTCAGCGCGGGCGCGCAGATCCCGAAGGCCATCCCGCACTCTGCGCTGCTCGTCGGATTCGGCCTCACCGCGCTCGCGGTGGTGCTCCGGATCCGGTCGTATCTTTCCGGGCGCTTCGAGGAGTAGCCGTGGGGCTCACGATGGCGCTGCTGCCGATCGCGCTGCTGCTGCTCGGCTTCCCGTTCTTCCTGATCCTGCTGTCGACCGCGGCCGCCGCGCTCGCCTTCTTCGGGTCGGTGCCGACGACTGCGCTGCACCAGGTGATGTACAGCAGCATCGACAAGTTCGCGCTGCTCGCGGTGCCCTTCTTCATCTTCGCCGGCGACCTGATGGGGCGCGGCGGCGTGTCGCGCCGCCTCGTGCGCTGGGTGACGGCGATGCTCGGCGGCATCCGCGGCGCCCTGCCCTTCACCGCGCTCGGCACGACCGCGGTCTTCAGCGCGGTGTCGGGCTCCACCGCCGCGACGGTCGCCGCCGTCGGCAGCCTCACCTACGACCGCCTGCGCGAGGCGGGCTATTCGGAGCGGTTCTCCGCGGGCCTGCTCGTCTCGGCCGCCGCGATGGACAACCTGATCCCGCCGTCGATCGGATTCATCCTCTACGGCATCTCGGCCGAGACGTCGATCGTGAAGCTGTTCGCGGCGGGCATCGGCCCCGGCCTCGTGCTCGCGGGGTTCATGGGGCTGGTCATCGCGTGGTACGTCCGGCGGACCGGCGAGGGCCGGGGTGCGCCGTTCAGCCTGGCGGAACTCTGGGCCGCGACGCGCGACGGGATCTGGTCGATCGCAGCGCCGGTCGCGGTGCTCGGCGGCATCTACGCGGGCGTGTTCTCGCCGACCGAGGCCGCCGGCATCGCCTGCGTCTACGCGCTGATCGTCGTCGGGCTCGTCTACCGGGAGATCGGCTGGGGGGAGATCTACCGCGCCGCCTCGCGGTCGATGTACCTGACCGCGCAGGTCTTCGTCATCGTCGCCTGCGCCGGCGTGTTCTCGTGGCTGCTGACGATCAACGGCGTGCCGCAACGGCTGGTGGCGATCGTGACTGCGCTCGACGTCCCGCCGTGGCTGATCCTCTTCGCGATCAACCTGTTCCTGCTCGGCGTCGGCATGGTGCTCGACACCGCGTCGTCGATCCTGGTGCTGACCCCGCTGCTGGCGCCGGTCGCCAAGGCGATCGGCGTCGACCCGGTGCACTTCGGCGTGATCGTGGTGATGAACCTGAGCATCGGCACCTTCACCCCGCCGTTCGGCATCAACCTGTTCGTCGGGCAGGCGGTCTTCAAGCTGCCGCTGTCGACGATCTATCCGGGCGTCGTGCCGTTCATCTTCGCCGCGATCGGTGCGCTGTTGCTCGTCACGTACGTGCCGTGGATCTCGCTCTCCATCCCGAGGCTCCTCTGATGTCCGCCCCTCACTCCACCCACGATCATCCGAGCGGCCCGCACGCGCATGCGCACGCGCCCGTCGACGTCCACGCGCACTGGTACCCCGACGCGTGGCTGCGCGAGCTGTCCCGGCGAGGACCGGCGCACGGCCTCGAGTGGAAGGACGTGGAGGGCAAGGGCCCGCAGTTCCGGTACGGCCACGTGACCACCGGACCCGCCGGCCCGCGCTTCGTCGACCTCGACGCGCGGCTCGCGGCGATGGCCGAGCAGGGGGTCGCCGTCCACGCGCTGTCGCTGTCGCAGCCGATGGTCTACTGGGCGGGGCGCGATGACGGGCATGCCCTCTCGGTGATCTACAACGACTGCCTCGCCGCGGCGCACGCCGCGCACGCGTCGCGCTTCGTCGGCCTCGCGACCCTGCCGATGCAGGCACCCGACCTCGCGCTGCGCGAGGTCGAGCGCGTCGCGGCCCTGCCGGGCGTCCGCGGTGTGTACCTCGCGACGCGGGTGCTCGACCGCGAGCTGTCCGACCCGTCGTTCTTCCCGGTGTACGAAGCGCTGGAGGCGCTCGGCCTGCCGGTCTTCCTGCATCCTGTCTTCGTGATCGACCCGGAGCGGCTCGAGCGGCACTACCTGACCAACCTGCTCGGCAACCCGTTCGAGAGCGCGATCGCGGCGGCGCACCTGATCTTCGGCGGCGTGCT
>JADCHE010000087.1 GCA_020248665.1 Burkholderiales bacterium | reverse complement strand
GCGACGACCGGGTCGGGGCGGGTCGGGTGCCACTCGCGGTCGACGCCGCGACGGAACGCGTCGGCGGTCTCGTGGCCATGCAGGGCGAGCCCGTCGCCGCGTCGGCGCTCGCGCCTGCGGCCGCCGCGCGCGATGCCGGCGCGCGGCTCGTGTCGGCGGTGGTCGCCGGCGTCGGCGCGCTCGCGGCGACGCCCGGCGTGCGGATGCTCGGTGCGCCGCTCGCCGCGCTCGAGGTGGCGCCCGAGGCGCCCGACTGCGCGGCCGGGGGCGAGGCCCTGCGCGAGACGCTCGACACGCTGCGCGCCGCACTGCGCCCCGCCGGCCACGAGACCGCCGACGCGTTCCGTCGCGGCGTCGACCGCGAGTGGCACCCGACCCGCCCCGACCCGGTCGTCGCCGCCTCGTTCGCGCCGCCGGCACTCGACGCGGCGCGCCGCGACGGCCACCCTGTGGTGCTCAGCGTCGGCCCGGTCACGCTGTCGCCCGCCTCGCACGCGGGCCGCGACGGCTGCCGCGCGGCGATCGAGGCGCGCGTGGTGATGCGTGCGGTGCGCACCTTCGACGGCGGCGTGCGCTTCGAGACCGTGCGCCGCCTGACGCTCGCCGAGGCGCCCGACGCCGACGCGCTGCGCGCCTGGGCGGCCGACCCGGAGCGCGTCGGAGCCGCGCTGCAGCGGCTCGGCGAGCGCCTTGCCGCGGACGTGCGCTGGCTGCTCTGAAGCACGGTGCGCGCGTGCTCAGCGCGCGAGGTTGAAGAACTCGCGCCGGCCGCGCATCGACGCGACGTGCTGCAGCAGCAGGTCGAGGTCGGCATCACGGTCCACCGGGTTCAGGTGCTCGGTGTTGACGATCAGCAGCGGCGCCGCGTCGAAGTGGTGGAAGAACCGGCTGTAGGCGCCGGCGAGCGCGCGCAGGTACTCCTCCGACATCGACGCTTCGATCGGCACGCCGCGCTTCCTCACGCGCTCGATCAGCGTGTCGGGCTGCGCCTGCAGGTAGATCACCAGGTCGGGCGTCGGCGCCTGCGGCTTCAGGCTGTCGAAGATCTGGCGGTACAGCGCGAGCTCGTCGTCCGACAGCGTCAGCCGCGCGAACAGCGGGTCCTTCTCGAGCAGGAAGTCGCCGACCGCCGCCGACTGGAACAGGTCGCGCTGCGCCAGGTCGCGCAGCTGGTTGACCCGATGGAACAGGAAGAACAACTGCGTCGGCAGCGCGTAGCGCGCGCTGTCGCGGTAGAAGCGCTCGAGGAAGGGGTTCGCCTGCGGCTCCTCGAGCACCGTCTGCGCGCCGAAGCGCTCGGACAGGCGCCGCGCGAGCGAGGTCTTGCCGGCGCCGATCGGGCCCTCGACGACGATGTGGCGCCAGCGGTCGAACGGGTTCATCGGCGAAGGCTCACGAGCGGAAGATGAAGTAGACGGCGCCGAGCAGGCACAGCGCGGCCCACAGGTAGTCGAGCTTGATCGGCTGGCCCATGTAGAGCATCGCGAACGGCACGAACACTGCGAGCGTGACCACCTCCTGCACGATCTTGAGCTGCGCGAGCGTGAACGTGCCGTAGCCGATCCGGTTGGCCGGCACCTGCAGCAGGTACTCGAAGAGCGCGATGCCCCAGCTGACGAACGCGGCGATCCACCAAGGCTTCGTGGACAGGTTCTTCAGGTGCCCGTACCACGCGAAGGTCATGAACACGTTCGACAGCACCAGCAGGCCGATCGTCTGGACGGGCACGGGGAGGGCGGCGAGGAACGTGTTCATCGGCGGCGTGGGCTCGGGGACCACGGGTCGCAGCGCTGCTCGGCGACGCGGGCGAGCCATTGTCGCACCGGGCCGCGTCCCGGAACCACGACACCCTCGTCGATGTCGGCCATCGGCTGCAGCACGAACGCGCGATCGTGCAGCCGCGGGTGGGGCACGACCAGCGCCGGCGCGCCGTCGGCGGCCGGCAGGTCGTGCGTCGCGTCGCCGGCGAGCAGCAGGTCGAGGTCGAGCGTGCGGGGCGCGTTGCGGAACGCGCGTTCGCGGCCGAAGCGCGCCTCGATCGCCTGCAGCGCCACGAGCAGGTCGAGCGGCGCGAGTGCCGTGTCGAGCCGCGCGACCGCGTTCAGGTAGTCGGGGCCGCCGGCGTCGACCGGCGCGCTCGCCCACAGTCGCGAGCGCGCGACCAGCCGGGTGCGGGGCAGCGTGCGCAGCGCGTCGAGGGCCGCCTCGATCGTCGCGCGCCGGTCGCCGAGGTTGGCGCCGAGGCCGATCCAGGCGTCCACGCGGCGCCGCTCAGGCGGGCGGCTCGCCCGAGCGCGGCGAACCGCCGGACGCGTGCGGCGGCAGCGGGTCGCGCCAGCGCGGGTCGTCCTCAGGCACCTCCGGGGTATCGTTCCCGGCGTCGGGCGCGCCCTCGGCGGCGCCTTCGCCGCCGGCCCGCCGGCCGCTGCGGCGACGCCGCCGGCGCTTGGTGCTGGTCCGTGCTTCGCCGGGCCGGGCCTCGAGCAGCCGCTCGCGGGTCGCGGCATCGCCCTCGACGAACTCGGTCCACCAGCGGCCGAGCTCCTCGGGCAGCTCGCCGGCCTCGACGCGCAGCAGCAGGAAGTCGTAGCCTGCGCGGAAGCGCAGGTGCTCCATCGCGCGCAGCGCGCCGCGCCCGCCCTTCTCGAGGCGCGGCTGCAGGCCCCAGATCTCGCGCATGTCGGCGATGAAGCGGCGCTGGATCGCCAGCTTGCTCGCCTGCTCGTCGAGCACCGAGTCCATCGCCTCCATCAGCGCGGGGATCGAGTGCTCGCCGGCGGCCTTGCGCGCCTGCCAGCGGTCGGACACCAGTTGCCAGAGCAGCGTCGCGAACAGGAAGCCGGGCGACACCGACTTGCCGGCGCGCACGCGCGCGTCGGTGTTGCCGAGCGCGACCTCGATGAAGCGCTCGCCGTGCGGCTGCTCGAGGATCACGTCGAGCAGCGGCAGCAGCCCGTGGTGCAGCCCCTCGGCGCGCAGTCGCCGCACGCAGGCGAGCGCGTGGCCCGACTCGAGCAGCTTGAGCATCTCGTCGAAGAGCCGCGCCGACGGCACGTTCTCGATCAGGTCGGCGAGGTCGCGGATCGGCGCGAGCGTGGCCGGGTCGACGTGGAAGTCGAGCTTCGCCGCGAAGCGCACCGTGCGCAGCATCCGCACCGGGTCCTCGCGGTAGCGCGTGGCCGGGTCGCCGATCATCCGCAGCGTGCGTGCCTTCAGGTCCTCGACGCCGCCGAGCCAGTCGAGCACCTGGTCGGCGACCGGGTCGTAGTAGAGCGCGTTGACGGTGAAGTCGCGCCGCAGCGCGTCCTCCTGCTGCGTGCCGAACACGTTGTCGCGCAGCACGCGGCCGTGCTCGTCGGTCTCGGCGTCGGCCTGCAGCGCGCGGAAGGTCGAGGTCTCGATCGTCTCGCGGCCGAACATCACGTGGACGATCTTGAAGCGTCGCCCGATGATCCGCGCGCGACGGAACGAGGCCTGCACCTGCTCGGGCGTCGCGTCGGTCGCGACGTCGAAGTCCTTGGGCACGAAGCCGAGCAGCGAGTCGCGCACGCCGCCGCCGACGACGAAGGCCTTGTAGCCCGCGCGCTGCAGGATCTCGCAGGTGCGGAACGCGGCCTGCGAGATCTGGTCAGGGCGGATGCCGAGCTCGGCGCCCTTGTAGGTCCGCAGCTTCGGGCCGGCCGGCGCGGCGGGGCCGCGGGTGCGCTGCCGCGCGGGCGACGCGGCCGGGACGGGGTCGGCCGTGCCGCCGCCGAAGAGCTTGCGGATGAACGCGACGATCATCGCGCCACGCCCTCGAAGAGCCGCAGCACCGGCCAGCCGCGCTCGATCGCGGCCGCGTGCAGCACGTCGTCGGGATTCGTCGCGACCGGGTCGGTCACGCGCTCGAGCAGCGGCAGGTCGTTGCGCGAGTCGCTGTAGAACCAGGAGCGCTCGAAGGACTCGAGCGCGTGGCCGAGCGACGCGAGCCACTCGCCGGTGCGGCGGATCTTGCCCTCGCGGAACGACGGCGTGCCCTCGGGACGGCCGGTGTACTCGCCGTCGGGGCCCTGCTCGACGCCGGTGGCGACCAGGTGCTCGATGCCGAACGCGCCGGCGATCGGCGCGGTGACGAACGCGTTGGTGGCGGTCACCAGCGCGACCAGGTCGCCGCGCGTACGGTGGCGCTCGACGAGCTCGCGCGCCTGCGGCAGGATCCGCGGCTCGATCACCTCCGCCATGTAGCGGCGGTGCCAGGCGTCGAGGGTCGCGCGCGGGTGCGCGGCGAGCGGTGCGAGCTGGAAGCGCAGGAACTCGGCGATGTCGAGCGTGCCGTCCTGATACGCGCGGTAGAAGCGGTCGTTCTCGCGCTCGTGGGCCTCGCCGTCGAGCACCCCGATGCGGACCAGGAACCGCGACCATTCGTAGTCGCTGTCGATCGGCAGCAGCGTGTTGTCGAGGTCGAAGAGGGCCAAGTGCATCGCGAGGGGGATTCTACGGCATGTCCGACAGCGGTCCGGCCGGCGGCCGCGCCGCGTCGGCGGGCCGATCGGGCGTATCGGACGCCTCGAGCGGCAGCCCGGCCTGCGCGAACTCGCGCAGCAGCGACACGGTGATCGCGCGCTTGCGGGCCAGCGCGTAGCCGTCGATCGCGTCGACCAGCGCCCTCAGGCTGCCGAGGTCGCGCGGCGCGTGCGTCATCAGCCACGGCACCACGTCGGGCGCGATCGCGAGGCCGCGCTCGGCGAACGTGCCCGCGAGCGCCTGCGCGGTGTCCGCGTCGGACAGGCGACGCAGCTGCAGCACCAGGCCCCAGCCGAGCCGTGTCGCGAGCTCCGGCATCAGCGCGAGCCGGCCCGGCGGCTGCTCGCCGGTGCAGCCGAGCGCCGCGGTGCCGTCGGCGGCGACCGCGTCGAACAGGTGGAAGGTCGCGGCCTGGCGCGGCCGGTCGAGCCGGTCGCAGTCGTCGACGAGCCAGAGCCGCACTGCGCCGTCGAACACGAAGGCCTCGGGCGCGGCGTCCGGACCGAGCCGGCGCGCGGTGTCGGGTGCCGCGGCGCCCTCCAGCGCACGCAGCAGGTGGCTGCGTCCGCACGAGCGTGGTCCCCACAGGTACAGGAAGCGCGAGGCCGCGCCGCGCGACGGCCCGAGCAGCGCCCGCGCGGCGTCGAGCGCCTCGCGGTTGTCGCCGACGACGAAGTTGTCGAAGGTCGGCGGCGGCGGCGGGCCGAGGTCGAGGGCGAGCTGGGACACGACGTGGGGCGGAGCCGGAGCGGGGCGGGGCAGGGCGGGCCGGTACAATTCCGGCTCGCGCCACATTGTATCGGCCCCGCTCCGGGGGCCCCGCCGCCATGACGACATCCGCCACGCCCCCCGCGCCGATGACCTACAAGGACGCCGGGGTCGACATCGACGCCGGCGATGCGCTGGTCGAGCGGATCAAGCCGCTCGCGAAGCGCACGATGCGCGAGGGCGTGCTGGCCGGCATCGGCGGCTTCGGTGCGCTCTTCGAGGTGCCGAAGCGCTACCGCGAGCCGGTCCTGGTGTCGGGTACCGACGGGGTCGGCACCAAGCTGCGGCTCGCCTTCGCGCTCGGACGCCATGACACCGTCGGCATCGACCTGGTCGCGATGAGCGTCAACGACATCCTCGTGCAGGGCGCCGAGCCGCTGTTCTTCCTCGACTACTTCGCCTGCGGGCGGCTCGACGTCGACACCGCGGCGCGCGTGGTCGGCGGCATCGCCGCCGGCTGCGAGCAGGCGGGCTGTGCGCTGATCGGCGGGGAGACCGCCGAGATGCCAGACATGTACCCGGACGGCGAGTACGACCTCGCAGGCTTCGCGGTCGGCGTGGTCGAGAAGTCGGCAGCGATCTCGGGCCGCTCGATCCGCCCCGGCGACGCGGTGATCGGCCTCGCGTCGAGCGGCCCGCACTCGAACGGCTACTCGCTGGTGCGCCGCGTGATCCAGCGCGCGTACGGCTCGCTCGACGCGCCGGCGATGGACGCGCCGTTCGGCGCCTCGGGCACCTTCGCCGACGCGGTGATGGCGCCGACGCGCATCTACGTGAAGCCGGTGCTCGCGCTGCTGGACGCGGTGCCGGTGAAGGGCATCGCGCACATCACCGGCGGCGGGCTCGTCGAGAACGTGCCGCGGGTGCTGCCCGACGGCTGCCGCGCGGTGCTGCACCGAAGCGCGTGGACGATGCCACCGGTCTTCGAGTGGCTGCAGCGCGAGGGCGGCATCGCCGATGCGGAGATGCACCGCGTCTTCAACTGCGGCATCGGGATGACGATCGTCGTCGACGCGGCACACGCCGACGACGCGGTCGCGCGGCTGCGCGCCGCCGGCGAAGCGGCGGTGCGCATCGGCGAGATCGACGCGCGGTCCGACGGCGGCGCCGCGACCGTGGTCGTCTGACCCCCCCCGCCGCGCACGGCCCGACGCAGGTGATGCGCGCCGCGCGCCGTCCGTCCGCAGGCACCGGCGCGAGGGCGCTCGGCGTCGCGGTCGTGCTCGGCACCTCGTGTCCGGGCATCGCGCGCGCGCAGGCGCCGCTGGTGCCGACGGTGCCCGGCGGCACCGTGACGCCGGCCGCGGTCGAAGCGTCGCCGGTGGGCGGGCCGTCGGCGGGCGAGGCGTCGGCCGTGGCCCCGGCGGGCGCAGCCCCTGCCGCGGGCACGCCGGCCGCCGCCGACGGCGCCGCCACGCCTGCGCCCGCCGCGCGCAAGTCGGCGTCGAATCCGTTCGCGCGCCTGCCGGTGATCGGCCGGCTGCTGTACGGCGAGCCGGTCGACGACGATCCGTCCGACGGCCGCGTCTCGCCGCACTACGCGCTCGACGTCGAGGCACCCGAGCCGGTCGCGCGGCAGGTGCGCGAGTACACGCTGCTCGGCCGCTGGCGCCAGCGGCCCGACTTCGATCCGTCTCAGCGGCCGCTGTTCGTGCGGCGCGCCGAGGGCGAGGTGCGCGAGCTGATGGCCGCCGAAGGCTGGTTCTCGCCGCAGATCCGCGTCGAGGACCGCGCCGAGGGCGTGCGCGTCGTCGTCGAGCCGGGGCCGCGCGCCGTCGTCGCGGGCACCGCGCTGCAGCTCTCGGGCGACATCGAATCGCCTGAACACGCGGCGCTGCGCGAGCGCGTCGAGCGGGCCTGGCAGATGCCGGAGGGCGCGCCGTTCCGCTCCGCAGAGTGGGAGCGCGCCAAGCGCGAGCTGCTCGGCACCCTGCGCGACGGCGGCTTCCTTCGCGCGCGGATCCAGGACAGCGAGGCGATCGTTCAGCGGGAGGGCGCGCTCGCGCTGCTGCGCGTCGACGTCGAGTCCGGCCCACGGCTGCGCTTCGGCGCGATCGACATCGCCGGGCTGCAGCGCTACCCGGCCGAGGTCGTGCAGGGGCTCGCGCCGTTCCGGCAGGGCGAGCCTTACGACGCGAACCAGGTGACGCGCTTCCAGACGCTGCTGAACGGCTCGGGCTGGTTCACCACCGCGAACGTGCGGCCCGACACCGTGCTGCTCGACCGCGACCCGACCGTCGAGGAGGTGCCGATGCGCGTCGACGTCGTCGAGCGGCAGTCGAAGCGCTGGGTGCTCGGCGGTGGCTACGACACCGACCGAGGCTTCAGCGCGCTCGCCAACTGGGAGCACCGCAACGTCGGTGGGCTCGGCGTGCAGACCTTCAACGGTGTCGAGGTCGACCTGGAGCGGCAGGTGCTGTGGTCGACCTGGAACACGCCGCAGGACCTGGCGGGCTGGCGCTGGCAGTTCGGCGGCCGTGCGGAGCACCGCGACATCCAGAACGACCTGGTCGACGCGGCCTCGCTGTTCGTGTCGCGCAACCGACGGCGCGGCGACGTCGAGACCGCGCTGTCGCTGCAGGCGCAGGCCGAGCGGCAGAACGTGGTGTTCGGCCCCGCCGACGAGCGGCTCTACGAGAACCGTGCGCTGGTGCTCGGCTACTCGTGGACGCAGCGCAAGCTCGACTCGCCGATCTACCCGACCCGCGGCTACATCGTCACCGGGCAGCTGTCGGGCGCTTCGGAAGCGCTCGGCTCGACCACCCGCTTCGTGCGCGGCTACGGCCTCGCCTACGGCATCGCGCCGCTCGCCGGCGCGGACCGCGAGGAGTTCGGCCGCATCGTGCTGCGCGGCGAGATCGGCCACGTGGCCGCGCCGCGACGCGAAGGCATCCCGTCGGCGAACCTGTTCCGCACCGGCGGCGCGCGCTCGGTGCGCGGCTACTCGTCGCAGGGGCTGGGCGTGCCGCTCGGCGAGGCGATCGTGGGCGGCCGGGCGCTGTTCACCGCGAGCGTCGAGTACCAGCACTTGATCGGCCGCGACGTCGCGCTCGCGACCTTCTACGACTACGGCAACGCAGCCGACTCGTGGTCGGACCTGAAGCCGGTCGCCGGCTACGGCGTCGGCGTGCGGTGGCGCACGCCGGTCGGGCCGCTGAACTTCGACGTCGCCTACGGCGAGGCGGTCCGCGAGTGGCGGCTGCACTTCTCGATCGGAGTGGTCTTCTGATGTCGCCGAACGCCGCGCAGCCGGACAGGGCACGGGACGCCGGTCCGGGCCGCTTCGCGCGCCGCTCGCGGCGGCGGCGGATCGCCCTGGTCGCACTGCCGATCCTCGCGCTGCTGGTCGCCGCGCTCGCGGGCGGCCTCGCCTGGCTCGGCAGCGAGTCGGCGCTGCGCGCGGTCGTCGAGCGCGCCGCAGCGGCGACCGGCGGGCGGCTGTCGGTCGAGGCCGTGCGGGGATCGCTGTGGGGCGTGGTGCGCGCGAAGCGGATCGTCTGGAGCGATGCCGGCACGGTCGCGTCGGCCGACGACCTCGTGCTCGACGTCGACCTGCGCGCGCTGGGGCTCGGGACGCTGCGCGTGCGCGAGCTGACGGCCGCGCACGTCGAGGTCGTGGCCGCGCCGTCCGACGCGCCCGCTGCCCCGCCGGCCTCGCTCGGGCTGCCGATGCGCGTCGAGCTCGTGCAGGTGCGCGTCGGCGAGCTCGTCGTACGCCAGGCCGGGGCGCAGGCGTCGCTGCGCCTCGAGGACCTGCGCGCGTCGGCCGGCTACCGCACCGGGACGTGGACGCTCGACGCGCTGTCGCTGCGTGCGCCGTTCGGCACGCTGCAGGCCGGCGGCACGATCGCCGACGCGCCGCCGTTCGCGCTGCAGGCGCGCGTGCTGCTCGAGACGCGCGCGCTCGACGAGCCGCTCGCGGTGGACGCGACCGCGGGCGGCACGCTGTCCGCGCTCGACGTCGAAGCGCGCGCGGTGCTGCGCGACGCGAGCGCGTCGGCGAAGCTCGCGCTCGCGCCGTTCGCGCCGCGCCCGCTGGTGTCGGTCGACCTGTCGCTCGCCGCGCTCGACCTCTCGCGCTTCGTCGCCGCGCTGCCGGCCACGCGGCTCGAGGGGCGGCTGCAGGGCCGTGCCGAGCCCGAGCCTGCGGGGGCCGCGACCGGGGGCCTGCCGCCGCTCGCGGGCATGCTGTCGCTGCGCAACGCGCGGCCCGGGACGCTCGATGCGGGACGGCTGCCGTTCGAGACGCTCGCGACCCGCTTCGCGTTCGACGGTACGCGCCTGCGCCTGGACGGTGTCGAGCTCGCCGGGCCACCCGGCCGGCTCGCGGGCGAGGCCTCGGTGAGACTGCCCGAGCGCGCCGGCGCGCTCCCGCCGTTCGAGCTGCGGCTCCAGACCGACGCGCTCGACCTCAAGCAGGCGCACGCCGGCCTGCGCCCGACCGCGTTGCGCGGCACGGTCGCGATCGCGCCGGCGGGCGCTGGCCTCGCGTTCGACGCGAGGCTCGCCGACGGCGAGCTCGCGCTCGAAGGCCGCGCGCGGCTCGAGGGCGAGCGGCTCGACGTCGAGCAGGCGCGGCTGCGGGCGCGCGACGGCGTCGCCGAGCTCGCGGGACGCGCGGACGTCGCGGCGCCGTACCGCTTCGAGCTCTCGGGCACGGTCTCGCGGCTCGACCCGTCGCGCTTCGCCGAGGTGCCGCCAGGCCTGCTGAACGCCACATGGCGCGCGAGCGGCGTCGTCGCACCGGTGCCCGCGGTCGACGCGTCGGCGACGCTGGCCGACAGCCGCTGGCGCGGCCTGCCGGCATCGGGTCGTGTCGCCGCCCGCTGGGCGTCGGCCGAGCGCGACCGCGCCGACCGTCTGAGCGGTGTCGATGTCGCGCTCGCGCTCGGCACGTCATCGCTGCGTGTGCGCGGCGACCTCGGCGAGCCCGCCGACCGACTGACGATCGACGTCGACGCGCCGCGGCTGCGCGAGCTCGACGTACGCCTCGGCGGCCGCGCGTCGCTCGACCTCGAGCTGCGCGGCGCGATCGCCGCGCCGGCGCTGTCGGCGACCGCGGTCGCGCGCGACCTGCGCGTCGAGGACCAGGTCTCGGCGCGGACCCTGAGGGCCGGCGTCGACGTCGCGTCACCTCGCGCGATGGTCGACGTGCTCGCGCGGCTCGGGCTCGTGCCGCCGTCGGCGGTCGCGGGGGCGTCGTGGGGGCCGGCGCCGGCGCCGACGAAGCGCGGCGGTGCGGCGGCGAAGGCCGGGGCGCCCGGGCCGGCGCGCACCGCATCCGGCGCGCGCGATGCGGCCGCGGCGAAGCCTGCGCCGCCGGCGCCCCCAGCCCCGTCCTCGCCGCTGTCCGTCGTCTTGCAGGCCGACGGCCTCACCCTCGGCGAGGTCGCGATCGATACGCTGCGCGCCGATCTCTCGGGCGACGCCGATCGCCACGCGCTCTCGGCGAGTGCAACCGCGGCGGCGCGCGGGGTCGACGCGTCGCTGCGCGTCGAGGGCGCGCTGGAGCGCGGCACCGCGGCGCGCTGGAACGGTCGCATCGTCGAGGCGTCGAACGCCGCCGCGCCGAGGCTGCGGTTGCTCGAGCCCGCGGCGCTCGCCGCATCGCCCGGCGCCGCGTCGATCGTGCCGCTGCGCGTGGAGGTCGACGGCGCCGACGGCGCGCGGGTGTCGCTCGACGAGGCGAGCTGGCGCGACGGCCGCCTGCGCGTGCTCGGCACCGTCGCCGGCGTGCCGCTGCGCTGGCTCGGCAGCGCCGCCGCCGAGCGCGGGCTGCGGCTGCGGGAGCCGGACGCGCTTCGGCTCGGTGCACGCGTCGATCTCGCCGGCGCGCCCCGCGCAGGCGGCGATCTGCGGGCCCGAATCGACGTGTTCCGCGAGTCGGGCGACGTGGCCGTCGACGTGCCGGCGGTCGGCGGCGGCACCGAGCCGCTGAAGGCCGGGCTGCGGGCGCTCGAGGCGCGCGCCGAGGTGGCCGACGGCCGCGTGACGGTGACCGCGGCGATGAGCGGCACCGCGATCGGCGCGGCGCGGGCCGAGGCGCGGATGCCGATCGCGTGGACCGCCGACGGCACGCTCGACACGCGCGTGCCGATCGAGGGCTCGGCCGAGCTGTCGCTGCCGTCGCTCGCGTTCACCCGCGCGCTCGCCGGCGAGGCCTGGCGCTTCGACGGCGCGCTCGAGGCGCGCCTCGCGATCGCGGGCACGCTCGATGCGCCCCGCCTCACCGGGCGCGTCGAGGGCAGCCGGCTCGTCGCCGAGCAGCGCGAGTTCGGCATGAGGCTCACCGACGGCGTGCTCCTCGCGACCCTTGCGGGCGGCGCGGTCGAGATCGAGCGGATGCGCTTCGCGAGCGGTGGCGGCTCGGTGACGGTGACCGGCAGCCTGCGGGCCGACGAGCGCAGCGAGGCGGTGCTGACCCTGGAGAGGCTGCCGGTGCCGCTCGGCACCGGCCAGCGGCTGGTGCTGTCGGGCGAGTCGCGCGCGACGCTGCGCGGCGGCATACTGGTGCTGCGCGGCGCGCTTCGCGCCGACGAGGGCGTGATCGAGCTGACCGCGTACAACGCGCCGAGCCTCGCGAGGGACGTGGTGGTCGTGCGCGACGCGGGCGAGGCGGCGGCGCGCATCGACCAGCGCGCCGCGCAGCGCCGCGCGATCGCCGACGGCACCGCGCCGCCCGCGGCCGAGCCCGACGCCGAGGCGGGTCGGGGCTTCCGCATCCTCTCCAACATGGAGATCGACCTCGGCGAGAAGTTCCGCGTGTTCGGTGCCGGCGTCGACGCGCGCCTCGAGGGGCGCCTCGTGCTCAGCGGCCGCTTGCCCGACGCGCCGCGGCTGACCGGCACCGTGAAGATCGTGCAGGGCACCTGGACCGGCTTCGGCCAGAGGCTCGAGATCGAGCGCGGCACGCTGGTCTTCAGCGGCCCGGTCGACAATCCGGCGCTCGACATCGTCGCCTTCCGTCGCTTCCTCCCGGTCGAGGCCGGCGTGTCGGTCAGCGGCACCGCTCGCGTGCCGAAGCTCGCGCTGGTCTCGAAGCCCGACGTGCCGGAAGCCGAAAAGCTGTCGTGGCTGGTGCTCGGCACCGGCTCGGACAACTCGCGTACCGGCGCGCAGACCGTCGCGCTGCAGGCCGCCGCCGCGTCGTTCCTCGCCTCCGCCGACCCGAACGCGAGGGTGCCGAGCCTCGCGCAGACCTTCGGCCTCGACGTCGTGTCGATCCGCACCGGGCAGGTCGGCAGCACCGGCGAGTCGGGCTCGGCCTCGACCTCGGCGCAGGACAGCATCGTGACGCTCGGCAAGCGGCTGACCGACCGGCTCTTCGTCAGCTACGAGCAGAGCCTGCGCGGCCTGCAGAACCTGGTGCGGCTGCAGTACGAGATCACCGAGCGGCTGTCGGTACGCGGCAGCGCCGGCACACGCAACGCGGTCGACCTGCTGTGGCAGTTCCGGTACGACTGACGCGGCGTGGCGCGTTGCCGTTATGGACCGGGCGGTCAATAATCTGCCCATGCCGCGCCCGACCGAGTTCGACACCGAGCGCGCCCTCGACCGGGCGCTGCTGCTCTTCTGGCGCAAGGGCTACCAGGCCACCTCGCTCGCCGACCTGACCGAAGCGATGGGCATCGGGCGCGGCAGCTTCTATGCCGCGTTCGGCGACAAGCGCGCGCTGTTCGAGGCCTGCCTCGAGCGCTTCGCGCGGCGCACCCGGGGGATCCTGCTCGATGCGATGCGCGATCGGCCGCCGCTCGACGCGCTGCAGTTCTTCCTCGAGCGACACCTCCACGGCCACGACCCGCGCAGCGCCAGCCTCGGCTGCATGCTCGTCAACACCGTGCTCGAGCTCGCCGCCGTCGACGACGCGCTGAGCGAGCGTGCAGGCCGGCACCTGGCGGACGTCCAGGCGCTCTTCGAGTCCTGCCTCGCCAGGGCGGGCTGCGCGCCGGAGCGTTCGCGCGAGCTCGCGGCGCTGCTGATGCTGCTCAACGAGGGCGTACGCGTTTCCAGCCGCAGGCGGCTCGCGGGGCCCGCGCAGCGCGACCCGATCGAGGCCGCGTTCCGGCTGATCCGCACGCAGGTGCCGGCCGCGGCCGGCGGCCGCGGCTGACCACGGCCCGGCTTCAGCCGAGCAGCCCGCGCAGCGCTGCCTCGACGATGCCGTCGACGCCGCCGCTCACGTCCACCACGACCGCGTCCCCGGGTGGCTCGAGCGCCTCGAACTGGCTCGCGAGCAGGCTCGCCGGCATGTATCGGTGCGTGCGCGCCGCGATCCGCGAAGCGATCAGCTCGTACGAGCCCGACAGGTGCACGACGCGCAGCCCGGGCAGGCGCTCGGCGAGCGCCTCGCGGTAGCGCTGCCGCAGCGCCGAGCACGCGAGCACCACCGGCTCGCCCTTCGCGACCGCGTGGCGCATCACCGCGTTCAGCCGCGCCAGCCACGGCGCACGATCGGCGTCGTCGAGCGGCAGGCCGGCGCGCATCTTCTCGACGCTGGCCGGCGGGTGGAAGTCGTCGGCGTCGACGAAGCGCGCACCGAGCCGCGCGGCGAGCGCCTGCCCGACCGAGGTCTTGCCGCAGCCGGACACGCCCATCACGACGACCGCGACCGGGTCGGCCGCGCGCGCGGCGGGCGCCGCCGCGCCGGCCGCGTCGCGCGGATCGCAGGCCCGGCTCACTTCGCCTTCACCGCGTGCCCGCCGAAGCCCTTGCGCATCAGCGACAGCAGCCGGTTCGCGACGTCCGCCTTGCCCTGCGACGAGAAGCGGCTCATCAGCGCGAGCGCGATCACCGGCGCGGGCGTACCCTGGCGCACCGCCTCGTCGACGGTCCAGCGGCCTTCGCCCGAGTCGGCGACGAAGGGCGCGACCGCATCGAGCGCACCCGGGTCCTTCAGCGCGTCGACGGTCAGGTCGAGCAGCCAGGAGCGCACCACCGAGCCGTGCCGCCACAGCTCGCCGATCGCCGCGAGGTCGAGGTCGAACTCGGCCTTGCCCTCGAGCAGCGCGAAGCCCTCGGCATAGGCCTGCATCGCGCCGTACTCGATGCCGTTGTGGATCATCTTCACGAAGTGGCCCGAGCCGGGCGGGCCGCAGTGCAGCCAGCCGCGATCGGGCGCGGGCGCGAGCAGCCTCGCGACCGGCGCGAGCCGCGCGGCGCCCTCGGCGTCGGCGCCGAACATCAGGCAGTAGCCGTTGGCGAGGCCCCAGACGCCGCCGGAGACGCCGCAGTCGGCGAAGCGCAGGCCCCGGGCCTCGAGTTCGCGCGCGCGGCGCTGCGACTCGAGGTAGTTCGCGTTCGCGCCGTCGACGACCAGGTCGCCCGCGGCGAGCAGCGAGGGCAGCTCGGCGAATGCGGACTCGCTCGCCGCGCCCGCGGGCAGCATCGTCCACACCACGCGCGGTACGGGCAGCGCGCGCACCGCGTCGGCGAGCGACCCCTGCAGCACGACTCCCGGCTCGCCCGCGAGCGCGTCGCGCGCCTCGGGCTGCGCGTCGAAGCCGTGCACCGTCGCCCCGCGCCGCGCGAGGCGCCGCGCCATGTTGGCGCCCATCCGGCCGAGGCCGATCATCGCGAGCACCGGGGCCGCGGTCGCAGGGGTGGGGTCAGCGCTCATGGGCGGCGATGATAGCGGACACCCGTCGCGGCACGTCCGGCGCGAGGCAGTCGACGACGACGCGCGCCCGCATCGCGCGCAGCCAGGTGAGCTGGCGCTTGGCCAGCTGGCGCGTCGCGGCGATCGCCTCGTCGACGAAGCGCGCGTGCCGCGCGGCCGAGCGGTCGCCGGCCTCGAGGTCGTCGAGCCAGGTCCAGGCCTGCCGGTAGCCGACGCAGCGCATCGACGGCATCGAAGGCGCGAGGTCGCCGCGGGCGCGCAGCGCGCGGACCTCGTCGATGAGGCCCGCGGCGAGCATCGCGTCGAAGCGCGCGGCGATCCGCGCGTGCAGCACTGCGCGGTCCGAGGGCTCGAGCGCGATCGTCGCGAGCCGCGGCGCGGTGCCGAGCGCCGCGCGTGCGCCGAGCAGCGCGGACATCGGCCGGCCGGTCAGCCCGTGGACCTCGAGCGCGCGCTGGATGCGCTGCGAGTCGCCGGGCTCCAGGCGCGCGGCGGTTGCCGGGTCGATGCGCGCGAGCCGCGCATGCATCGCGGGCCAGCCCTCGCGCGCGGCGTCGGCGTCGAGCGCCGCGCGCACCGCTGGGTCGGCCGACGGCAGGTCGTCGAGCCCGTCGGCGAGCGCCTTCGCATAGAGCATCGTGCCGCCGACCAGCAGCGGCAGCCGCCCGCGCGCGCGGATCTCGCCGATCAGCCGGCGCGCGTCGGTGGCGAACGCGGCTGCGGAGTAGGCGTCGGTCGGTTCGATCAGGTCGATCAGGTGGTGCGGCACCGCGCGGCGCTCCTCGGTGCTCGGCTTCGCGGTGCCGACGTCCATGCCGCGGTAGACGAGCGCCGAGTCGACGCTGACGATCTCGACCGGGCGCTCGCGCGCGACTGCCATCGCCGCTGCGCTCTTGCCCGAGGCGGTCGGGCCGAGCAGCAGGATCGCGTCGGGGCGCGACGCGTCGCTCGCGGCGCACACGCTCACTGGCCCCGCAGGAACCAGCGGTCGAGCAGATCGGAAGAG
>JADCHE010000086.1 GCA_020248665.1 Burkholderiales bacterium | reverse complement strand
GCCGCCGCCGCGCCGGTCGCCAGCGCCCGCGCCGCGGCCCCCGACACCTCGGTGATCCTCGGCGAGGCGAACGCCGACGGCTTGTCCATGGAGGTCGGCGGTTCGTCGCTGCCGCCCGAGTTCGAGGAGGCCGCCGTGCTCTACTCGAACGGCCAGTCGACTGCCGCCGCGACGATCCTCTGGCAGGCGATCAAGGAGAACGGGCTCGCCGGCCAAGCGAAGCAGGCCTGGGCGATGCTCTTCGACCTGTACCAGGCGATGGGCCGCAAGGAGGACTTCGAGAGCCTCGCGATCGACTACAGCGCCCGGTTCGAGACCTCCCCGCCGACCTGGGACGATGCGATCTCCCCGCCCGGCGAGGACGCCGAGCGCCCGGTTCCGGGCGGACCGCCCTCGGCGGTGATGATGCCAGCCGCGCTCGACGCGCAGGCCGTCCGCCAGATCGAGCAGGTGCAGCGCCTCGCGCAGCGCAACCGCCCGGTGCTGGTCGACCTGACCGCGGTCCGTACGGTGGACGCGATCGGCGCCGACCTGCTGCTGCGCGTGCTGAACGCGTTCTCGCGCGCGCAGCGCGAGCTGCTGGTGCAGGGCGCCGACGCGCTCGTCCCGATCGTCGCCGGCACCATCGAGGCGGGGCGCCGCGATCCGTCCGAGGCGTGCTGGCTGCTGCAGCTCGAGCTGCTGCGCGTGCTCGAGCGGCAGCAGGAGTTCGAGGACCTGTCGATCGACTACTGCGTGACCTACGAGGTGTCGCCGCCGCCGTGGGAGCCGATGCCCGCGTCGGTGCGCGTCGCCGCGCCCGGCATCGACGGCGCGCCCGCGCCCTCGGGCGCCGCGGACACCGGCTTCTCGGCCGGCGCCGACGCGTTCGTCGTGTCCGGCGAGATGTCGGGCCGCGCGCAGGAAGCGCTCTCGGCGCTGCGCAGCTACGCCGCCGACCGTGCCGAGGTGGTCGTCGACTGCCGCCGATTGCGGCGGCTCGACTTCGTCGCCGCCGGCGAGCTGCTGAACGAGGTGGTGTCCCTGCGCACCGGCGGCAAGTACCTGGTGTTCCGCGACCTGAACCACCTGGTCGCGGCGCTGCTGTCGGTGATGGGCTTCCCCGACCTCGTCGAGATCCGGCTGCGCCGCCAGTAGTCGGCGCGCGCGCCGCGGCCCCGCGGGGCGGCCGCTCCCTGCGCTGCCCGCAGGGCGGCGATCCGAATCGCGCTACGATCGCCCGATGGAACAGTTCCACGGCACCACGATCGTCTCCGCCCGCCGCGGTGCGCAGGTCGCGCTCGGCGGCGACGGCCAGGTCACCCTCGGCAACATCGTCATCAAGTCGAGCGCCCGCAAGGTCCGCCGGCTGCACCACGACAAGGTGCTCGCCGGCTTCGCGGGCGGCACCGCCGACGCGTTCACGCTCTTCGAGCGCTTCGAGTCGAAGCTGGACAAGCACTCCGGGCACCTGCTGCGCGCGGCGGTCGAGCTCGCCAAGGACTGGCGGACCGACCGGATGCTGCGTCGCCTGGAGGCGATGCTCGCGGTCGCCGACGCCCAGCACTCGCTGGTGATCACCGGCAACGGGGACGTGCTCGAGCCGGAGTTCGGGCTGATCGCGATCGGCTCGGGCGGGCCGTACGCCCAGGCCGCCGCGCGCGCGCTGCTCGACAACACCGAGCTTCCGGCCGAGCAGGTGGTCCGCAAGGCGCTGGCGATCGCCGGCGACCTGTGCATCTACACGAACCAGACGCACGCGGTCGAGACGCTGGGCTGACCGACGGTCGCCCGCGCCGCGATGCGGCGGCCGCCGACACGATTCTCCGCTTGCTTTGTCCAGGCCGAGGACTACACTGTCCACTTCGGATGTCCAAGACATCTGTTGTGCATTCCTGACACAACCTCGGCCTCCGAACTCCCGCCCGCCTGGCTGGCGCCCGGGATGCAGCGCACCGTGAAGGATCGAGCGTTGAGTACCCGCGGTACAGGCGATCCCTCCCTCGGCACCCTGTCCGAGCTCGCGCCCGAACTGGCCGAGACCTTCGTGACGGTGGCGAGCGACATCGCGCTCGTCGTCGACCTGGACGGCACGATCCGCAGCGTGGCGGTCGGCGCCGACTCGCCGACGCCGACCGCCGCCTCCTGGGTCGGCCGCCCCTGGGTCGACACCGTCACCGCGTCCACGCGGCGCAAGATCGAGCGGTTGCTGCGCGAGGTCGCGGTGAGCGGCGTGTCGCGCCGCTGCGAGGTCGACCACCTGCTGCCCTCGGGCGCCGGCGTGCCGGTCGCCTACTCGGCGGTGCGGCTCGGCGTCACCGGTCCGGTGCTCGCGGCCGGGCGCGACCTGCGCGCGATCGCGGCCATCCAGCAGCGCTTCGTGCAGGCGCAGCAGCGGATGGAGCGCGACTACTGGAAGCGGCGCGAGGCCGAGTCGCGCTACCGCCGGCTGTTCCACGTCGCGACCGACGCGGTGCTGGTCGTCGACGGCACGACGCTCGAGGTCGTCGAGGGCAACGTCGCGGCCGCCGAGCGGCTCGGCATCGCGCCCGACGCGCTGGCCGGCCGCGACGCGCTCGCCGCGTTCGACGCGGCGTCCCGCGCGGTGGTTGCGACGCTGTGCGCCGAGGCCCGCGCGAACGGCCGGTCGGCCGAGGTCCGCGCCTGGCTGCCCGAGCGGGTCGCCTCGGTCGACGTCGCGGCGACGCCGTTCCGCACCGGGGACTCGGACCTTCTGCTGCTGCGGCTGCGCACGATCGTGCAGGACGGCCCCGACGGCGACGACGGCACCGCGCGGCTCGTGGACTTCGTCGAGCGCACGCCCGACGGCGTCGCGATCACCGACACCGGCGGGCGCGTGCTCAGCGCGAACGCCGCGTTCGCGGCGCTGTGCGGGCTGCCCGACGCGGCCTCGGCCGAGGGCCTGCCGATCGACACCTGGCTCGACGCCGGGCTGCGCGCCGTGCAACCGGACGACGCCTCGGTCCTCGACGAGGTCCGTCGCCAGGGCTTCGTGCAGCGCGTGCGCGCGCGGCTGCGCACCGGCGACGGCACCGGCGTGCCGGTGGAGCTGTCGGCGACGATGCTCGCGGACCAGGAGGACGCCGCGTGCATCGGCTTCTCGCTGCGCCATGCGGACGCCGACGCCGACCTGCTGCCCGACTCCTGGGCGCTGCGCGCCCGCCGCGAGACCCGCGCGCTGCTCGCGCGCGTCGGCGAGCTGCCGCTGCCCGACCTGCTCCAGCAGGCCGCGGCGCTGGCCGAGCGCCACTTCGTCGCGCGTGCGCTCGCGCTCGCCGACGGTGACCGCGACCGGGCCGCGCACCTGCTCGGGCTGGAACGCGGCGCGCTCGACGCGCGCCTCGGTCCGAAGGGCCCCGACCACGGGGCCGCGAACGGGTGACCGCGGGGCCTGCCTTCGGGCAGGCGGACCTGACGAACTGCGAACGCGAGCAGATCCACCTCGCGGGCTCGATCCAGTCGCACGGCATGCTGCTCGTGCTCGGCGCGCCCGACGGCCCGGTCGAGCAGACGAGCGCGAACGCGGGCACGCTGCTCGGCACGGACGCGCAGGCGCTGCTCGGCCGGCCGCTCGCGGCGCTCGGCGGCACGCTCGCCGCGGGCCTCGCCGCGGCCGCCGCCGCGATCGACGACGCGGAGCCGGTCCCGTTCCGCGCCACCACCACGGCCGGTGGACGCGAACGTGCCTTCGACGGCGTCGCGCACCGGCTGCCCGGCGGGCCGCTGCTCGTGGAGCTCGAGCCCGCCGACACCGGGCGCGACGGCCCGCACGGATCGACGGTGCGGTCGGGCGACCGGCCGCTGGTCGAGCACGTCGCCGCCGCCGTGCGCGCGTTCGGCCTCGCGTCGAGCGTCGACGTGCTCGCCGACGCCGCGGCCTCGGCCTTCCGCGAGATGACCGGCTACGACCGGGTGATGGTCTACCGCTTCGACCCCGAAGGACACGGCCAGATCGTCGCCGAGGCGCGCGACGCGCGGCTCGAGTCGCTGCTCGGCCACCGCTATCCGGCGACCGACATCCCGCAGCGCGCGCGCGAGCTCTACGTGCGCAACCGCGTGCGCGTGCTGGTCGACGTCGACGACCCGCAGGCGCCGCTGCTGCCGCGGCGCCGGCCCGGCGGCGACGAGCTCGACATGTCGATGTGCGGGCTGCGCAGCATGTCGCCGCTGCACCTGCAGTACCTGCGCAACATGGGCGTCACCGCGACCCTGGTCGTGTCGCTGGTCCGCGAGGGGCGGCTCTGGGGGCTGGTCGCCGCGCACCACCATTCGCCGCGCCGGCTGCGGCCCGCGGTCCGCGCCGCGTCCGACCTGCTCGGCGAGGTGTTCTCGACGCGGCTCGCCGCGATCGAGCAGTACGCGTTCGCGCAGGTCGCGCTGTCGGTGCGCCGGCTCGAGCAGCGGCTCGTCGAGGCGACCGCGACAGAGGGCGACTGGCGCCACGCGCTGCTGCGCACGCCGCGCACGCTGCTTCAGCCGCTCGCCGCTGGCGGCGCGGCGCTCTTCCACGACGGCGAGATCCTGACCTGCGGCGAGGTGCCGTCGACGCCCGAGCTGCGCGCGCTGTGCCGATGGGTCGACGAGCGCGGCGGCGACGGTCCGTTCGCGTCGTCGTCGGTCGCTCGCGAGGCGCCGTCGCTCGCGTCGCTGACGCCGCTGGCGAGCGGCGTGCTCGCGGTGCGGCTGTCGAGCGCGCGGCCCGACTGGCTGATGTGGTTCCGACGCGAGCAGCTGACCTCGGTGACCTGGGCGGGCGACCCGTCCAAGCCGATGGTCGGGGACGACCCGCTCGAGCTCTCGCCGCGCCGCTCCTTCGCCGCGTGGACCGAGCTCGTGCGCGGCACCGCGCAGCCCTGGGCGCCCGCCGAGATCGCGCTCGCGCGCTCGTTCTGCGGCGCGCTCGTGGACCTGATCGTGCAGGTGGACGCGGTGCGGCTGCTGATCGCCGAGCACCAGCTCGCGCAGGTCCGCACGACCGTCGGCAACTCGCGCGAGCCGGTGCTGGTCGCCGATGCGGACGGCCGGGTGACGCTGTGCAACCTCGCGGCGGGTGCGCTGATCGGCGCGCGCGCCGACGCGCTCGCGACGCTCGACGACGTCGCGGCGCTCTTCGTGCCGCCCGAGGCCGCGGCACGGCGGCTCGACGCGCTGCGCGCCGGCCAGGTCGCGTGGCGCGGCGAGCTCGCGCTCGCGCGCGAGGGCGCGCCGCCGCTGCCGGTCGCGCTGCGCGCCGAGGCGGTGCCGGGGCGCGACGGCGAGGTGCTCGGCGTGCTGCTGATCCTCGCCGACCTGACCGACGCGAAGCGCGCGGCCGCCGCGCGCCGCCACCTCGAGGCGACGCTCGACGCCGCCGCGCGCACCGTCGCCGGCCCCGACCTGATGCCCCGCGAGCCCGACCCGGTGATCGGCGCGATCCTGAACAACGCGAGCCTCGCCGCGATGGACATGGCCGACGGCGTCGGCGGGCCGGCGATCGCGCCGATGCTCGAGGACCTCGAGGCCTCGGCGCGGCGCGCGACGCGGCTCTACCGGCGCGTGCGCGAGGCGGCCGGGGACGAGGCGCCGGGCGACCGCGCCGCCGGCGGCGCGACGGCCGGCGACGCAGGCCGCTGAGCACGCGGCCGGGCCGGCGCACCCGGCGCGACCGCCGGCGCGCGCGTCCCGGACGGCGCGTCGCGCGTCGCGATCTGCGCCGACGGCGCGCCCTCCGCCGCGATCTCCTCGAACAGCGCGACGTGCCGCGCGAACGCGTCGAGCGCCTCGTCGACGACCGCGTCGGCCTCGGCGGGCGACAGCGGCAGCGCGTCGAGGGCGGCCCGCAGCGAAGCGGTGCGCGCGGCCACCGCCTCGCGCGTGCCGAACGCGTAGAAGCGCGTCGCCGCGCCGTGCGCGAGCCCGAAGGCGCGCTCGACGATCGGTGCGAGCGCCTGCCCGCCCGCGAGGTCGCCGAGGTAGCGCACGTAGGCGTGCGCGACCAGCCGTACCGGCTCGCGCGCGTCGAGCTCGGCGAGCCGTGCGACGTAGGCGAGGGCCGCGGGCGGCAGCGTGGCCCGCGCGTCGGCGAGGCCGGCCTCGCGCAGCGCCGCGAGGTCGTGCGCGAGCGCGTCGGCTCGATGCAGCGGCGCCGCGTCGAGCGGCGCGATCGCAGGGTGGGCGGCGTGTCGTTCGAGCGCGCCTTCGAGCGTGCCGTAGAGCGCATGCAGCGCGCGCACGAGCCGCGCGTAGCGCGCGCCGTCGAGCGCGCCGCGCAGCAGCAGCGCCATCGCGCCGGCGCGCTCGGCCCGCGCGTGCATCGTCCGGGTCGCGGCCCGCAGGCGCGCCGACAGCCGCGCCGCCGGGCCGGGCGTGCTCAAGGCAGCCGCCGCGACGCCTCGTCGATCCGCGCGCCGAGCTCCGCGTAGCTGCGGGTGACGGGGAACTGCGGGAACTGCGCGGCGATCGAGGCCGGCGGATGGATGAAGAAGCCGGCGTCGGCGGCCGCGAGCATCGCGGTGTCGTTGTACGAGTCGCCAGCGGCGATCACCGTGTAGTTCAGCGACTTCAGCGCCTCGACCGCGGCCTTCTTCGGGTTCGGCATCCGCAGCACGTGCCGCGTCACGAAGCCCTGGGCATCGGTCTCGAGCCGGTGGCACAGCAGCGTCGGCCGGCCGAGCTGGCGCATCAGCGGGTCGGCGAACTCGTAGAAGGTGTCCGACAGGATGAACACCTGGAAGCGCGCCCGCAGCCCGTCGAGGAACGCGCGCGCGCCCTCCATCGGGCCCATGCCCTCGATGACCGCCTGGATGTCGGCGAGCTTCAGGCCGTGGCGCACGAGCAGGTCGATGCGCAAGCGCATCAGCGTGTCGTAGTCGGGCTCGTCGCGCGTGGTGCGCGCGAGCTCCGGGATGCCGGTGCGCTTGGAGAACTCGATCCAGATCTCGGGGACCAGCACACCCTCGAGATCGAGGCAGACGACCTGCACCGCACCCTCCCGTCGTTGCGAACCGCCGCTGCGCGCGGCCTAGCTCGCATGGTAGCCGAGCCGCACCGGGCGACCGGGCCGGCCGGCCCGCTCGGTTCCGAGGTTCAGAACTTCACGGCGGGTGCGGTGCGCTCGGCCCTTGACCCGGTCGCGGCGAGCTGCTCGGCGCGCGGGAAGCCGAACGCGCCCGCGACGAGGTTGCCGGGGAACTGCTCGACCTGGTCGTTGTAGCCGGTCACGTCGTCGTTGAACGCCTGACGCGCGAAGGCGATCCGGTTCTCGGTGCTGGTCAGCTCCTCGGAGAGCTGCGCCATCGTCGCGTCGGCCTTGAGCTCCGGGTAGGCCTCGACGACCGCCATCAGCCGCCCGAGCGCGCCGCCGAGCACCGCTTCGGCGCCGGCGAGGCCCTGCATCGCGCGGGCGTCGCCGGGCGCGGCCGCGGCGGCGTCGCGCGCACCCACCGCTGCCGCGCGCGCCTGCACCACCGACTCGAGCGTCTCGCGCTCGTGCTTCAGGTAGCCCTTCGCGGTCTCGACGAGGTTCGGGATCAGGTCGTGCCGCCGCTTGAGCTGGACGTCGATCTGCGCGAACGCGTTGCGCCAGCGGTTGCGCAGCGCGACCAGCCGGTTGTACGTCATCCCCACCCAGGTGGCGACGGCGACCAGCAGCAGCGACAGGATCAGGCCCATCCGGATGTTCTCCCCGCGACCGGCGCCCCGCGGCGCCCGGCATGGGGCGGATGGTAGCGGAACGGTCGCGCCCGGGGACTCCGCACGGCGCGGATCGCGGACCGCCGGTCGCGAACGGGGGCTCGACGTGCCGCGCGATCGGGCGCACGCTCGACGCGGCAGGCGTCGCCGCCGTCCCGGGCCGCGCGCCGCGCGGTCCTACCGGAACCGCCTCGCGTGCCGCGATGAACGACCGACCGTTGCCCGATCCCGCCGACTCCGCCGTATCCGGTGCGCAGACCGATGTCGCCTCCGAGGCAACGTCCGGCATCGCGTCCGGTCCCGAGCGCGCGGGGGCGACGGCCCCCGAGGTCGAACGCGAGTTCGCGCCGCTGTCGCTCGCCGAGCGCGAGAGCTTCCTCGACGCGATCGCGCGCCACCGCCGCGCCTCGTGGCGCGTGACCGCCGCCTGCGCGGCCTGCGTCCTCGTGCTCGCGGGGGTCGTCGCGCTGCTGATGGCGCCGCTGTGGTGGGTGCTGATCGGCCTCGCGTTCGACGTCGCGAACCTCGCGGTGCCGGCCCCTGACGTGCTCGGCGCGCTGTTCCGCGCGATCGACGACGCGACCGAGGGGCGTGCGGCGTCGCCGGCGCGGCTCGCGTCGCTGCTCGCGCTCGCCGCGGCGCCGGGCCTGGTCGCGATGGCGCTGGTCACCGTCGCGATCGCGCGGATGCTGCGCGGCTCGCCGCTCTTCGGCGCCGGGCCGCTCGAGGCACGCGCGCTCGGCCGCGACTCGCCCGTGGAGCGGCGGCTCGGCAACGTCGTCGAGGAGATGGCGATCGCCGCCGGCCTGCCCGCGCCGCGCGTCCTGGTCGCCGCGGGCGACGCGCCGGGTGCTGCGCTCTTCGGCCGCGACGACGCGCACGCGACGATCGTCGTCACCGAGGGCCTGCTCGCGCGGCTCGATCGCCGCGCGCTGCAGGGCGTGGCCGCTCACCTGGTGGCCTCGTTCGCCGACGGCGACGCACGGATCGGACTTCGGGTCGCGGTCGTGCTCGCGCTCTTCGGGCTGCCCGCGCGGGTCGGCTCGACGGTCTTCGAGCGCGGCGGCTGGCGGGTGCTGCCGCGGCTCGCGTGGGGCGCGCTGCGCCCGGGTACCGTCGCCGCGGACCGGCTGATGCGCGACCTGCTCGACCCGTTCGCGCCGGAGGACCGTCGCGGCGTCGCCGAGGCCGAGCGGCGGGCGGCCGCCGCACGCGACGGCGCTGCGCGGCGCGACGGCCGCCTCGGCTGGCGAGAGTGGGCCGCGATGCCCTGCGTCGGCCCGATCGCGATGGCGGGTTTCCTCGCCGGTCTGGTGGCCACCTTCGCGCTAGGGCCGCTGCTCGCGCTCGCGTGGCGCCGCCGTCGCTACATGGCAGACGCCGCCGCGGTGCGGCTGGTCCGCGACCCGGACGCGGTCGCCGCCGCGCTCGCCGCGCTCGGCGACGGTGGCGGCCCGCCGATCGCGCCCTGGGCCGCGCACCTCGGCGTCACGCGCTCGGGGCGCGCCGGCGGCGGGATGATCGACGGCTCGGTCGTGCCGATGGTGCCCTCGGTCGAGCGGCGGCTGAAGGCGCTGCGCCGGATGGGCTCGACGCTCGCGCCGGTCGCGCGCGCGGCGATGCCGCCGTGGGCGATGCTCGTCGTCGCGCCGCTGACGGCGCTCGCCGGCCTGCTGATGGTCTGCGTCGTGGTGCTGCTGACCTGGGTCTCGACGATGCTGTCGATGCTGTTCACGCTGCTGCCGGGCGGCGCGCTGCACGCGCTGCTGCGCTGGCTCGGGCGCTGAGGGGGCGCCCGCCCGCGGGACCGGGCCGCGGCGCGTCGGCCGGGGCCGCCGCCTCGCCTCGCCGCCTCGGGCCCGGATCGCTTGACGTCGAACACGGTTACTCAGCCCGCCACCGTCCGGCTCTGCTCCCGCATGAACTGCTGCACGTAGTGCGGCCCGAGGCCGCCCTTGCCGGTCGCGCCCGAGCCCTTCCAGCCGCAGAAGGTCTGGAAGCCCGGCCACGCGCCGGTGGTCGCGCCGCTCGGCCGGTTCGCGTACAGCACGCCCGCCTGGATCCGGTCGTCGAACAGCGCGACCTCGGCCGCATCGCGCGCGTAGACGCCCGCCGACAGCCCGAGCGGCGTGCGGTTCGCGTCGTCGATCGCGTCGGCGAGCGAGGCGAACGGCTGCAGCGACAGCAGCGGAACGAAGAACTCGCGCCGGTTCACCTCGTGGTCCGCCGGCGCGTCGGCGACGAGCGTCGGGGCGAGGTACGCGCCGTGCGCGGCGAGCCCGGACGCGCCGTCGCGCAGCCGCGCGCCGCCGGCGAGCACCGTCGCGCCCGCGGCCCGCGCCGCGGCGACCGCCGCCTCGAAGCGTGCCGCGCTCGGCGCGCCGACGACCGGGCCGGTGAACGTGCCGGCCTCGCGCGGGTCGCCGACGGCGAGCCGCGACGCGATCGCGACCAGCCGCTCGACGAACGCGTCGCGCACGTCCCGGTGCACGTAGACCTTCGAGCACGACGAGCACTTCTGCCCCGACAGCCCGAACGCCGAGCGCGCGACGCCCGAGGCGGCCGCGTCGAGGTCGGCGCTCGCGGTGACGAAGGCCGCGTTCTTGCCGCCGAGCTCGGCGAGCACCGGCCGCGCGAACAGGCCGGCGACCGCCGCGCGCATCAGCCGCATGCCGACCTCGTGCGAGCCGGTGAACGCGACGCCGTCGACGCCGGGGTGCGCGGCAAGTGCCTCGCCGGTGTCGCGGTCGCCGCAGACCAGGTTGAACACGCCCGGCGGCAGCCCGGCCTCGCGGAACAGCCGCGCGAGCGCCGGCGCCGACAGCGCCGCGCCCGGCGCGGGCTTGAGCACCACCGCGTTGCCGCCGAGCAGCGCGCCGGTGGTCATGCCGATCGCCAGCGCGAACGGGTAGTTGAACGGCGCGATCACCGCGAACGTCCCGTAGGGCCGCAGCCGGTCGTGGCCGCGCTCGCCGCCGGGGCCGGACTTCAGGTCGCGCTCGAAGCCGTGCGCCGCTTCGAGCGCGTCGCAGTAGTACTCGATCAGGTCGATCGACTCCTCGACCTCGCCCATCGCCTCGAGCCGCGACTTGCCGACCTCCAGCAGCGCGGCCATCGCGAGCGCCAGCCGATCGCGGCGGACCGCCGCGGCCACGCGCCGCAGCAGCGCGACGCGCGTC
>JADCHE010000085.1 GCA_020248665.1 Burkholderiales bacterium | reverse complement strand
GCAGCGACTTGGCGATCCGGCCGATGACCGTACGTGCGCCGACGTCGATGCCCTGCGTGGCCGCGAGCCGCGAGTCGAGTGCCCTGCTGATCCACAGCGCGACGACCGTAGCGACGGCGACGGTGAAGAGGCCCGTGATCAGCTGCATCGCCGTCAGCCTCGACGTGCCGAGCGGGATCCAGATCGACTCGAGCGTCTCGACGAGCACCGGCAGCAGGTCGAGCACGTGCAGCGCGACCAGCCCCCAGATCACGGCCGCGATCGTCCGCTCGAAGGTCGCGATCCACGGTGCCTGGCGGAAGGTCTGCCGCAGCACCAGCACGACGGTGCGCACGGCCGCGAGCGAGAACATCAGCGCGATGCCGACCGACAGCAGGCTCGTCGGCACGAAGCGCTGCAGCACCGCGCGCGCGACCAGCATCAGCAGCAGCGCGAGCAGCGGCCAGGCGACGCGGCGCGCCCAGGAGACCGCCAACGCGCCCTTGCCGCGGGCCTCGAGCCGGCGCTCGATCGCCGACGCCACCCAGAAGGACCCGCCGAGGCAGGCCGCCGCCGCGACCGCCGCCCACCACCCGTTCACCGTCGAGAGCTCGGAGACCAGCCGATTCACCAGCGGACCGAGATGCCTCAGTTCGAATTCGAAACCGTTCATGCGTCAAGCATAGCGGACGGACGCGCTACCATTGGCAGCCCCCACGAGGAGACCGAGCACATGGCCGAGACCGTGATCCATCCCGAGAAGGTGCACCGCTGGATGACGCAGCTCTGGCTGCGGGCCGGCTCGGGCGACCGCGAGGCGCGCCTGACGGCCGACCACCTCGTGGGCGCGAACCTCGCCGGCCACGACTCTCACGGCGTCGGCATGGCGCCGCGCTACGTGAAGTCGTGGAAGGTCGGCGAGCTGCAGCTCAATCGTGAGGTGTCGATCGACATCGACAACGGAGCGCTGATCACCGTCGACGCGCGCCACGGCATGGGCCAGTCGGTCACCTGGCAGGCGATGGAACTCGCGATCGCGCGGGCGCGCGAGCACGGCGTGTGCGTGATGGGCCTGAAGAACTCGCACCACCTCGGCCGCGTCGGCCACTGGGCCGAGCAGGCGATCGCCGCGGGCATGGCCTCGGTGCACTTCACCAACGCGGTGGCGGCCGTGCCGATGGTCGCGCCCCACGGCGGCGGCGTCGCGCGCTTCCTCACCAACCCGTTCACCGTGGGCATCCCGCGCCCGGGCGGCGAGCCCTTCGTGCTCGACTTCGCCACCAGCGCGATCGCCCACGGCAAGGTCCGCGTCGCCTGGAACAAGAAGAAGTCGGACCCGGCCGTGCAGGTGCCCGAGGGCTGCCTGATCGATGCGATGGGCCGGCCCACGCGCGACCCGAACGTGATGTTCGAGCCGCCCGAAGGGCCGCACGGCGCGATGCAGACGGCCGCCGCGCACAAGGGCTACGCGCTCGCGATGGTCTGCGAGCTGCTGGGCGCCGCGCTCACCGGCGGCGCGACCGCCGCGCCCTCGCACCGGACGATGCAGTTCGCGATCTGGAACAGCATGCTCGCGATCGTCTTCGATCCGACCCGCATCGGGCCCGCGGAGCGCTTCGCGTCCGAGGCGCGCGAGTTCTGCGACTGGGTGCAGTCGGCCTCGCTGTCGGGTGCGACCGACCGGATCATGATGCCGGGCGACCCGGAGCGGCGCGCCCGCGCGGCGCGCGCGCAGGGCCTGCCGATCGACCACGGCACGCTCGCCGAACTCGACGAGGCCGCGCGCATCGTCGACCCGGCGCTGCCTGCGCTGTCCTCGCTCGCTTGAGGCGTCGCGCAGCATGACCTCGCCGCTCCGCTCGGGCGTGCTGCCCGTGCACGTCGAGTTCGGCCACTGCGACCCGGCCGGCATCGTCTGGTACCCGAATTTCTACGAGTGGTTCGACGCGGCGACGCACCGGCTCGCCGAGCGCGCCGGCGTCGGTCTGCACGCGCTGCGCGCGCAAGGCTTCCTCGGCCTGCCGCTGATGCAGACCGGCGCGAGCTACCACCGCCCGGTGCGCTTCGGCGATGACGTCGAGGTGCGCAGCCAGGTGGTGTCGTTCGAGCGCCGGAGCTTCCGCGTCGAGCATCGCGTGCTGAAGGGCGACGCGGTGCACCTCGAGGGTTTCGAGGTCCGCTTCCTCGGCGCGCCGCACCCGGACGACCCGGCGCGGCTGCGCGCGGCCGAGATCCCGGCGACCTTCAGGGCGGCGTTCGGCGTCGACTGAGGCGCGCGGCCGGTCGCCAGATTGACCGCGGTCATCCCGGTGCCTCGGCTCGGCGGCTATGATCGGCGCGATGAGTCGCCATCGCCTGTCGCCGCTGCTGGACCCCGCGAGCGTCGCGCTGTACGGCGCGACCGAGCGCGAGGGCGCGCCCGGGCACCTGCTGCTCCAGCACCTGCAGGCCGCCGGATTCAGGGGCCGGATCGGCGCGATCAACCCGAAGCGGCGCGAGGTGCTCGGCGTGCGCTGCGTCGCGGACGCGGCGGGGCTCGACTTCGTGCCCGACGTCGCGCTCGCCGCGGTGCCCGCGGCCGCGCTGCCCGCGGTCGTCGACGACTGCGCCGGGCGCGGCACGCGCTTCGTGGTGATCCACACGGCGGTGCAGGACATCCCCGGCAGCGCCGGCGGGGACGCGATGGCCGGGCTCGTCGCCCGCGCGCGGCGCCGGGGCGTGCGGCTCGTCGGCCCGTCGTGCACCGCGCTGATGCGCCCGCAGTCGGGCTTCGACGCGAGCCTCGCGCCCGTTGGCGCCAAGGCCGGTCGCGTCGCGCTGCTGTCGCAGTCGGGCGCGCTCGTCGCGTCGCTGCTCGACTGGGCCATGCCGTCGGGAATCGGCTTCTCGTCGGTGCTGTCGCTCGGCCGCGCGCTCGACCTCGACTTCGGCGAGCTGCTCGACTGGTACCAGTTCGACCACCAGACCGACAGCGTGCTGATGTACATCGAGGGCGTGCACGACGCGCGGCGCTTCATGTCGAGCGTGCGCGCGCTGTCGCGCGTGAAGCCGGTGGTCATCATGAAGGCCGGGCGCGTCGACGAGGCCGGCACGTGCGGCGCCGGCGCCTCGCACTCCGACGCGCTGACCGGCTACGACCGCGTGTTCGAGGCCGCGATCGCGCGGGCCGGCGCGGTGCGCGCGAACACCACGATGCAGTTGCTCGCCGCGGCACGCCTGCTCGCGCTGAAGAAGCGGCCCGCGGGCCCGCGGCTCGCGATCGTCTCGAACGGCGGCGGCCCCGGCATGATCGCCGCGGACGCGGTCGTGCACGACCAGCTCGAGCTCGCGCGGCTCGCGCCCGCGACCGTCGAGGCGATCGACGCGCTGCGGCCCGCACCGGGCGCGCAGCCGCATCCGGTGAACCTGCTCGCCGACGCGTCGCCCGCGCGGATCGAGGCGGCGCTGAAGGCCGTGCTCGGCGATCCGGGCGTGGACGCGGCGCTGATGCTCTTCGTGCCGCAGGCGGCGACCGGCTCGGCCGAGGCGGCCGGCGCGATCGTCGCGTCGGCCACCGGCGTGGCCAAGCCGCTCGCCGCGGTGATGGCCGGCGGCGCGTCGGCCGCGGCCGGCCAGCGCGCGCTCGACGCCGCCGGCATCCCGCAGTTCCTGACGCCCGAGAACGCGGTCGATGCGCTCGCGCTGCTGCAGCGCTTCGCGGTCAACCAGCAGAAGCTGCGCCAGGCGCCGGTCGCGATCGACGAGGGCTTCGTGCCCGACATCGCCGCGGCCGAGGCGATCCGCCGCTCGGCGCTCGCCGAGGGCCGCACGCTGCTCGACGAGGTCGAGTCGAAGGCACTGCTCGGCCACTTCGGCATGGCCGCGCCGCCGTCGATCGTCGCCTCCGACCCGCAGGGCGCGGCCGAGGCGGCGAAGCGGCTGGGCTTTCCGGTCGTGCTGAAGGTGCTCTCGCCCGACATCGTCCACAAGTCGGACGTCGGCGGCGTACGGATCAACGTGCAGTCGGCCGCGGCCGCGCACGCAGCCGCCGAGGACATCCTCGAGAGCGTCGCGCGTCTGCGGCCCGAGGCGCGCGTCTCGGGCGTCGTCGTGCAGCCGATGGTGCGCACCCGCCACCAGCGCGAGGTCTACCTCGGCATGGCGACCGACCCGATGTTCGGCGCGGTGATCGCGTTCGGTGCGGGCGGCGTCGCGGTCGAGCAGATCGACGACGTCGCGATCGGGCTGCCGCCGCTCAACGCGCTGCTCGCGCGCGCGCTGGTGAACCGCACGCGCTTCGCGAAGCTGCTGCGCGCCTATCGCAACGTGCCGGGCGTCGACTTCCCGCAGCTCGAGCAGACGCTGGTGCGCTTCTCGGGCCTGGTCTGCGCGTGCCCATGGATCGCGAGCCTCGACATCAACCCGCTGGTCGTCGACGAGGACCGCGTGACCGCGCTCGACGCGCGGATCCGCGTGAAGTCGCCGGCCGAGATGGGCGCGGTGCGCTGGCGCGGCGCCTACGGGCACCTCGCGATCCATCCGTACCCGCGCGAGCTCGAGGAGACGGTGACGCTGAAGGACGGGCAGTCGGTGCTGCTGCGCCCGATCCGGCCCGAGGACGCCGACCTCGAGCGCGCGTTCGTCGCGGCGCTCTCGCCGCAGACGCTCTACCGCCGCTTCATGATGCCGGTGAAGGAGCTGTCGGACGCGATGATCGAGCGCTTCACGCAGATCGACTACGACCGCGAGCTCGCGCTGGTCGCGCTCGAGAATCCGGGCGGCGGCACGCCCGGCGCACCGGGCTCGCGGCTGTGCGGCGTCGCGCGGATCATCCCGACCTGGGAGGACGGCGCCGCCGAATTCGCGATCGTCGTCGGCGACTGGACGCAGCACTCGGGGCTCGGCCGCGAGCTGATGCTGCGGATGTTCGATGCGTGCCGCACGCGCGGCTACGACGTGATCGAGGGCATCGTCCTCGCGGAGAACGTGTCGATGCTGCGCTTCTGCGAGCGGCTCGGCTTCACGATCAAGGTCAACCCGGACGATCCGGCGGAGCGGATCGCGCGCCGGACGCTGTCCTGAGCCCGGCTGCGGCGCGTCGCTCAGTACAGCGCGAAGTCGCGCACGCCGTAGGTCGTGCGGAAGTGTTCGGCGAGCGAGCGCGCGCGGGCGCGCGCGTCGTCGACCTCGCCGATGGTCTCCTCGTGGCGGGCCGACTGCACGATCGCGACCGACAGCATCTCGCTGAAGTGCTCGACCGACTCGGCGCCCGCTCCGCCCCAGCGCACGCGCAGCTGGTCGACGCCCTCGGGCGCCGAGAGCGGGTCGGCGACCGGGTGCAGCGCAGCGACGAGGTGGCCGTGGGCGAGGTTGCGGACCGACTCGACCTCGCCCGAGCGCACCGAGCGGGTCGGCGCGAAGCCGGCGAGCTGGCTCATGAACTCGACCGCCTTCTGGGCGGCGGTCTTCTCGCGGCTCGGGGTACGGGTGGCGAAGGGGGATTCGGCGTGCATGGGAGCCTCCTGGCGGCTTCGGGGCCGTCGTGCGTTCGAGGCCCATCATCGACGTCTTCGGCCGCCCCGGCGCCGACCTTCGGGCCCGTCGCGCGTGCGGCCGACGGGCGGTCGATGCGCCTCGGCGGCGCCGACCACCGGCACGCCGCGCGACCCCTCAGCGCCCCGGGCTCCGCGGGCCCCGCAGCGCCGCCCACGCGAGGCAGGCCCAGCCGGCGAGGAACGCGGCCCCGCCGAACGGCGTCACCGCGCCGAGCGCGCGCACGCCGGTCAGCGCGAGCGCGTAGAGGCTGCCGCAGAAGAGCACCGTGCCGGCGACGAACAGCACGCCCGCGGCTGCGACCGCGCGGGTGCGCGGCCAGCCGTGCGCGGCCGCCGCGACCGCGAGCAGCGCGAGCGCGTGGTAGGTCTGGTAGCGCGCTGCGGTCTCCCAGACCGCGAGGGCATCGGCACCCAGCCGCGCCTTGAGCGCGTGCGCACCGAACGCGCCCGCCGCGACCGCGAGGCCGGCCGACACCGCGCCCGCGGCCGCCCAGCCGCGGTTCACCGGGCCGTCCCGGATGCCCCGCGGGCCGCGTGGGCGCGCATGCAGCGCTCGCCGAGCCAGCGCAGCAGGTCGCGCTCCATGCGCCGCCGCCCCACGTCGTGGTGGATCTCGTGGCGGCAGCCCGGGTAGGTCTTGAGCGTGCGGTCCGGATGGCCGCAGGCCTCGAAGAACCGCCGGCTGCCCTCGGGCGCGTTGATGGGATCGAGCGTGCCGTGCATCAGCAGCAGCGGCCTCGGGAACTCCGACGCCCGATCGAGCGTCGCGGTCATCGTGCGCAGGATCTCCGCGCCCCAGCGCATCGACGCGCGGCCGTGCACAAGCGGGTCGGCGAGGTAGGCGGCGACCTCTTCCGGCTCGCTCGAGATGCCCTGCGGGTCGATGCCGACCTCGGTGCTCGCCCGCGGCACGATGCGCGACAGCACCACCGCGGCCAGCTCGAGCAGCGGGCGGCGCCGGCCCGCCTGCTGCAGCGCCGGGCCGCTCGCGATGACGCCGGCGAGCCCGTCGGGGCGGTGCAGCGCGAAGTCGAGAACGATCAGCCCGCCCATGCTGTGCCCGAACAGGAACACCGGCCGGCCGGGCGCGAGCGAGCGGGCGAGCCCGACGATCGCGCCCGCATCGGTGCGGTAGTCGGTCCAGCCGTCGACGTGCCCGCGCGCGCCGGGCGAGCGGCCGTGGCCGCGCAGGTCGGCCGCGCCGATGGCGTAGCCGGCGTCGACGAACGCACGGTGCAGCGCGCCGTAGCGCCCGGCGTGCTCGCCGAAGCCGTGGACCATCGCGATCGCCGCCTTCGGCTCGCCCGCGGAGGGGCGCAGCGCGAGCCCGGCGAGCTCGAGGCCGTCGTCGGTGCGCAGCGGGGTGTCGCTCATCGTTCGGAGGGCGCCGGGCCCGGTCTGCGAGGAGGGGCTAGACTACAACGAGCCCGCCCCGCCCAGAGGAGAGCCCCATGGAACGCGCCCTGTTCGTCGTCGATTCGATCGCGGTGGCCGAGCCGGCGATGGCCGGGGCCGTCGTCGTGTGCGGCTCGCACGGGGGCGTGTCCGCCGCCCGCTACGTGCTGGCGCTGCCGGCCAGGCCGCACGCGGTGTTCTTCAACGACGCGGGCATCGGCAAGGACATGGCCGGCATCGTCGGGCTCGCGATGCTCGAGCAGGTCGGCGTGATCGCCGCGGCCTACTCGCACGAGTCGGCGCGCATCGGCGACGCGGCCGATGGCCTCGATAGCGGGCTGATCAGCCGCGTCAACGACTCGGCGATCCGGGCGGGACTGCGCGGCGGTCAGCGCGTGTCGGACGTGGTCGCGCGGCTGCGCGTC
Organism: Burkholderiales bacterium; assembly: GCA_020248665.1. Classification (GTDB taxonomy): domain Bacteria; phylum Pseudomonadota; class Gammaproteobacteria; order Burkholderiales; family Burkholderiaceae_E; genus UBA4615. The sequence continues at coordinate 71,176 of JADCHE010000085.1, read as the reverse complement.
ATTTCGGCTTCGCCGTCGCCGACATCATCTCGTTGACGTTGACGCGGCCCATGCCCGCCATTTCCATGTCGCCGGGCTTCCAGCCGGCCGGGCACGCGCCGGCCCAGCGGGCGCTCATCGTCACCTTGCTCTGCGAGATGCCCGCCATCGGCGGCTGGTAGCGCGTCTCGACCTCGCCGCGGTACGCCTTGTCGAAGTCGCCGCCGAACACGCTGCGGCTGATGACGGTCGAGCCGCCGGACTTGCACTCCGACTCGCCGACGTACCGGTCGCCGTCGCGCCGGAGCGTGTTCTTCGTGCACTGCTGCTGGGTGAGGCCCTGGCCGAAGCGCTGCATCTGCTGGTCGGTCTGCGCGTCGATGCACTGGCGCATCGTCTGGGACGGCGCGTTGGTCACCTGCATCGTGATCTCCCACAGGCCGGGCTTGCGCGAGGGGAGCTCCTGAGCGGCGGCCGCGCCGACGGTGCCGAGCGAGAGGACCGCGCACGCGAGCCGGACGGTGGTGCGGCGGAGGGCGGAACGACGCATCGCGGGATCCGGTTCGGGCCGAAGGTGGCCCCACTGTAGCGCAGCGACCCGAACGACGACGACCGGGTTCCGTCGGACGGTGACGCCCGGGACCGCCCGGTCGGGTCGTCCCCGCGCGTCGCCGCGCCACCACGCCTGACACGGGTCAACCCGGCGGGCCCGCGCGGGCGTATCGTCGATCCGTCGGAGCCGGCCGCGGAGGTCCGCGCCCTCCGGCGAGGAGGAGAGGTGATGGACCCGCGACGCAAGGCCTGGCGGATGGTCGAACCCATCGAGCCGCCGGAGATCGACGAGGATGCCTCCGCGGAGGCGCTGCGCGAGGCGACGCTGCTGCTCGACGTGCCCGAGTGGGTGGACCCGGAGACGGGCGAGCTCGCCGACGACGAGCCGCACCGGCTCGAGGAGCACTGAGCTCGGGCGGAGCGCCGGTCACAGGATCGCGCCGACCGCACCGGTCAGGGGGTCGCGCGGCGCGGCCCAGGCATCGACGCTCGCGGGACCCGCCGGCAGGTCCTGCGCGGGGCGCGGCGCGTGCGCGTCGAACGCCTCCATGCCGAAGCTGTACTCGACGGTGAGCCCGTCCGGATCGAGGAAGTACAGGAACACGCTGCCCGACGGCGGATGGCGCCCGGGCCCCCAGACGATCGGCACGCGGTGGCGCTGCAGGCGATGGAACGCGCGACCGATGTCGTCGATCGATGCGACCATGAAGTTCACGTGGTGCAGGCGCGGACCGTCCGCGCGGCCGACGCCGATGTCGTGGTGCCATGGACTCGCGCCCGGTCTCATGAAGGTCGTGCCGCCGGCGATGCGGTCGGACACGCGGAAGTCGATCGCCTCGCTCAGGAACGCCACCGACGCGTCGTGGCGATCCGTCGCGACGACGATGTGCCCGAGGCGCAGGATCCTCGTGTGCGAGGGCGTGAACGCGTCGCACGCCTTGGCCGGCGCAGGCACGTGGAACTCGTGCGTGGCCCCGCTCGCCGGATCGACGACGCGCAGCGCATCGCGCACGCCGAGCGCCACGCACGTCGCCGCATCGACCTGCCGCACGGCCAGGCTCGATTCGCGGCCGCGGGCCCGCAGCACCTCGAGCGCGTCCGGTGCCTCGACCGCCCACGCGACGCACGCCAGCCCCGGCACCGCGCTGCGGCGCAACAGCACGGAGCACGGCCGGTCGTCGCACCGGAACGCGGCGTCGACGCCGTGCGGCGGATCGATCTCCTGGAGCCCGACCACGTCCCGATAGAACGCGCGCGATCGCTCGGGGTCGACGACGCCGAGGTCGACCCGGGCGAGCGCGCCGCAGCGGAACGGGCGGGCCGCGATCGCGTCGCGCAGCTGCGTCGACGCCGTCATTCCGGCTTCAGCCCGGCGACCTTCACCAGCTCGCGCCACTTCGGCACGCCGTCGCGGATCATCGCGGCGAACGCCTCGGGCGGATTGCCGATCGCCGTGCGGCCGGTCGACTCGTACGACGCGCGCACGTCCGGCGCCTCGAGGGCGCGCGCGATCTCGCCCTGCATCCGCCCGACGATGTCGGCCGGGGTGCCGGCCGGCGCGACCACGCCCATCCAGCTGTCGTCGATGCCGGCGATACCCGCGTCGCCGAACGTCGGCACGTCGGGCAGCGCGGCGAGACGGCGCGTGCCGGTGACCGCGAGCGGGCGCAGGCGGCCCGCGCGGACCTGCGGCAGCAGCACGCCGGAGCCCTCGAACACCAGGTCGACGTCGCCGGCCAGCAGGCCGCCGATCGCGGCGGGCCCGCCGCGGTAAGGCACGTGCACGAGATGCAGCCGCGCGCGGTGCTCGACCAGCTCGAGCAGCACGTGGGGCGGCTGCCCGACACCCGAGGAGCCGTACGACAGCCGCCCGGGCCGCGCGCGGGCGACCTCGAGCAGCTGCGCGAGCGAGCCGATCGGCGAGTCGGGGCGGGTGGCCAGCATGATCGGCGACGAGAACAGCGCGGTGACCGGCGCGAAGTCGGCGATCGGGTCGTAGGCGGGCTTGTCGAACATCCACGGGTTGACGGTGAGCTGCGTGAACGCGCAGACGCCGAAGGTGTGGCCGTCGGGCGCGCTGCGCGCGACGTGCTGCATCGCGAGCAGCCCGCCCGCGCCGGGGCGGTTGTCCACGAGGACCGGCTGGCCGAGCGCCGGGGCGAGCTTGTCGGCGATCTGCCGCGCCGACAGGTCGAACAGCGCGCCGGGCGCACCGGGGGCGACGATCCGCACCGGCCGGGCCGGCCAGCCCGCGGACTGGGCCACGGCCTGCCGGCGGGGGCCGGCGAACGCGGCGACCGCGGCCGCCGACAGCGTGGCGAGGCACCGGCGGCGGAAGGGCTTCGGGATCATGGCGGCACCGTGGGCGGAAGGCTGCGATGACGGCAGCATGCGCCCGCGGCCGCGGCCGCGGAATTGACGGCGCGTCGGCGCGAGCCTTAACGTCGTCGGGTTAAGCCCCTCTGCCGACAGGTCGCCGCACGATGGACCGCCTCCGCGCGATCGAGTACTTCGTCTGCGCCGCCCGCGAGCGCAGCCTGTCGGCGGCCGCGCGCCGGCTCGACGTCAGCGTGCCGGCGGTCTCCAAGCGGGTCGCCTCGCTCGAGCGGCATCTCGGTGCGCGTCTCTTCGAGCGAGGCGCGCAGGGCCTGACGCTGACCGCGTCGGGCCAGGAGTTCCTCGACGCGTGCGCGCCGGCGCTCGAGCGGATCGTCGACGCCGAGGCCGCCGCCGGCGGCGCGCGGACCACCGCGAGCGGCACCGTCGCGATCGCGATCCAGCACCTGCTCGCCTACCACTGCGTTCTGCCCGCGCTGTCGCGCTTCCACGCGCGGCACCCGAACGTGCAGCTCGACCTGCGCGACTACGTGCACGGCGGCGAGCCGGAGACCGAGGGCGCCGACCTGCGGGTCGCGATGGTCTGGGACCAGGCGCCCGACCAGGTCGTGCGCACGCTCGCGCGCACGCGGATGGTGGTGTGCGCCGCGCCGCAGTACTGGGCGCGGCACGGCATGCCGGAGCGCCCCAGGGACCTCGAGCGCCACACCTGCTTCGTCATCCGGGCGGTGCGCGGCACGATCATGGACCACTGGCCCTTCCGGCGCGGCGACGAGGAGGAGGCCGCGGTGGTGCGCGGGTGGATCACCACCAGCAACACCAACCGCGACCTCACCGTCGCCGCGGCGCTCGCCGGCGCCCGACCCCGCGCGAGCGCGCCGGCGTGGGCCGGCACGCGCTCGTACCGGCGCGCGTCGAGCGCGGCGGACGTCGACCGGCGCCGGGACGCGCGCTGACGCAGGCCCGCGCGCCCCGGCGGCGCGGGGGCACCCGAGGGGAACGGAACGCGGCCGCGGGCCGGGCGCACGGCCTCCGTATGATCGGTGCACGCCCGCCCTCGGACCCGCCGATGCCCGCCCTCCCCGACCTCGACGACCGCATCGCCGACGCCTACCTCTATGCGTTCGCGGTCCAGGACCTCGCGCGCACGCGCTGGAACGCGACGCGCGACGCCGCGAACCCGGGCCGCTTCGACGCGAACACGCTGTCGCACGCGCGGCGGCTGCTCGGGCCGCGCGACCGCTGGATCACGATGCCGAACAACGACACGCTGTACACGATCGCGTGGCTCGACCTGTCGGCGGGTCCGGTGCGCTTCGCGTACCCCGCGATGCACGCGCGCTACTTCAGCTTCGCGTTCCTCGACCCGTGGACCGACAACGCGGCGCTGGTGTCGCGGCGCACGCACGGCGGCGCCGCGCGCACGCTGTGGCTCGCGCCGCCCGGATGGACCGGCGAGCCGCCCGCGGGCGATGCGCCGCTGCGCATGGCCGCGAACGACGTCTGGATGCTCGGCCGCGTGCTGGTCGACGGCGAGGCCGACGTGCCCTCGGTGCATGCGCTGCAGGACGCGATGCGGCTCGAGGCGCCGGGCACGCCGCGGCCCTGGACGACCGTGCCCGACGAGCGCGATCCGCAGGCCTTCCTCGCGCTCGCGAACGAGTCGCTGGGGCGCAACCCGGTACCCGCGAGCGACGCGGCGCTGCTCGAGCGCTGCGCGCCGGTCGGCCTGGTGCCGGGCGACGCCGACGCGTGGTCGCGGCTCGACGACGCGACCCGCGACGCGTGGACCCGCCTGATGCCCGAGCTGCGCAAGCGGCTGCGCCCCGGCGACCCCGCGCGCCGCTCGAGCGTCGGGCCGCACTGGTACTCGGGCCTCGACCACATCGGCCGCTTCGGCGAGGACCACGCCTACCGCGCGATGATCGCGCTGCTCGGCCTCGGCGCGCTGCCGCGCGAGGAGGCGATCTACGCGACCTGCGCGCAGGACCTCGACGGCCACCGGCTCGACGGCGCGAACGCGTACCGGCTCACCGTGCCCGCGGACCTGCCGGTCGGGTCGTTCTGGTCGCTGTCGATGTACCGGATGGAGCCGGACGGCCGCGGGTTCTTCGTCGAGAACCCGATCGACCGCTGGACGATCGGCGACCGCACCCCGGGGATCGTGCGCGAGGCGGACGGCGCGCTCGTGGTCCGGCTGCAGCACGCGGCGCCCGCCGACGCGCGCGGTCGCGCGAACTGGCTGCCCGCGCCGGACGGCCGCTTCGTGCTGAACTGGCGGCTCTACGAGCCGGGCGAGGGCCTGCTGTCGCGGCGCTACGCGCTGCCCGGCGTCGCGCGCGCCTGAGTCCGCGACACGGTCGTGCGTGACGCCGGGCCGGGACGGCGTCCCCTCACCGCGGTATTGGCGGTGGACCCGCGGGCGCTCCCAATACGGACTCAGGGCCCGAAGGCCCGCGAGACCCGTCGCCGATGGATCCGATCGCCGTGCCGGCGCCGCCCCGGCCGCTCCACCGGCTCGCCCGCCGCGCCGCGCTCGCGACGTGCGTGCTCGCCGGCATCGCGGCGCTCGTCCTCGCGTGGCCCGACGCCGCGCAGCGCGCGGGCGTCTCCTGGGGCTGGGCGATCCCTGCGCTCTTCGTCTCGGCGGCCGTCGCGAGCGTCGCCGGCTTCGCCTTCAGCGCGATCGCGCTGGCGACCGCAGGCTGGTTCTTCGACGACCCGGTGCCGATGGTGGCGACCTTCCTCGCCTGCAGCATCGCGATGCAGGCCTGGTCGGTGTGGGCGCTGCGCGCGCACGTCGAGCTCCGCGTGCTGGGACCGTTCGTCGCGGGCGGGCTCGTCGGCACGCCGGTCGGCACGACGCTGCTGCTCAACCTCGACCCGAGGCCGCTCACCGCGATGCTCGGGGCGATGCTGATCGGCTGGTGCGTGGTGGCGACGCTGCGCAGGCCGGGCCGCACCGTCGCCGGCTCGCCCCGCACGGACGCGGTCGCCGGCCTGCTCGGCGGGGTCACCGGAGGCCTCGCCGCGTTCCCCGGCGCGATCACGGTCCCGTGGATCGGCCTGCGCGGCTGGCCGAAGGAACGCCAGCGGGGCGCCGTGCAGCCCTACATCCTCGCGATGCAGCTCGCGAGCCTCGGCTGCCTCGCGACGATGGGCGCCGCGCAGCCGGACGGGCCGGGACTGTCGGCCGTGCCGCTCGCGCCGGTCCTCGCGGCCGCGGCGGCGGCGCTCGCGGGCGCGCGGGTCGGCCTCGGGGTGTTCGCGCGGATCAGCGACGGGCAGTTCGCGCGCTGGGTGCTCGTCTGCCTCGCGGCGTCGGGGGTGGTGCTGCTGTGCAGGGGGCTCGGGGGCCACTGACCCGTCAGGGCACCAGCACCTTCACCAGCCACAGGCTGATCCCGGGGAACAGCAGCAGCAGCGTCGTGCGCAGGACGTCGCTGATCAGGAACGGCACGACGCCGCGGTAGCTCTCGCCGATCGGCACGTTCTTCGCGAGCCCGTTGATCACGTAGACGTTCAGGCCCACCGGCGGCGCGATCAGCCCGATCTCGACGACCATCAGCACCAGGATGCCGAACCAGATCAGCTTCTGGTCCGGCGGCAGGCCGAACAGGTCGAGGCCGACGATCGTCGGCAGGAAGATCGGCAGCGTCAGCAGGATCATCGACAGCTCGTCCATCACGCAGCCGAGCAGCACGTAGAACACGAGGATGCCGGCGACGACCGCGAGCGGCGCGATGCCCAGGTCCTTGACGAACGACGACAGCGCCGCCGGGAACTGCGACAGCGCGAGCGCCGAGTTCATCACGTCGGCGCCGAGGAAGATCATGAAGATCATCCCGGTGGTGACCGCGGTGTCGTAGAAGCACTCGAGGAACTTCGCGCGCGTCAGCTCCCCGCGCAGCAGCGCGGCGAGGAAGGTCGCGGCGGCGCCGATCGAGGCGGCCTCGGTCGGCGTGAACCAGCCGCCATAGATGCCGCCGAAGACGACGAGGAAGATCGCCGCGATCGGCCAGACGTCCTTCAGCGCGCCGCCGAGCTGGCGCCACGACGCGCGCTCGGTCGCCGGCCCGTGCTCCGGGAACAGCCGCACGTAGATCGCGATCGCGACGCAGTAGCCCAGCGTCGCGATCAGCCCGGGCAGGATCGCGGCCGCGAAGAGCTTGGCGATGTTCTGCTCGGCGAGGATGCCGTAGATCACCAGCACCACCGACGGCGGGATCATGATGCCGAGCGTGCCGCCGGCAGCGAGCGTCGCGGTCGCGAGCCGGCCGGAGTAGCGGTGGCGCATCATCTCGGGCAGCGCGACCTTCGCCATCGTCGCGGCGGTGGCGACCGACGAGCCGCAGACCGAGCCGAACGCGGCGCAGGCCATCACCGCGGCCATCGCGAGGCCGCCGCGCAGGTGGCCGATCATCGCGCTCGCGGCGGTGAAGAGGCTCTTCGACAGCCCGCCCTGGGTCGCGAACGCACCCATCAGCAGGAACAGCGGGATGACCGTCAGGTCGTAGTTAGCGAGCCGCGCCCACGCGAGACCCTTCAGGTAGCTGGAGAACGCGGGCCAGCCCGACAGCGCGACGTAGCCGACCGCGCCCGGCACGAACATCGCGAGCGCGATCGGCACGCGCGCGGCCATCAGCACCAGCATGCCGGCGAAGAGCAGCAGCGCGATCGTGGTGCCGCTCACGTCAGGAGCGCTCCTCGGACTCGGCGACCTCGGAGAGCGCCCAGTGGCGCCAGGCGCTGTAGAACGCCGCGAGCGCCGCGACCGCGAACGACGGGGCCATCGACGCGTAGCCGTACCAGATCGGCAGGCCCATGATCATCGTCGTCTCCTGCGTGCGCAGCGCGTCGAGCGCGCCGACGCCGGTGCGCCACGCGAGCAGCGCGAGCGCGACGCCGACGACGAGCGCGCCGACGCCGTCGAGCACGGCCTTCGTGCGCGCCGACGCCTTCTGCGTGAAGAAGTCGACGAAGATGTTGCCGTTGCGCAGCTGCGTGAACGGCAGGAACGCGGCGACCGACACCGCGCAGCCCATCTGCGCGAGCTCGAAGTCGCCCTGGATCGGCGCGCCGGCGAGGTTGCGCATGACGACGCTGTAGAGCGACATCAGCGCGACCCCGGTCAGCGCGAGGCCGCCGAGGACCGCGAGCGCCTGCGCGAGGCGCTCGAGGGTCCGGCCGACCGGGTCGTCGAAGGTCATCGGGCGGCTGCGGACGCGGAACAGGGCGCGGCGCGCGGTCGCGCGCCGCGCTGCAGCGTCACTTGGTGTGCTTCTGGATCAGGCCCTTGGCGCAGTCGAGCAGCTGCTTGCCGTTGAAGCCGCGCTTGTCCATGTCCTTGATCCACTCGTCGTCGACCTGGTCGGCCGCCTTGCGGAAGCCCTCGAGGTCGGCGCCGGTGATCGTGTAGATGCTGTTCTTGCGCTCGTCGGAGGCGACCTTGCGCGCGGGCGCGTCGCCGGCCTGCTGCGCGCGGCCCAGCGCCGCCGACGCGTCGATGCCCGAGTTGCGGTCGATCACCGCCTTCAGGTCGGGCGGCAGCGAGTCGTACTTCGCCTTGTTCATCACGATGACGAACGCGGTGGTGTACAGGCCGCCGGCCTTCGGGTCGAACTCGGTGTGGTGCTTGGCGAGCTCGTCGATCTTGACCGAGGTGGTGACCTCCCACGGCACGACCGCCGCGTCGATCACGCCCTTGGACATCGCGTCGGGGATCTGCGGCAGCGGCATGCCGACCGGCGTCGCGCCGAGCGCGCCGAGCATCTTCGTGATCGTGCGGGTCGGGCCGCGCACCTTCATGCCCTTCAGGTCGCCGACGTTGCGGATCGGCTTCTCGCGCGAGTGGAACATGCCCGGCCCGTGCACGTTGACCGCGAGCAGCTGGGTGTCCTTGATCTCGCCCTGTGCGCAGGTCTGGGTGTACTCCCAGTACGCGCGCGAGGTGGCCTCGGCATTGGTCATCATGAACGGCAGCTCGAACACCTCGTAGCGCGGGAAGCGGCCCGGGGTGTTGCCCTGCAGCGTCCAGACCACGTCGACGACGCCGTCGCGGGCCTGGTCGTAGAGCTGCAGCGGCGTGCCGCCCAGCTGCATCGCCGGGTACTTCTCGAACTGGATGCGGCCGCCGGAGTCCTTCTCGACCTTCTCCATCCACGGCACCAGCATCGAGCGCCAGACGTTGGAGCCGGGGGCCATGAAGGTGTGGAACTTCAGAGTCACCGTCTGCTGCGCGTGCGCCCCGGCAACGAGGCCGAGGCCGAGGGCCATCGCGGTCGCGATCCTGCGGAACATCATGGGGGTCTCCTCCTGTGCGGAGCGGAAGCCTACACCGAAAGCATTCCTTGGAACATGTCGCCGAATGCGACCGCGGGCCCCGGCACGCGCCGCCTCAGGGCAGCGGGGGCACCTCGACGCGCAGCCCGTCGAGCGCGTCCTCGATCGCGATCTGGCAGCCGAGCCGGCTGGTCGGCCGGCGCTCGGTCTCGGCGAATCCGAGCAGGTCGTCCTCGACCTCGTCGGCCGGGAGCAGGCGGTCGATCCAGCCGGGGTCGACCCACACGTGGCAGGTCGCGCACGACGCGCAGCCGCCGCACTCGCCGACGATGCCGGGCACGTCGTGGTCGACGGCGGCGTGCATCAGGCTGGTGCCGGCGGGCACGGTGACGCGGCGCTCGGCGCCGCCCGGCAGGACGAAGACGATCGAAGGCATGGAGGACTCGGGTCAGAAGAGGTCGAAGTACTCGCGGTGCTCCCACTCGCCGACCTCGGCCGCGTGGCGCGCGAGCTCGGCGCGCTTGACGTGGACGAGGTAGTCGACGAAGCCACGGCCGATGCCCTCGACGAGCGCCGCGTCGTCGAGCAGCGCGTCGAGCGCCACATCGAGGCTCGCCGGCAGGCGGCGCGCGTCGGTCTCGTAGGGCGCATCGGCCGACGCGCCGGGCGACAGGCCGCGCTCGAGGCCGTCCAGGCCGGCGACGACCTGGGAGGCCATGTACAGGTACGGGTTCGCGGCCGGCTCGCCGACGCGGTTCTCGATCCGCGTCGCCGCGTCGCCGGGGCCGCCGATCACCCGCAGCATGGCCGCGCGGTTGTCCTGCGCCCAGGCGACGCGGTCGGGCGCGAGCGAGTGCGGGCGGTAGCGGCGGTAGCCGTTGATCGTCGGCGTGGTGAACGGGGTCGCGCCCTCGGCGTGCACGAGCAGGCCGGCGAGCCAGCGCGCGCCGGTCGGCGACAGCGGCGTGCCGTCGTGACCCGCGCCCTCGGCGACGAACGCGTTCGCGCCGTCGGCGAGGCGCACCAGCGACTGGTGCAGGTGCCAGCCCGAGGACATCGCGTTAGGGATCCGCGGCCGGCACATGAAGCTCGCGTGCAGGCCGTTGCGGCGAGCGACCTGCTTGATCGCGCTCCTCAGCAGCACCATCGCGTCGGCGGCGGCGACGCCCTCGATCGGCCGGAAGGTCAGCTCGACCTGGCTCGGGCCGAACTCGACCTCGAGCGAGCGCAGCGGCAGCCCGATCGCCTCGAGCGTCTGGCGCAGCGGCTCGAGCGCCGGCTCGATCTGGTCGTAGCGCAACTCGGTCAGGTACTGGTAGCCCTGGTGCAGCAGCGCGACCTCGGGCGGCGCGCCGGGCACGCCGGGCGTGCCCGCGTCGGCGGGCGAGAGCCTCGGATCGAGCAGCCGGAACAGGTGGAACTCGACCTCGAGGCCGGCGAGCAGCGCATGGCCGCCTCGCTCGAGGCGCGCGTGCACGTCGCGCAAGAGGCGGCGCGTGTCGAACGGCACCGGGCGGCCGTCGTGGAAGTGCAGGTCGCACAGCACCCAGCCGGTGCCCGGCGCCCAGGGCAGCGTGCGGAAGGTCGTCGGGTCGGCGACCATCAGCATGTCGGCCGCGCCCTGCATCTCGCGCAGCCCGAAGCCGCCGCCGGGCGTGAACACCGGGAACACCGTGCGGTGAGCGGTGTCCTTGGCGAGCAGCGTCGTCGTCACGCCGACGCCCGAGGCGAGCGCGCCGGCAGCCTCGGCCGCGACGAGGGTCTTGCCGCGCAGGATGCCGTGCTGGTCGGCGAACGCGAAGCGCACGGTATGCATGCCGCGCTGCGCGAGCGCGGCGAGCATGCGCTCTGCCGCCTCGCGCCGCTCGGCGGTCCACAGGCCATGGCGCTCGACGAAGGATGCGGCCGGCATCGTTCGCTCAGCCGCGCGGGTCGGCGGGGCCGTCACGCCCGGGCGCCGCGGCACCGGCCTCGGCCGGGCGTGCCGGCGGCGCGGACGCGGCACCGCCCACCGGCGCGACCAGCGACGTCGGCGCGCCGCTCGCGACCCACCATCCGCAGCCCGCGCGCCGCGAGGCGTCGACGTCCCGCCAGTAGCGCTGCCAGCCCTCGGGCGCGCAGATGCCGTCGACGGTGACCGGGCCGCGCAGCTGCGCGGCGGCGGCCGGATCGAGCACGCCGGGCGGCGTGCCGCCTCGCTCGACGGTGTCGATCGCACGGTTCAGCAGCCGACGGTTCGCGCTGATCGCGCGGTCGCTGGTCGCGAGGTGCTCGCGGGTGCGGTCCTGGATCGGGCCCTGCGATTCGATCGCCCACTGGTCGTGGACGTTGATGTCCTCGCCCATGCCGGTGTAGGTCCGCGTGCGCTGCTCGTACGGGTCGAAGCCCCAGCCGTTGCCGCGGTGCTTGCGCGGCCGGTAGTCGGGCAGCTCGTAGAGCTCGAGGCGCTGCGCGCGCATCGTGGCCTTGTCGACCGGCACGCCGAAGCTCGTGAAGAACGCGTACCAGTAGTTGTGGGTGTCGTCGATCGGCACGTGGAACTGCATGATCGCCATGTCGTGCGACAGCGGGATCACGAAGGCCTGCGGGAACACCAGGTTCGTGATCCGCACGTGCAGGCGCGTCGCGTCGATCTCGCGCAGCGCGGTGAGCCGCAGCCCGTGCTCGGACGGCTCGACCGAGATCTGCGGCCGGAAGCACTCGCGCATCACGCGCGTCATCGGGATCTCGGAGCCGGACGATGCGCTGCGGAACTGCCTGCCGTAGGCCGCGGACGGATCCTCGTCCTCGAAGAAACGGTGCAGGAACGAGGCGTGCGCCGGGTCGATGCCGACCTCGAGCGCCTGCAGCCAGTTGCACTCGATCCAGCCCTTGAACGCGAACACGTGCGTGGCGGGCGCGACGAACGGATCGAGCGCCGGGAACGGCGGCGGCTCGCCCGGGCCGAGGTAGCCCCAGAAGACGCCGGCCCGCTCGACGACCGGATAGGCGCCCTGGCGCAGGCGCGACAGCAGCGGCGAGTTGTCGGGCTCTGCGGGCGCCTCGCGCAGCCGGCCCTCGACGTCGAACAGCCAGCCGTGGAACGGGCAGCGCAGGCCGCCGTGCTCGAGCCGCCCGTAGGCGAGGTCGGCGCCGCGGTGCGGGCAGTCGCGGTCGACGAGGCCGACGCGGCCGCGGTCGTCGCGGAACAGCACCAGGTCCTGGCCGAGCAGGCGCACCGGACGCAGCGGACGCTCGCCCTCGAGCTCCTCGACGAGGGCCACCGGCTGCCAGTAGCGGCGCAGCAGCGCTCCTGCGGGCGTGCCGGGCCCGGTGCGCGTCATGCGGTCGTTCTGCTCGGCGCTGATCATCGCGGCCTCCCCCTCGGTGCCGCCCGATTCTAGCGCGGGGGTGCGGTGCGGCGGCTTGCGCGGCGCGCGCCCGGGCAGCGATGATGCGTCGGCGTCGCGGCGGCGGTCCGGCTGCCCCGCGCGCCCCGGATGTGCCCCCGACGAGCCCACACGCGATGAGCGACCTCCTGCGCGGCCAGTTCGCGAGCGACACCGTGTCGCGCCACTTCGACGATGCCGCGCTGCTCGCGGCGATGGCGCGCTTCGAGGCGGCGCTCGCGGCCGCGCAGGCCGACGCGGGGCTCGTGCCGCGCTCGGCAGCCGAGCGGATCGAGCTGACCGCGGTCGCCGCGTTCGGGGCGGCCGCCGCGGTCGACCCGGCGCATCCGCCCGCGGTCGCGCGCCGTGTCGCGGACCCCGACGACGACCCCTTTGCGCCCCGAGCGCTCGCTGAGGCCGCGCGCCGCGCGGGCACGCTCGCGATCCCGTTCGTCGCGGCGCTGACCGACGCGGTGGCGCGCGACGACGCCGACGCCGCGCGCTGGGTCCACCGCGGCGCGACCAGCCAGGACGTCGTCGACTCCGCGCTCGTGCTGCAGGCGGGCGTCGCCGGCGCCGAGCTGCAGGCGCAGCTCGCGCGGGTCGGCGACCGGCTCGCGGTGCTCGCCGAAGCGCACCGCGACACGATGATGATCGGCCGCACGCTGCTGCAGCCGGCGGTGCCGATCCCGTTCGGCTGGAAGCTCGCCTGCTGGCTGTCGCCGCTGCCGCGCGCGCGCACCGCGCTGTCGCATGCGCTCGGGGACCTGCGCGCGCTGCAGCTCGGCGGCGCGGCCGGCACTCGCGCGGCGATGCGCGGTGACGGCGACGCGGTGGCCGCGGCGCTCGCCGCGCGGCTCGGGCTCGCCGACCCGGGCATCAGCTGGCACGGCAGCCGCGACCGCGTCGCGCGGCTGGGCGCCGAGCTCGCGCTCGCGACCGGCGCGATGGCGCGCATCGGCCGCGACCTCGCGCTGCTGATGCAGGGCGAGGTCGCCGAAGTCTTCGAGCCGACCGGCGCGGGGCGCGGCGGCTCGTCGGCGATGCCGCACAAGCGTAACCCGGTCGCCTCTCTGCTCGCGCAGCAGGCGGGCTTGCGCGCGCCCGGCCTCGCGGCGACGCTGCTCGCGCAGCAGGCCGGGGAGCACGAGCGCGGGCTCGGCACCTGGCAGGCCGACTGGTGGACGCTCGGCGCGCTGTTCGAGTGCGCAGGCAGCGCGACCGAGGCGATCGGCGAGGCGCTCGAGGGACTGCGAGTCCAGCCCGGTACGATGCAGGCGAACCTCGAGCGCACGCGCGGCTTCGTGTTCGCCGAGGCGGTCACGGTCGCGCTCGCCGACGCGCTCGGCAAGCCGCTCGCGCACGCGACGATGGAGCGCGTGTGCCGCGCCGCGCTCGAGCGCGGCGAATCGCTGCGCGGTGCGCTCGCGCGGGCTTGCGACGCCGACCCCGTGCTCGCCGCGGCGCTCGACGCGGAGCGGCTGGAGGCGCTGTTCGACGCGCGCGCGCATCGCGGCGACGCCGACGCGATGATAGACCGCACGCTCGCCGCCTGGCGCGCGGCCTGAGCAACGGCGCCTCGAACCGGCGAACGCGTCGCCCTCAGCGCGGGCGGCCCGTGGCAGGCGCACGAGCGCCGGATCGCGCCGTCGCCCGGCGGGGTCCCGGCACGGGGCGAGTCGGGCGCGGCGCCGGCCCGCCGGCGCGGCGGCGATACACTGTGGTCCTCCCGGCCCCGCTCCGGATGCGCCCCGCGCCGATGCGCGGCGCGCGCCGGGCACGGACCCCACGCACCGGACAAGACACCATGCCCTACGCCCTGCACGCCGGCACCCGACTCTACTGGCGGGCCGACGGCGACCCCGCGCTGCCGCCGCTCGTGCTCGGCAACTCGCTCGGCACCGACCACTGCCTGTGGGACCCGGTGATGCCGCGGCTGGCCGACTTCTTCCGCGTGATCCGGATGGACATGCGCGGCCACGGCGCGTCGGACGCGCCCGACGGCGAGTACACCGTCGAGCTGCTCGCGAAGGACGTGCTCGCGGTGGCCGACGCGGCCGGCATCGAGCGCTTCGACTACTGCGGCATCTCGCTCGGCGGCATGATCGGCCAGTGGCTCGGCATCCACGCCTCGCACCGGCTGCGCAGGCTCGTGCTGTGCAACACCACAGGCCGCGCCGACCCGGCGCCGCAGGTCGCGCGGATCGCGACGGTCCGCGAGAAGGGCATGCCCGCGGTGCTCGACACCGTGCTCGGCCGCTTCTTCACCGCGCGCTTCCGCGCCCGCGGCACCGCGCACCTGCACTCGGTCGCGCAGACGCTGTTGTCGCTCGAGCCGGTCGGCTACGCCGGCTGCTGCGCGGCGGTGCGCGACCACGACCTGCTCGCGCAGCTGCCGCGGATCGCGGCGCCGACCACGGTCGTCACCGGCCGGCACGACCTGTCGACCCCGCCCGCGATGGGCGAGGCGATCGCGGCTGCGATTCCGGGCGCGCGGCTCGTCGAGCTCGACTGCGCGCACATCCCGCACTCCGAGGACCCGCCGGCCTTCGTCGAGCTGCTGATGGCCGCGCTGCAGCCCGAGCGCGCGCAGGGCGCGCCGGCCGAGGGCGCGCACGTGGCGAGCGGCGCGCTGCCCGCGGGCGCCGCGCCGGTCACCGGCGTGGCCGCCGACGCGGACCTGCTCTCGCAGTACCAGCGCGGCATCGCGCGGCGCAAGCAGGCGCTCGGCGAGGCCTACGTGAACGCGCGCACCGAGCACGGCCACCCGATCACCGCCGACTTCCAGCGGATGATGACGCGCTGGGCGTGGCACGACGTCTGGACGCGGCCGGTGTTCGACGACCGCACGCGCCGGCTCGTCGTCCTCGCGATCACTTCGGCGCTCGGCCGCTGGGAGGAGTTCCGGCTGCACCTGAAGGCCGGCCTCGATCGCGAGCTGTCGCCGACCGAGATGAAGGAGCTGCTGACGCAGGCCGCGATCTACGCGGGCGTGCCTGCGGCGAACACCGGCTTGCACATCGGCGTGGAGCTGCTCAAGGAGCGCGAGGCGGCTCGCGCCAAGGAGTGACCCGAGGATGAGTGCGAACGACATGGAGACGATCGACGTCGCGATCGTCGGCGGCGGCATCGGCGGCCTCGCGACGGCGCTCGCGCTGCACGCGAAGGGCATCGCCTGCACGGTGTTCGAGGCGGTCGAGGCGGTGCGGCCGCTCGGCGTCGGCATCAACCTGCTGCCGCATTCGGTGCGCGTGCTGTCGAACCTCGGGCTGCAGCCCGCGCTCGCCGCGATCGCGGTCGAGACCGCCGAGCTCGCGTTCTACAACAAGCACGGCCAGCCGATCTGGTCCGAGCCACGCGGCCTCGCGGGCGGCTACACGTATCCGCAGTTCTCGATCCACCGCGGCCGGCTGCAGATGATCCTGTTCGAGACCGCGACGCACCGGCTGCCCGCCGGCGCGATCCGCACCTCGCACGCGCTGTCGCGCTTCGAGGAGGGCGACGGCCTCACCACGCTGCACTTCGTCGATCGCGCGGGGGCGCCGCGCCCGCCGGTGCGCGCGCGCGCGGTGATCGGCGCCGACGGCATCCACTCGGTCGTGCGCCGCACCTTCATCCCCGACGAGGGCCCGGCGCGCTTCTCCGGCCGGATGCTGTGGCGCGCGACGACCCGCGCCCGGCCCTTCCTCACCGGCCGCTCGATGGTCCAGGCCGGGCACCAGAATCAGAAGTTCGTCTGCTACCCGATCCAGCAGGTGCCCGACGCGGACGGCAAGGTCACGATCAACTGGATCGCCGAGCTGACGGTGCCGGCCGGCACGACGCCCGAGCGCGAGAACTGGAACAAGAAGGTCGACCGGAGCGTGTTCCGCGAGCCGTTCGCCGGCTGGACCTTCGACTGGCTCGACATCCCCGCGCTGATCGACGGCGCCGACGCGATCTTCGAGTTCCCGATGGTCGACCGGGACCCGCTGCCGCGCTGGACGCACGGCCGCATCACGCTGCTCGGCGACGCCGCCCATCCGATGTACCCGATCGGCAGCAACGGCGCATCGCAGGGCATCCTCGACGCCGAGGCGATGGCCGACGCGATGATCGCGGCCGGCTTCCCGTCGCGCTCGACCGACCCGGCCGACGCGTTCGCGCGCTACGAGGCCGCACGCCGCGAGGCGACCGGCGCGATCGTGCTGTCGAACCGGCGCAACGGCCCCGACCAGGTGATGCAGATCGCCGAGGAACGCGCGCCGCAGGGCTTCCGGCACGTGCACGACGTGATCCCGCGCGAGGAGCTCGAAGCGATCTCGGCGCGCTACAAGCAGCTCGCCGGCTTCTCGCATTCGCAGGTGAACCGTTGATCGACGCCGTCATCTGGGATTTCGGGGGCGTGATCTCGTCGAGCCCGTTCGAGGCCTTCGCGCGCTTCGAGGCGGCGCGCGGGCTGCCGCGCAACTTCCTGCGCACGGTCAACGCGACCGACCCGCACGAGAACGCGTGGGCGCGGCTCGAGCGCAGCGAGCTCGATGTGCCGGGCTTCGACGAGGCGTTCGCGATCGAGAGCCGCGCGCTCGGCCACGAGGTCCGGGGCGCCGACGTGCTGCCGCTGCTCGCCGGCGAGATCCGGCCCGAGATGGTCGAGGCGCTGCGGCGGATCGGCGCGCGGCTGAAGACCGGCTGCATCACCAACAACTTCACCGCGATGTCCGCGAGCCCCATGGGAAGCCTGTACAAGGCCGAGATCATGCGGCTCTTCCACCACGTGATCGAGAGCGCGAAGGCCGGCGTGCGCAAGCCCGACCCGCGGATCTACCGGATGATGACCGATGCGCTCGGCGTCGCGCCCGAGCGCTGCGTCTACCTCGACGACCTCGGCATCAACCTGAAGCCGGCGCGCGACATGGGGATGCGGACGATCAAGGTCGGCGAGCCGGGTCCGGCGCTCGTCGAGCTCGAGCGCTGGGTCGGCTTTCCGCTCGGCTGAGCGTGCGAACGGCTGCGGCGGCGCACCATCGGCTGTGGTACAAGGTGCGCCGATGAAGCACCTGACCCCTCGCCAGGCCTACGACTTCCTCCTCGCGCACCCCGAGGCGGTGTTCGTCGACTGCCGCAGCGAGGCCGAGTACTTCCTCGTCGGCCACGCGCTCGTCGAGCGCCCGGGCGAGGAGCCGCTGCGCCCGCACAACATCTGCTGGGCCGACGAGCTGAAGTACGAGCTGAACCCGGACTTCGTCGAGGACGTGCGGCAGGTCGCCGGCGACACCGACCGGCCGGTGGTGATCATCTGCCGCTCCGGGCGGCGCTCGGTCTCGGCCGGCCAGGCGCTCGAGGCGGCAGGCTGGCGCGAGGTGCACAACGTGCTCGAGGGCTTCGAAGGGCCGCTGGACGAGAAGTTCAGGCGCGGCACGAGCTCCGGCTGGCGCCACGCCGGCCTGCCGTGGGAGCAGCTCTAGGGCCCCGGGCGTCCGCGGGGATCAGGGATGGGCCGGGCGTTCGCCCCGCGCCATCCGCGCCTCGATCTCGTCGATGACGCGCGGCAATGCAGCGACGGTGTCGATCAGGCAGTGCGCGCCGGCTCGGCGCAGCGCCTCGCCGGCGAGGTCGGCGCGCCGCCTGCGATCGTCGGGCGGCAGCGCGTTCCACTCGTCGAGCGACAGCCCGACCCCGTTGCCGGAGGCGGTCACGCCGACCGTCCAGGTGCCGGCGGCGAGGCCTTCGGCGATGCCCGGCGCGGTGTCGTCGACCTTGACGATCGCCGACGGCGGATACACGCCGAGGTCGGCCATCGTCCGGTACATCATCAGCGGGCCGGGTCGACCCTCGGCGAGATCGCCGGCGCACACCAGGTTGTCCGGCTCGTAGCCCGCCGCGGCCGCGCGCGGCAGCACCTGGGCCATGATCTCCCGAGTGTAGCCGGTGGTGGAGCCGATCCTCAGCCCGCGGCGCCGCAACTCGCGGACGGTGTCGACCGCGCCCGGGATCATCGTGGAGAACCGCGCCGCGACCGCGACGGTCATCGGCACGAACACCTCGTAGACGGCGTCGACGTCGGCCTCGCCCGGCGGATGGCCGTGCCTCGCGGCCCACGCGGCGGCGATCCGCGGCATCGCCATCAGCGCGGCGACGTGGTCGCGCTTGGGCCGTCCCATCGGGCCGCGGGCCTCGGCGACGCCGACCTCGACGCCGAACCGCGCGAAGGCCTCGACGAACACGCCCATCGGCGCACGCGACCCGAAGTCGACCATCGTCCCGGCCCAGTCGAACACCACTGCCTTCAACGATCCGCTCATGCCCCGTCCCCGATTCGATCCGATCGCGCGATGACGCCCTCGGCCGGCGCGAAAGCGGTCGGTGCGCCGATGCCGTGCGCGTCGGTCGGATTCGCCCTGTTCCCGCGCCGGAAAACCCGTCATCACACCCCATCATGACGACAGGCGCGTGACGGGCGAGGCCGTCTTGGCGAGACACGACACCGTCGCGATGCACGTCCGGCACGCGGAAGGCGTCCGCAGGACCTGCCGGACGGGCGCGTCAGGCGGGGCGTCCCGGCAAGGCGGACGCAGGCGGGTGCGGTGCGTTCCTGCGCGTCGCGAGGCAGGTCAGTGCAGCACCAGCGGCTGCTGCATCAGGCCCTCGAAATTGCTGAGGAAGTCGTCGACCTCCTCGATCGAGGGTTCGGTCGCGATCAGCTTGGTGACGTCGAAGCGGAACTTCTCGGCGAGTGCGCCCCCGAGGAAGATCTCGCGCTTGGCGGTCTTGTCCATGATCTCGTAGCCGCCCGAGAACGCCTCGCCTTCCGCGGACTTGAACTCCACGACGCAGTAGTTCGGGCTGTTGTAGATCATGTTCATCGAGAGGGACCTCGGTGGGGACCCCGCAAGGGTGGCGGGGCGTGCTCCCGGCTCGTAGCGCCCGCCGATGATCGTGCTGCCGGGACCGACAGGCGTCGCGGACCTGCGTCACATCCGTCGGTCGTCCGCCACTCATCCTTTCGATGCGGCCGCCCGAAGCGCCTGATCGACCACTTGAGGGTCGATCGGCGTTCTTGCAAGGATCTCGAGGCGGTTGTCGGCGCGCCATGCGGTCTCGTGCCAGACGGCCCGGCCGTCGACCCACTGCCAGCCGTACCACGCGCGCTCCGTCCGGAACACGCCCTTGCCGCGCAGCACGCCGCAGGCCCGCAGGGGCCCGTCGGGTGCGGCGAGCGCGTCGAGCGCAGCCTGCAGACGGGCCCGGTCGAACGCGGCGGCGGCGGGCCACCACCAGCCGGCGGCGGCGGCGCCGACCGCGGGGTCGGTGCGCTGCCAGCGCATCGGCTCCGGGAGCGTGGCGGCGGGTTCGCCGGGCGTCGGCGGCGACGCCGCGGGCACGTGCCGGGGCGCCGCGGTCCCGGCAGCGGCCGGGCCATCGGCGGCCGCGGGCCGGGTGGCCTTGCCCACCGCGCGCCCGCCGGCCGCGCCCGGACCGCCCGGCGTGGTCGCAGCGCCTTGCGCGACCGTCGCCGCTTCCGCGGCCGCCAGCACCGCCGCCAGCGGGACCGTACCGTCCGCCGTCGCGAGCACCGCGCGCGGCCACGGCGGCAGCGCGCCCAGCGCGGCCGCGAGCGCATCGGCCTCGCCGGGCGGCAGCGCGTCGGCGCGGTTCAGCACCAGCACGCGGGCGAGCGCAGCCTGGTCGAGCGCGATCGCATGGTGGTCGGGCCGGGACGCGTCGAGGTAGAGCGCCGCGCGCGACGCGTCGACGACCGCGACCGGCGGGCGCAGCGCCACGTGCGCGGCGAGCGGGGGCGCGCGCAGCCGGTCGATCAGCCCGGCCGGATGGCCGAGCCCGGTCGTCTCGAGCAGCAGCCGGTCCCACGGGCCGCGGCGCAGCAGCCGCGTCAGGGTGGCGTCGAAGGTCGCCTGCGCCGCGCAGCACGCGCAGCCCCCGGCGACCTCGGCCACCGCGACCTCGCCGCCCGCGCCGTCGCCGCCGAGCAGCGCACGATCCACGCCGAGCGCGCCGAACTCGTTCACCAGCACCGCCCAGCGCTCGCCGGCGGGGCGGGCGGCGAGCCAGCCGGAGAGCAGGGTCGTCTTGCCGGCGCCGAGGAAGCCGGTGACGAGGAGGGTGTCGACGGGGCGGGACGGATCGCGGCGCATTCAGTCAGCCGGCTCTCGCCGTATCCACGTTCTCGACGCACCCGTGCGCGGCAGGCATGCCGAGCACCGTTCGGCCGGCGCCGGGCGGTGCTCGGCGAAACCCCGGCCTCATCGCCTCCAAAACGCCGGCGTCGCGAGCACGAACACCGTCAGCAGCTCGAGCCGCCCCGCCAGCATCGCGAACGCGCAGATCCAGGTCTGGAAGTCGCTCAGCCCGGCGTAGTTGTCGGTCGGGCCGAGCACGCCGAGCGCCGGCCCGATGTTGTTCAGGCACGCGTACGCGCCGCCGAAGGCCGAGGTCAGGTCGAGCCCCGTCGCGACCAGCAGCAGGGTGACCCCGATCAGCGTCGCGCCGTAGAGCAGCATGAAGCCGAGCACCGCGAGCACCACCTGATCGCCGACCACCTGCCGGTTGAGCAGCAGCGGGCGCACCGCGCGCGGATGGCTCATCCGCAGCAGCTCCCGCCCGGCCTGCTTGAAGAGCACCAGCGTGCGCGCCATCTTGATGCCGCCGCCGGTCGAGCCCGACGACGAGCACAGCCCGCCGATCATCAGCACCGCGAGCCCCGCGAGCGGCGGCCAGGTCTCGTAGTCGGCACCGGTGTAGCCGCTCGAGGTGGCCATCGAGACCGTCTTGAACGCGGCCACGCGCAGCGCCTGCGCGGGGTCGGCGTAGGTGTCGCTCCACCACAGGTACACGGTCAGCACGACGATCGCGCCGACGATCGCGCTCCAGACCCAGCGCGCCTCGACGTCCCGCGCGTAGGCCTCGAGCGAGCGCGTGCGCAGCGCGAGGAAGTGCGCGGTGAAGTTGATGACCGCGAGCATCATGAACACGCCGAGGATCATCTCGATCGCCGGCGAGTCGAAGCCGGCGATGCTGTCGTCGCGGGTGGAGAAGCCGCCGAGGGCGAGCGCCGAGAAGCCGTGGCAGACCGCGTCGAACCAGCTCATGCCGGCGGCGCGCAGCGCGAGGATGCACACGCCGGTCATCGACACGTAGATGAGCCACAGGTACTTCGCGGTCTGGGTGATCCGGGGCGTGAGCTTGGTCTCCTTCATCGGCCCGGGCATCTCGGCCTTGAAGAGCTGCATGCCGCCGACGCCGAGCAGCGGCAGCACCGCGATCGCCAGCACGATGATCCCCATGCCGCCGAACCACTGCAGCGCGTGGCGCCACAGGTTCAGGCTCTGCGGCAGCGTGTCGAGGCCCGTCAGAACGGTCGCGCCGGTGGTCGTCAGCGCCGACATCGACTCGAAGAACGCGTCGGTGAAGGAGATGCCCGGCAGCTCCAGCAGGAACGGGACCATCGCGACCGAGGCCATCAGCACCCAGGTCAGCACCACCAGCAGGCAGCCGTCGCGCGCCTGCAGCTCGCGGCGCCAGCGGCGCGTGGGGCCCCAGAGCAGCAGGCCCGCGGCGACGGTGCCGATCGCGGCCTCGACGAAGCTGTCGGTGGTGCCGTCGCCCACGGCGATCGACCATCCGATCGGCAGCAGGTAGGTCGCGGCCGTCACCATCAGCATGCCGCCCAGCACGTGGGCGATGGCCAGGACGCGTTGCAATCCGGTCGGACTCCGAGGGAAAGCGGCATTCTACCGACGCCGCGCGGTGCTAGTATCGTGCGTACAACAGGCGCTCGGACGGCCCGACCGGCGCGCGACTCGATCACGGGCCGAACGCACGCCCGTCCCGCACGGACGAGGCGTCGCAGGGAGGAGATGGTGCGTCCCACCGACATCCGCGATCCCGACCACTTCCACAAGGTGGTCGACTGTCAATGGGCCTGCCCGGCCCACACCCCCGTTCCCGAGTACATCCGCCTGATCGCCGCCGGCCGCTACGCCGACGCGTACATGATCAACTGGACCTCGAACGTCTTTCCCGGGATCCTCGGCCGCACCTGCGACCGCCCGTGCGAGCCTGCGTGCCGTCGCGGCCGCGTCGAGGACGAGAACCTGCCGACGCCCGAGCCGGTCGCGATCTGTCGCTTGAAGCGCGTCGCGGCCGACTTCAAGGGCGACGTCGAGCCGATGATGCCGCCGCCCGCGGCCGCGCCGAACGGCCGGCGCATCGCGTGCATCGGCGCGGGCCCCGCGTCGATGACCGTCGCGCGCGACCTCGCGCCGCTCGGCTACGACATCACGGTCTTCGACCAGGAGCCGCGGATGGGCGGCTTCATCCGCTCGCAGATCCCGCGCTTCCGGTTGCCCGAGTCGGTGATCGACGAGGAGATGGGTTGGGTGACGCGGCTCGGCGACGTGAAGTTCGTGCACCGCCGGATCGACTCCATGAAGGCGCTGCTCGCCGAGGGCTTCGACGCGATCTTCGTCGGCTCCGGCGCGCCGCGTGGCCGCGACCTCGACGTGCCCGGTCGCACCGAGGCCGCCGCGAACATCCACATCGGCATCGACTGGCTCGCGTCGGTCTCGTTCGGCCACGTGACGAAGGTCGGCAAGCGGGTGATCGTCCTCGGCGGCGGCAACACCGCGATGGACTGCTGCCGCTCGGCCAAGCGCCTCGGCGGCGAGGACGTCAAGGTCATCGTCCGCTCGCCGTTCGAGGAGATGAAGGCCTCGCCGTGGGAGAAGGAGGACGCGATCCACGAAGGCATCCCGATCCTCGACTGCCTGGTGCCGAAGGCGGTCGAGCACGTCGAGGGCCGGATCGTCGCGATGACCTTCGAGAAGGTGCAGGCGGTCTGGTCGACCGACGCCGAGGGGCGGCGCAAGCGCTCGCTGGTGCCGACCGGCGAGCCGGAGCACCGCCACGAGTGCGACGACGTGCTCGTCGCGATCGGGCAGGAGAACGCGTTCCCCTGGATCGAGCGCGACATCGGCCTGGAATTCGACCGCTGGGGCATGCCGAAGCTCGACGAGAAGACGCTGCAGTCGACGATCCCGAACGTGTTCTTCGGCGGCGACGCGGCGCTCGGCCCCAAGAACATCATCTGGGCGGTGGCGCACGGCCACGACGCGGCGGTCTCGATCCACAAGCACCTCGAGGGCGAGGACGTCTCGCAGCGGCCCGCGCCCGGCGTCACGCTCGCGTCGCAGAAGATGGGCATCCACGAGTGGGCCTACGACAACGACGTGGCCAACGACATGCGTCACAAGGTGCCGTGGGCCGCGGCCGAGAAGGCGCTGCGCAGCATCAAGGTCGAGGTCGAGCTCGGCTTCGACCCGGCCGTCGCCTACAAGGAGACGCAACGCTGCCTCAACTGCGACGTGCAGACGGTGTTCTCGGCGCCGAGCTGCATCGAGTGCGACGCGTGCGTCGACATCTGCCCGATGGACTGCATCACGTTCACCGCCAACGGCGAGGAGGCCGATCTGCGCGGGCGCCTGAGCGCGCCGGCGACCAACCTCGCGCAGGCGCTCTACGTGTCCGACGCGCTGAAGATGACCGGGCGCGTGATGGTCAAGGACGAGGACGTCTGCCTGCACTGCGGCCTGTGCGCCGAGCGCTGCCCGACCGGCGCGTGGGACATGCAGAAGTTCCTGCTGCAGATGACGCACGCAGGCGGCACGCCGCAGCGCGCGGGGGCCGGCGTGAACCGAGCGCCGTACAGGACGGCGGTGTCGGCCGGCGGCGGCGGCGGCGCCGTGCTCGCCGAACCCGCCCAACGGAGGCACGCATGAACGCCCCGCTCAATCCCGAGCAGGCGCGGCCTGCCGTCGTCGCGCGGCCGCTGGCCGCCGTCAACGACTTCGTCGTCAAGTTCGCCAACGTCAACGGCTCGGGATCGGCCTCGGCCAACGAGCTGTTCGCGCGCGCGATCCTGCGCATGGGCGTGCCGGTCAGCCCACGCAACATCTTCCCGTCGAACATCCAGGGCCTGCCCACCTGGTACGAGGTGCGCGTGTCGGAGAAGGGCTGGCTCGGACGGCGCGGCGGCGTCGACATGATGGTCGCGATGAACCCGCAGACCTGGGACCGCGACGTCAAGGAGATCGAGCCGGGCGGCTACCTGTTCCACGACTCGACGAAGTTCCTGCCTCGCGAGAAGTTCCGCGACGACGTGATCGCGATCGGCATGCCGCTCACCGAGATCTGCAACGCGACCTACGCCGAGTCGCGCGAGCGGCAGCTGATGAAGAACATCGTCTGCCTCGGCGCGCTGTCGGTGCTGCTGGGCATAGAGGCGAGCGCGATCGAGCGGCTCTTCGGCGAGCAGTACAGGGGCAAGGAGCGGCTGCTCGACTCGAACGTCAAGGCGCTGCACCTCGGCCGCGACTACGCGGCGCAGTGCCTCGAGCCGATCGGGCTGCGCGTCGAGCGGCGCGACGCGGTCGGCGACCGGATCTTCATGGAAGGCAACTCGGCCGCGGCGCTCGGCGCGATCTACGGCGGCGCGAGCGTCTGCGCGTGGTACCCGATCACGCCGAGCTCGTCGGTGGCCGAGGCGTTCACGTCGTGGGCGAAGAAGTTCCGCGTCGACCCGGCGACCGGGCGTTCGAACGTCGCGATCGTGCAGGCGGAGGACGAGCTCGCCTCGATCGGCATGGTGGTGGGCGCCGGCTGGAACGGCGCGCGCGCGTTCACGGCGACCAGCGGCCCCGGCATCTCGCTGATGACCGAGTTCATCGGCCTGGCCTACTTCGCCGAGATCCCGGTGACGATCGTGAACGTGCAGCGCGGCGGGCCGTCGACCGGCATGCCGACGCGCACGCAGCAGGCCGACCTGATCGCCTGCGCGTACGCGTCGCACGGGGACACCAAGCACGTGCTGCTGCTGCCGGAGGATCCGACCGAGTGCTTCGAGCACACGGCCGCGGCGCTCGACCTCGCCGACCGGCTGCAGACGCCGGTGTTCGTCATGACCGACCTCGACATCGGCATGAACACCCGGCTGTGCCGTCCGCTCGAATGGGACGACTCGAAGACGATGGACCGCGGCAAGGTGATGGACCACGACATGCTCGAGTCCGGCCGCGACTTCGGCCGCTACCTCGACGTCGACGGCGACGGCATCCCGTACCGCACCTACCCCGGCACGCACCCGACGAAGGGCGCCTACTTCACGCGCGGCACGACGCGCAATCCGTACGCGAAGTACTCCGAGGCGGGGCCGGACTACGTCTACAACATGGAGCGGCTGCTGAAGAAGTTCGACACCGCGAAGGCACTGGTGCCGCAGCCGGTGGTGCGCAAGGCGAAGAAGAAGACCGCGCTCGGCGCGATCTACTTCGGCTCCACGAGCCCGGCGATGGACGAGGCGCTCGAGGTGCTCGAGGAGCACGGCGTCGTGCTCGACACCATGCGGCTGCGCGCGTTCCCGTTCCCCGACTCGGTGCTCGAGTTCATCGACGCGCACGAGACGGTGTTCGTCGTCGAGCAGAACCGGGACGCGCAGATGAAGTCGATGCTGGTCAACGAGCTGCAGGTCGACCCGAACCGGCTGGTCTCGGTGCTGCACTACGACGGCACGCCGATCACCGCCCGCTTCATCATCGGCCGGATCACCGCGGCGACCACCCGGAGCGGGACCAAATGACCTACATCGCCAAGCCCAGGCTCCACCACCCGACGCTCGCGCGCAACAAGGTCGGCTACCTGCGGCGCGACTACGAGGGCGCGATCTCGACGCTGTGCGCCGGCTGCGGGCACGACTCGATCTCGGCCTCGATCGTGCAGGCGTGCTGGGAGCTCGACATCGAGCCGCACCGCGTCGCCAAGCTCTCCGGCATCGGCTGCTCGAGCAAGACGCCCGACTACTTCCTCGGCAACTCGCACGGCTTCAACACCGTGCACGGCCGGATGCCGTCGGTGCTGACCGGCGCCGCGCTCGCGAACCGCGACCTGCTGTACCTCGGCGTCTCGGGCGACGGCGACTCCGCGTCGATCGGCCTGGGGCAGTTCGCGCACGTGATGCGGCGCGGCGTGAACATGGTCTACATCGTCGAGAACAACGGCGTGTACGGCCTCACCAAGGGCCAGTTCTCGGCGACCGCCGACCAGGGCTCGAAGTCCAAGCGCGGCATCGTCAACACCGACTCGCCGATCGACCTGGTGTCGCTCGCGATGCAGCTGGGCGCGACCTACGTCGCGCGCGGCTTCTCCGGCGACAAGGCGCAGCTCGTGCCGCTGATCAAGGGCGCGATCGAGCACAAGGGCGCGGCCTTCGTAGACGTGGTGAGCCCCTGCGTCGCGTTCAACAACCACGCGGGCAGCACCAAGAGCTACGAGTACGTGCGCCAGCACAACGAGGCGGTCAACCGGATCGACTTCATCGATCTCGCGCAGGAGGTGACCGGCGAGGTCGCGCCCGGCGGCTTCGTCGACGTGCCGCAGGCCGACGGCTCGACGATGCGGCTGCGGCGGATCGTCGAGGGCCACGACGCGACCGACCGCGTCGCCGCGATGAACTATATCGCGCAGCACCAGGCCCGCGGCGAGGTGGTGACCGGGCTGCTGTACGTCGACCCGCACCCGGTGGACCTGCACGCGCACCTGAACACCGTCGAGACGCCGTTCAACCGGCTCGGCGAGGCGGCGCTGGTGCCGGGGCGGGCGGCGCTGGCGGCGGTGAACCGGTCCCTGCGCTAGGAGTCTGGGCGGCAGATGCCGCCGAGGCGATCGGGCTCGCCGCGCACGAGTTCGGCCTCGCGCAGTCGGCGGTGTCGCGCCAGGTCAAGGGCCTGGAGGACGGGGGCGGGCGCGCGCGCCTCGGGCGCGGCGTGCGCAGCCTGCGGTTGACCGACGCCGGGCGAGCGGCTGTTCCGGACGGTGCACGCGAGCCTGCTGGAGATCGACCGCGGCGTCGACGAGCCGGGCGGACACCGAAGGCGGCGGCGCGGTGCGCGCGTCGCCCGACGGACCGCTCGTGCCGGTGCAGGTCGCGGAGAACCCGTCGCCGACGATCGCGAACCGCAGCATCGCTCCGTCGAGGCGCCACGCGACGTGGGAGCCCGGCATCGGGTCGTAGCGATCGGAGCCGGGCCGGTGCCGCAGCAGGTCGGCCGTGCCGTCGGCGTGGACGCGCAGTGCGGCGAGCGCGTCCCCGGCGCGGTCGGTCGGCACGTCCGGCAGCCCAGGCGAGCGCCGCAGGAGCAGCCCGAAGCTCGGCGGCTCGGAGCGCCACGGCGTCGCGGCGGCACCGCCTTCGGCGGCGCGCGAGGCCGTCGCCTTGGCGTGCGTCGAACCAGCGAGCGGGCGCAGCCCGGACGACGCCTTCGGGTCGAGCGGTGCGGCCACGCCCGGTGGCGTCTCGGCGGCGGACGCGGGGCTCGGCCGGGTCGCGAAGGCCGGCAGCCGCGGCGACGGCGCTCGGCGCGCGCTGCCGCCGAGCAGCGGCACGAGCTCGGCGCGGTTGCGCGTGGTCGCGCAGGTCAGCGCGTCGCGGCCGTAGTGGTCGCGCAGGTCCGTGCGTGCGCCGGCCTCGGCGAGGAGCGCGACCCGCGCGGCGCGCGACGCGGGGGGCGCGTCGAGCACCGCGCGGATCAGCGCAGTCGTGCCGTCGGAGTCGAGCTCGGCGTCGATGGCGGCGCGTTCGTGGAAGTCGCGCACGGCGCCCGCGTCGCCGGCGCGGATCGACACGTCGAGGGCGCGGCGCGCGTCCAGCGTCGAGCCGGACGCGGCGATCAGCGCCTCCGCGCCGGCCAGGTCGCCCGCGTCGATCAGGGCTCGCAGCGCCTGCGCGGGCGTCGTCGGTGTGCGCGACGTCGCGCAGCCGCCGAGCACGTGCGCGGCGGCCAGCGCGACGGCGAGCAGCCGGGCGCCGCGGGTCGACGCGGGAGCGGGCGGGGTGGACGGTGCTCGGGCATGGGGGAACCCGCCGGCGGACGGCATCCGGCCGACGATCGGTCCCGGGGCGTCGCCGTCATCCGTGCGATTCGTCACACGATCGCGGGCCGGGGGCGTGCTGGCGGGCGATGCCGCGGCGGACGCGGGGCCTCGGCGTCGGACACCGGCGCACGCGGCGGCCGGTGGCGTGCGGGCGGCGTGCGGGCGGCCGACGGGTCAGCCCGGCGCGTCCGGCATCTCGAAGGCCTCGCGCGCGGCATCGGCGACCACTGCACGCAGCCAGGCGTGAGAGGCCCGCGCGGTGTTCCGGTGGTGCCACAGCTGGTCGACGTGCACGATCGGCAGGTCCATCGGCAGCGCCCGCATCGTCAGGCGCGACGCGATGCCGGTGGTCGGCACGAAGCGCCGCGGCAGCACGGTCAGCAGATCGGTCAGCGCGACCACCTGGCCGGCGGTGAAGAACTGGTTGACCGTCAGCACGACGCGACGGCGGCGGCCGAGCGCGGCCAGCGCCTCGTCGACGAAGCCGAACGGCCGGCCCGAGAAGCTGACGAGCAGGTGCCGTGCGGCGCAGTAGCGGTCGAGCTCGAGCGGCCCCGAGGAGAGCGGGTGGCCGGCGCGCATCACGCAGACGTACTCGGAATCGTAGAGGCGGCCGTGCTCGATCGGCTCCGGCCCGCCCTCCTGCATCGCGGCGAGCTCGATCGCGGCGACCGCGGCCGGGAAGTAGCCGAGCGCGAGGTCGAGCTCGCCCGAGGACAGCAGCCCGCGCGGGTCGCGCGTCAGCAGCGGACGGACCCGCAGCGACAGGCCCGGCGCCTCGGCCTCGAGCCGCCGCACCAGCGGCGGCATCAGCAGCGCGGCCGTCGCATCGGCCATCGCGAGCACGAAGCTGTCGCGCGACGCCGCCGCGTCGAAGTCGCCCGGCTGGATCGCCGCCCGCAGGCCGTCCAGCGCGGCGCGAACCGACGGCCACAGCTCGAGCGCGCGCGGGGTCGGCTGCACCCCGTAGCCGGCCCGCACGACCAGCTCGTCGCGCAGCGCATCGCGCAGCCGGCGCAGCGCGTTGCTGACCGCCGGCTGCGTCATCGACAGGTTGGCCGCCGCCCGGGTCAGGTTGCGCTCGGCCATCACCTCGTCGAAGACGCGCAACAGGTTCAGGTCGAGCGTGCGGAAGTTCGCCGGGATGGACGGTCGCCCCTGATCGATCAATGGTCTCTTCATCCAGACATTCTATTGATGAATGGTATGGATCATGAACATCCATTGGAATCCTGTGCTGCAGTGCGGCATCTTGACGGCATGGCGGTCCGATTCCGGATCGCCCTGGATGGAGCAACCGACATGACGACGATTCACATGGCCCCCGGCGCGACCGTGATCTCCGCTCGGACCCATGGGGGTCTGGACCGGATGACCACCGGCGTGAGCCTCCTCGCGAGCCTGGTGGCCAGCGCGATCCGGGCGCTCGACACCTGGCGCGAGGCCCGGATCGAGGCGCACAACGACGCGATGTCGGTCGAGCTGGCCGCGCACGACCCGCGCGTGCTCGCCGAGCTGCGCGCCGCGCGCGACCGCGTCCTCGGCTGACCGCCGCCGGCCTGCGGGCGGCCCGCGTGCCGCGGAGCCGCCCGCGCGCGGCCGGGCCGACCCGACCGCGCGCCGAGCCCGGCGAACCATCGCATCCGCCCCGGATGCGGTGACATGCCTGAAGTGCCCGGGCCCTCCCGGACGGAGCGGCCACTCACACCGACCCTCGCGCGCCGGCGCGACCGCACGTCGTCCGGCCTCCGGACACCGTCCGAAGGGCCCGGGGAAACCCCTCCGGGCGATGCCGAACGATGTGCGTTCCGGCGCGACCTCCAATGGTCATACAATCCCGGGATGGCGAAGTCCCCGTCCCGCAGCGCGCTGCTCGCGCGCGAGCTCCTCGGACGGATCGCCCGGCGCGAGCTCCGCCCCGGCGATCCGATCGACCTGCCGGCGCTCGGTCGACGGCACGGCGTCAGCCGCACCGTGGTGCGCGAGGCGCTCGCCGACCTCGGCGGCAAGGGGCTGGTGGTCGCGCGACCCAAGGTCGGCACGACGATCGCCCCCGAATCCCAGTGGAACCTGCTCGACCCGGTCCTCGTCGCGGTGGCGATCGCCGAGACCGGTCCGGACTCGATGCTGCACGAGGCCACCGACCTGCGCCGGGTGATCGAGCCGGCGCTCGCGGGCGCTGCCTCTCGCGACGCCGGGCGCACCCAGCAGGCGGCGATCCTCGACGCGGTCCGCTCGCTCGCCGGCGCGGTCGGCGCGCCCGACGCGGACGCGTGGGCGCGCGCCGACGCCGCGCTGCACGCGGCGATCGCCGACGCCTGCGGCAACCGGCTGCTGCGCTCGATCGACCACGCGCTGGTGCCGGTCCGGGCGCAGCACCGCGAGCGGCTCCTGGCCGCCCGCCCTGCCGGCGACGCGCTCGGCCCGGTGCTGATGCGCACGCTCGGGACGCAGACCGCGCTCGGCCTCGCGATCGTCCGCCGCGACGCGGCGAACGCCGCGGCACTCGCGCTGGCGCTGGTCGGCGACGCCGCGGCGCCGTCAGCCGCGGCGCCGGCCCGCGCCGTCGACGCACGTCCCGCGGTGCCGACCCGACCCGCCGTGGCCGTGCACCCCGTGCCGAGCTTCGTGCCCACCCCGCGCCCGCAGCCCGCGCGCGACGACTGGCCCGAGACCGAGACGATGGTCCGGACGGCCGACCCGTTCGCGCCGCGGCGCCGCGCGCGCCTCGAGCTCGACGACGATCCGGGCGGGCTCGTCGTGCCGGCGCTGGTCGCCGACCCGCCGAGCGAGCCGGCGTCGCGCGCCGGCCTGCACTGAGTCCGACCGGCGCGAGCACGTCGACCACCGTGCCGGCGGGCCGCCTGATCGCGGTCCTCGCCGCGCTCACCGTCGTCAGCCAGTTCCATCGCTCGTCGCTCGGCGTCATCGCCCCGGAGCTCGTCGACGCGCTCGGCCTGTCGCCGCGCGGCCTGGGCCTGGCCGGCGGCATGTTCTTCGTGGTGCTGATCGTGGTTCAGCTGCCGGTGGGCGTGATGCTCGACTGGATCGGCCCGCGCCGGCTGGTCGCCGGGCTGACCGGCATCGCGGTCGCGGGCTCGCTGCTGACCGCCGCCGCGACCGACGAGGCCTCGCTGATCCTCGCGCGCGCGGTGGTCGGCCTGGGCTGCGCGGCCCACTTCATGACCGCCGTGCTGATGTGCTCGCGCTGGTTCTCGGGCGCGCGGCTCGGCACCGCGCTCTCGCGGGTGTTCGCGCTCAGCCAGCTCGGCAACCTGCTCGCCGGCTGGCCGCTGGCGGCGCTCGCCGGCCTCGCCGGATGGCGGACCGCGTTCGTGCTCGCGGCGTTCGCGACCGCCGCGGCCGGCGCCGCGTTCTGGCTCGCGATCCGCCACGAGCGCCCGGGCTCGGCCGACGCGCCGCCGCCCGTGCCCGAGCCGCTGCGCGCGGTGCTGCGCGGCGTCGGAGAGGTGCTGCGGGCGCCCGGCCTCGCGCCGGTGATCGCGATCCAGACCGTCGCCTACGCGGTGGTCTCGACGGTGCTCGGGCTGTGGGCCGGTCCCTACCTGCACGACGTGCACGGCCTGGACGGCGGCGAGCGGGGCCTGGTGCTGGCGGCGATGACCGTCGCGCAGGTGGTCGGCGTGCTCGTCGTCGGTCCCCTCGATGCGCGCTTCAACACCCGCAAGCGCGTCGTGCTCGCGGGCGGCGCGCTGACGCTCGCGACGCTGGCCGCGCTCGCCGCGTGGCCGCATCCGCCGACGGCGGTCGCGATCGGGTTGCTGGTGGCGCTGTGCGCGGTCGCGAGCTACGGCGTCACGATCGTCGCGCACGGCCGCAGCCTGTTTCCCGACCGGCTGCTCGGCAGGGGGATGACGACGCTCAACCTCGCGCAGGTGGTCGGCGCGTCCGTGATGCCGGTGCTGACCGGCGCGGTGGCCGCCACGCTGACCGCCGATGTGCCGGGCGCGGTGCCGCCCGAGGGCGCGTACCGCGCGATGTTCGGCGTGATCGGCGCCTGCCTCGCGGCGGGGCTCGCGCTCTACGCGCGCGGACCGGATGCGCCGCCGCGACCGGGGGGCGCCGGCGGCTGAGCGACCGGGCGGCGCGTCAGTCCGCCGCGGTCCGGCGCGTCGCCCGGGCCGGGACCTCGCCCGCCTCGAGCGCGCGCGACATCTCGTCGCCGGTGGCCGGCTTGAGCAGCACGCGGTCGGCCCCGGCCTGCCGCGAGCGGCCCTCGTGCGCCGGCTCCCCGGTCAGCACCACGATCCAGCTCGGCGGCCAGCCGCGCGTGCGCTCGGCGTCGCGGATCGCAGCGATCAGCGCGACCCCATCGCGGCCCGGCAAGCCGAGGTCGGTCATCACGTAGCGCGTCGGCGATCGCAGCCACGTCTCGATCGCCTCCTCGGCGTCGTCGGCGCACACGACGTCGTAGCCGAGCCGCGAGAGCTGCTGCTCGAGCGTGAACTGCACGACGCGGTCGTCCTCGACCAGCAGCAGCGCGCCGCGCGTCGCGCCGCCGGCCGCGAGCGTCGGCCGCGCGAACCCGGCATTGAGGTCCTCGAGCAGCGCGCCACGGGTCGAGGCCGAGGGATCGAAGCGCACCGGCAGCCGCAGCTCGCGCCGCACGCCGGCCCCGGGCGTCGCGCGCAGCTGCAGCGTGCCGCCGAGTGCCCTCGCGATCCGCGCCGCGCGCCACATCGCGACGCCGACCACCGCATCGGCGTCGATGCCGCCGACGTCGCGCGCCGGCACCGGCACGTCGCCGTCGAGCGCCGCCTGGGTCAGCGCCGCGGCACCGGGCGCCGGATCGGGGCCGTCGTCGGTCACGTTCAGCGAGAGCCAGCCCTGCTCGCTGCCTGCGGACTCGCGCTCCCAGCGCAGCTCGACGCGGACCTCGCCATCGCGCGTGCGCGCGATCGCGTCACGCACCAGCGGGTCGGCCACCTGCCGCAACCGCGACGGGTCGACCACCATGCCCGGGATCGGGTGCTGCGGCGCGAACAGCGCGAAGGCCACGCGCCGGTCGGCCGCCTCGGCCGCGGACTGCGAGGCGACCTCGCGGACCAGCGCGAGCACCTGGGTGCGCTGCGGCCGCACGCGCACCTCGCCGCGTTCGATCGCGTCGTAGTCGATCGCGTGCGCGAGCTGCGCCGCGAGCCCGGACGCCGCGCGCCGGAGGGCCGCGAGGTGCAGCCGCACGCCGGGCTCGAGCTTCGCGGCGTCGAGCAGGCGCATCGCGCCGTTCAGGGACTCGAGGCTCGCCGAGGCCTCCCGGCCCATCGCGGCGCAGTGCCGGGCGCGGCGCGCCTCGGCGGCCTCGCGCGCGACGCGCGACTCGGCGAGCGTGCGCTCGGCCGCGAGCCGCGCCGCGCGCTCGACGCGCAGCCGCCATGCGAACAGGGCGACGATCGCGACGATCGCGACCAGCGCGACGATCGCGACCGGGCCGGCGTCGGACGGGTTCCGCGCGGCGGGCCCCACGGCCTGCGCGAGGCCCGCCCACACGGCGAGCGCGGCGCACGCGGCGCCCTTCGCGCAAGCGACTCGCCTGACCCGGAACGGGACACTCCCCGCGAACATCGTTCGTGCTCCTCCGAGCGCGAAAAGCCGTCCGATTGTCGAGCCCGGACCTCGGGACGTCCTTCAACGAGCGTTAAACCACCTCGCTCCAAAGGATTAGGGATCTGTCGCCGCGCATCACTTGTACAGCACCTCCGGCAGCCACAGCCCGATCGCGGGGAACAGGTACAGCAAGGCCAGCGCGACGATCTGGATCAGCATGAACGGGATCATGCCGACGAAGATCTGGTTCAGCGTCACGTGCGGCGGCGCCACGCCCTTCAGATAGAACGCGGCCATCGCGACCGGCGGCGACAGGAACGCGGTCTGCAGGTTCAGCGCGACGAGCAGGCCGAAGAACAGCGGATCGACGCCGAAGTTGTCCAGCAGCGGGATGAAGATCGGCATGAAGATCACGATGATCTCGGTCCACTCGAGCGGCCAGCCGAGCAGGAAGATGATCGCCTGCGACAGCAGCAGGAACTGGATCTTCGACAGGCCGAGCGACAGCACCCACTGCTCGATCAGCTCCTGCCCGCCGAGCAGCGCGAAGGCCGCCGAGAAGATCGACGAGCCGACGAACAGCCAGCAGACCATCGCGCTGGTCTTGGCGGTGAGGAACACCGATTCCCTGACCACGCCGAGGTTCAGCTGCCGGTAGGCCGCCGCGAGCAGCAGGCCGCCCAGCGAGCCGACCGCGGCCGCCTCGGTGGGCGTCGCGAGCCCGAACACGATCGTGCCGAGCACCGCGAGGATCAGGAACGCCAGCGGGAAGAACGACGCCAGCAGCATCTTGAAGACCTCGAGCCGCGCGAAGGTCAGCACCGCGTAGTACGCGGCCACGACGGCGACCAGCAGGCCCGCGAAGATCCACCACCACGTCGGCGTCGGCAGGCGCGCCTCGGCCGAGGCCTCGCCCGGCTTCGCGTCGGCGGACGCGTCCGCCTTCGCGGCGGGCGGCTCGGCGACGCCCTGCGCGGCCCCGGCGGGCGACTCGGCCTTCGCGCCCGGCGGCGCCTGCACGCCCTGCGCCGCGCCGGCCTCCTTGGGCGCGTCCTCCGACGGGGGCTCGGCGAGACCGCCCGAATCGGACGACGATTCGACGCCGGACGGCTCGGCGAGCCCGCCACCGTCTGCGGAGGACTCGCCCGACGCGCCCGCGCCCATCTCGACCAGGCCCGCGGTGTCCTCCACCGGCACCGGCGCCGTCGCCGCGCGCCAGGTCAGGCCGAGCAGCGCCGCGACGAAGAGCGCCGGCAGTGCAGCGAGCAGCGCCTGCCGCGCGATGTCCCCGAGCGACACGCCCGCGTTGCGGGAGCCCTTCATCGCTCCGGCGAGCCCGGGCAGCACCTTCGTGCTGACGCGCGTCGCGATCGCCTCGGCCGCCGGGGTCAGCGGCACGCGACGCTCCGCCTCGGGCAGGGGCGGCATCAGGTCGGGCCGCAGCTTCGCGAGCACGACCACGTACACGATGTACAGGCCCGCGAGCATGATCCCCGGGAAGAACGCGCCGGCGTACAGCTGCACGACCGACACGCCGGCGGTCGCGCCGTAGACGATCAGCATCACCGAGGGCGGGATCAGGATGCCCAGGCAACCGCCCGCGGTGATCGCACCCGCCGACACACCGGTCGAGTAGCCGGCGCGCAGCATCGCCGGCAGCGCCAGCAGGCCCATCAGCGTCACGACCGCGCCGACGATGCCGGTGGCCGTCGCGAACACCGCGCAGGTGAACAGCGTGGCGACCGCGAGCGAGCCGGGCACTCGCGAGAGCGCGAGGTGCAGGCTCTTGAAGAGCTTCTCGATCAGGTTCGCGCGCTCGACCAGGTAGCCCATGAACACGAACAGCGGGATCGAGATCAGCACGTCGTTGCTCATCACCGAGTACGCGCGCTGGACCATCAGGTCGAGCGTCTGCCCGACCGCGAGGTCGGGGTTTCGCATCCGGTACGCGATGTACGCGAACAGCATCCCCATCCCCATCAGCGTGAACGCGGTGGGGAAGCCGAGCATGATCGCCACGACGACGAGCGCCAGCATGAGCAGGCCGAGGTGGCCGCTCTTCATGTCGCCCCAGGGCATGAACACGATCACGGCGGCGACGATCAGGCCCATGATCGCCAGGCCGAAGTACATCTCGCGGCGCATGGCTCAGCGCTCCCCGGCCGCGGACACCGGGCCCACGTTGTGGGTGCCCTCGCCCTCGCGCGTGACCATCGACTTGAGCTTGTCGACGTCGACCTCCTCGACGTCCTGCTCGCGCGAGGGCCACTCGCCGTCCCTCAGACAGACGATGCAGCGCAGGATCTCGACGATGCCCTGCAGCAGCAGCAGCGCGCCGGCGATCGGGATCGCGGTCTTGAACGGGTAGATCGGCGGCCCGTTCGCGGTGATGTTCGAGTGTTCGTTGATCGCCCAGGACTCGGCCGCGTAGGTGTAGCCGGCCCACGCGAGCGCGACCACCCCGGGCAGGAAGAACACGAGGTAGAGGATCAGGTCGAAGAAGGCCTGGGTGCGCGGCTTGAAGAAGCCGTAGAGGATGTCGCCGCGCACGTGCCCGTTCTTCGACAGCGTGTACGCGCCCGCCATCATGAACAGCGTGCCGTACATCATGATCTGGACGTCGAAGGCCCAGGCGTTCGGGCTGTTGAGCACGTATCGGGAGAACACCTCCCAGCAGATCAGCGCGGTGAGCGCGACGATCAGCCAGGCGAACGCCTGCCCCGCGAAGGTGGAGACGCGGTCGACGGCGAGGAAGAATTTCTGCATGGAATCGGGCCTCGCGGACGTCGCACCCCGGGAGGCGGGTGAGTCGTCCGATCAACGGAGCCGGCTCGACGGCCGGCGTCGGCGCACGCGCGGCCCGGCGTTCTGCGGCCGGTGTCCGCGACGTGCCGCGTGCCGCGGCTCCCTGCCGCGGCACGGCGCGCGCGTATCCGGCGCGAACGGGCGCCGGATGCGCGCCGCGCGTCAGCTCTTCTTGCCGAAGTAGTGGTTGTAGGCCATCCGCCGGTTCGCGTTGACGTCCATGTCCCAGCGCACCACGCGCTCGGCGAACGCCCTCTGCGAGGCGATGATCTCGGCGAAGAGCGGGTCGCTCGACTTCTCCTTGACCACGTCGTCGTAGACCTTCAGCTGCTGCTGCAGGATCGCGTCGGGCGTCTTGTAGAACTTCACGCCCTGCTTGGCGCCCATCTCCGCGTAGTCCTTGGAGTAGCGGTCGGCCGCCTTCCAGGACATGTCGGCCGACGCGGCCTCGACGGCGTTGTCGATGATCGCCTTCAGCTTCGGCGGCAGCGCGTCGAGCTTCGCCTTGTTGAACAGGATCTCGAACTGCTCGGCGTTCTGGTGGAACGACTGCAGCATGCAGACCTTCGAGACGTCCGGGAAACCGAGCAGGCGGTCCGACGACGCATTGTTGAACTCGGCCGCGTCGAGCAGGCCTCGGTCCATCGCGGGGATGATCTCGCCTCCGGGCAGCGCGTTGACCGACGCGCCCATCTTGGTGAAGACGTCGATCGAGATGCCGACGGTGCGGTACTTCAGGCCCTTGATGTCCTCGGCCTTCGCGATCGGCTTCTTGAACCAGCCGAGCGGCTGCGTCGGCATCGGGCCGTACAGGTACGAGTAGACGCTCGCGCCGACCTTCTCGTAGAGCTTGTTCAGCAGCTCCTTGCCGCCGCCGTACTTGTGCCACGACAGCAGCATGTTCGCGTCCATGCCGAACGCCGGGCCCGAGCCCCAGAGCGCGAGCGCGTTGTTCTTGCCGTAGTGGTACGCGACCACGCCGTGGCCGCCGTCGAGCGTGCCCTTCGAGACCGCGTCGAGCAGGCCGAAGGCCGGCACGACGGCGCCCGCGGGCAGCACCTCGATCTTGAGATCGCCGCCGGTCATGTCGTTGACCTTCCTGGCGAAGTCGTTCGCGTACTCGTGGAAGATGTCCTTGGCGGGCCAGGTGCTCTGGAAGCGCAGGTTGGTGGTCTGCGCCTTCACGATGGCCGGGAAGCCGAGGGCCGCGCCGCTCGCCGCGCCAGCGGTCGCGATGAAGCGCCGACGCGCGCCGGTCTGGTGGGTCATGGTGTCGTCTCCTGTGGTGGGGGGCGTCATGGTAGGCGCACGCGGCCGCGCTGTCATCCGTTCCCGAGCGCGGCCACGGCATTCCACATCGCGGACCGGGACCGCCGCGCTCCGGGTCCGTCGGTTGCCGCGGCAACCCCTGTGTCGCGCGGCCGCTAGAAGAAGCCCACGCCCACCTGGAAAAGCTTCTCGACGCGCGGGATCAGCCGCTTGTTGGTCACGAAGACGATCACGTGGTCCTCGGGTTCGATCGTCGTGTCGTGGTGGGCGATGATGACCTCGGAGCGGTTGCCCGGCGCCTGCCGGACGATCGCGCCGATGGTCGCGCCGGCCGGCAGGTCGACCTGCTCGATGCGCCGGCCGACGACCTTGCTCGACTTCGGGTCGCCGTGCGCGACCGCCTCGAGCGCCTCGGCCGCGCCGCGGCGCAGCGAGTGCACCGCGGCGACATCGCCGCGCCGCACGTGCGCGAGCAGCTCGCCGATCGTCGCCTGCGCCGGCACGATCGCGATGTCGATCTTGCCGCCCTCGACGAGGTCCGCGTAGGCGCGCCGGTTGATTAGCGCGATCACCCGCTTTGCGCCCATCTTCTTGGCGAGCAGCGAGGACATGATGTTGTCCTCGTCGTCGGAGGTGAGCGCGCAGAACAGGTCCATCTCGCCGACGCTCTCCTCCTCGAGCAGGTCCTCGTCGGTCGCATCGCCGTTGAGCACCAGCACGTTCGAGGGCAGCTCGGCGGCGAGCATCGAGCAGCGGCTCGAGACAGGCTCGATGATCCGCACGTCGATGCGCCGCTCGGCGAGCCGCTTGGCGAGCCGCATGCCGATGCGCCCGCCGCCGGCGAGCATCACGCGGCGCACCGGGCGGTCCATCTTGCGAAGCTCGGTCAGCACGGTGCGGATGTGCTCGGTCGCGGCGAGGAAGAACACCTCGTCGCCCGGCTCGATCATCGTGTCGCCGTCCGGGTAGATCGTGCTCTCGCCGCGGAAGATCGCGACGATCCGCGAGTCGACGTTCGGGATGTGCTTCTTGATCTCTCGGATCGGCTTGCTGACCAGCAGGCCGTCGCGGTTCGCGCGCAC
Source organism: Burkholderiales bacterium (assembly GCA_020248665.1). Classification (GTDB taxonomy): domain Bacteria; phylum Pseudomonadota; class Gammaproteobacteria; order Burkholderiales; family Burkholderiaceae_E; genus UBA4615. The sequence goes on along the minus strand of JADCHE010000085.1, from coordinate 32,013 downwards.
GGCGATCAGGCTGACCGCGCCGTTGGCGAACTCGAGCACCTGCAGTGCCTCGGGGAACTCGACGAGCTTGGCGACATAGTCGGTGACGGTCTTCTCGGGGACGATCAGGTGATCGACCGAGAACGCGCCCTCGCCGACCAGCTCCGGGTTGTCCTGGAAGTCGGCGCCGCGCACGCGCGCGATCCGGGTCGGCACGTTGAACACCTGCGCGGCGAGGTGGCAGGCGACGAGGTTGGTCTCGTCGCTCTGCGTCGTCGCGATCAGCATGTCGGCATCGTCGGCGCCCGCGTTGCGCAGCACCGAGGGCTGCGCGGCATTGCCGGTGACGGTGCGCAGGTCGAGCCGGTCCTGCAGCTCTGCGAGGCGCGCCGGGTCGGTGTCGACGACGGTGATGTCGTTCTGCTCCGAGACGAGGCTCTCGGCGACCGAAGCGCCGACCCGTCCGGCGCCCAGGATGACGATCTTCATGCCGCGGGTGCGCCGCAGGGCACGGGGGTCACTGCGCGGTCTGGCTGCCCTTGCGGTACGCGCCCTTCGACAGGTCGATACCGAGCTGCTTGAGCTTGCGGTACAGGTGGGTGCGCTCGAGGCCGGTCCTCTCTGCCACGCGGGTCATCGAGCCGTGCTCGCGCGACAGGTGGTGCTCGAAGTACGCGCGCTCGAAGGCGTCGCGCGCCTCGCGCAGCGGCAGGTCGAGCGGCAGCTCGCGCGACTGCGCGGGCGCGCCGCCGGGGCTGGCGACCGGCGCGGTGAGGAATTGCGCCGACGGCGACACCAGCGGCATCGTCGGGCCATTGATGCCGACCGGCAGCATCGTGATCGCGGGGGCGCCGCCGATGTTCGCGGCCAGCGGGTGGTAGGCCTGCGGAGCGACCTTCGGGGCGGCCTGGGCACGGCCGCGCGTGAGGCCCTGCTCGACCGCCTTGAGCAGCTTCTGCAGCGCGATCGGCTTCTCCAGGAAGTCGAGCGCGCCGATCCGGGTCGCCTCGACCGCGGTGTCGATCGTCGCGTGGCCGGACATCATGATCACCGGCATCGTCAGCTTGCCGCCGGTGGCCCACTCCTTGAGCAGCGTCACGCCGTCGGTGTCGGGCATCCAGATGTCGAGCAGCACCAGATCGATCGGGTTGTGCTCGCGCGCATCGCGCGCCTGCTGCGCGTTCTCGGCGAGATGCACCGAATGCCCTTCGTCGCCCAGGATCTCGGACAGCAGTTCCCGGATCCCGATTTCGTCGTCGACGACCAGAATTTCCGCCATGGCTTCCTAGCTCTCGGCCGACCTGCCCGGCTGCGTGCCCGACGGTCCGCTCGTCCCGAGTGTTGTGTGCGCGCCGCAATTGTCGTCGCTTTTGGCCAACCGAGTAAATAGCAGGTTGACCGTGGCGCCCCGGATCGCTCCGGTTTCGTCCGCGCGGTTCGCGGCCTCGATCCGGGCGCCGTGCTCCTCGACGATCTTGCGCACGATCGCGAGCCCTAGGCCGGTGCCCTTGGATTTCGTCGTCACGTAGGGCTCGAACACGCGGGCGAGCAGCGGCGGCGGGAAGCCCGGGCCGTCGTCGCGGACGACGAGGCGCACCCCGGCGAGCGCACCGCCGCGGCGCACCGCCTCGGTCGAGACCTCGATGCTGCGCTGCGGCTGCTTCTCGGTCGCCTCCAGCGCGTTCTTCACCAGGTTGTGGATCACCTGGCGCAGCTGCGGCGCATCGCCGAGGATCGTCGGCAGCCCGGGCGCGAGGTCGGCGCGCAGCTGGCCCGCGGCCTCGAGCGGCGCGTACAGGGTCAGCACGTCGTTCACCAGCGCGTTCAGGTCGAGCGGCGCGGGACGCGCGGCCGGCAGGCGCGCGTAGTCGCGGAACTCGTCGACCATCAGCTTCAGCGCGCCGACCTGGTTGACGATCGTTTGCGAACTGCGCGACAGCATCTCGGCCTCGGCGGGCGGCAGCTTGTCGGCGAGCTTGTGCTGCATCCGCTCGGCGGCGAGCTGGATCGGCGTCAGCGGGTTCTTGATCTCGTGCGCGAGGCGCCGCGCGACCTCGCTCCAGGCGACCGCGCGCTGCGCGCTCACCACCTCGCTGACGTCGTCGAACACCACCAGCCAGCCGCGCTGCGGGCTCGGCAGCCGCGCGCCGCGCACCAGCAGCGTCAGCGCCGGCGCGTCGTCGGGGCGCGTCTCGGCACGCCGCTCGCTGCCGGGGGCATCGCGGCGGAATGCGAGCTGGCGCTGCCATCCGAGGTGGGTGTCCTCGTCGAGCTCGCCGAAGGCCTCGACGATCTGCGCGGCGGCCTCGCCGAGCCGCGGCAGCCGCTCGAGCGGGCGGCCCACGAGCCGGTCGGCGCCAGCCCCGAGGATCGTCTCGGCGCCGACGTTCGCAAGCGAGACGCAGAAGTCCTCGTCGAGCACGATCACGCCAGCGGTCAGGTTCGCGAGCACGCTCGCGAGCCGCGCGTTCGCGCGCTCGAGCTCCTGCTGGTTGCGCTCGACGAGCGCGCGCGCCTCCTCGAGCTGGCGTGTCATCGCGTTGAACGACTGCGTCAGCATGCCGAGCTCGTCGCGCCCGGCGTAGTCCTTGACCGGCCGGAAGTCGCCGGTCGCCACCGCGCGCGTGCCGGCGGCGAGCATCGACAGCGGCCCGGTCATCCAGCCGGCGAGCAGGAACGACGCGGCGATCGCGGAGAAGACGGTCAGCAGCAGCGTCACCGTCATCGTGATCCGGAAGATGCGCTTCAGCCCGGCGCGCGACAGCGACAGCTGCTGGTAGTCACGCCAACCCTGCTGGATCGCCTCGGCGTTCTCCGCGAGCAGCGGCGGCACCGGCTGCACCAGCTGCAGCAGCCGCAGCTCCTCGCCGAGCTGGCCGCCGAGCGGGATCGACTGGATCACGCGCAGCTTCAGGCCGCGCGCCTCGCCGTTGGCGTTCGCCTCGGCCGGCTCGACCGCCGAATAGAGCCGCGCGCCGCGCGCGGCGCGCAGCGCGGCCGGTGACGGCAGATCGGGCACCAGGCTCGCGAAGGCGCCGCCCGACGACAGCACGATGCGCCCGCTGCCGGTGACGATCAGCGCCTCCTGCGCGCCGACGCGATCGCGCATCCGGTTCAGCGCCTGCGCCCACTGGTTCTGCGGCACGTCGGCGAGCTCGCCGGCCATCGAGCGCGTCTTGGACTGCAGGTCCTCGAGCAGCGAGTCGAGCGAGGCCCGGCCGAGGGTCAGGCCCGACTCGAGCGCGCGCTCCATCGGCACGTCGTACCAGGACTCCACCGAGCGGCCGAGGAACTGCACCGCCACCGCGTAGATCAGCCCCACCGGCACCAGCGTCATCACGATGAACGCGACCGCGAGGCGCACCATCAGCCGCGTGCCGAACAGCCCCGCGCGCCAGCGCTGCCACAGTCGTCGCGCGAGCTCGAGCGCGAGCAGCAGCAGCGCCACGCCGATCGCGATGTTCAGCCCGAGCAGCAGCCCGTAGTGGCTCTCGAGCAGCCGGTCGTTGCCGCTCGCGACCGCGAGCATCGCCAGCAGCACCGCCGCGAGCGCGACCGACACGAAGAGGGCGTAGCGCAGCGCGCGGGTGACCGCGCGTCGCGAGCCGTCTACGGCGTGAAGGGGAACCGCTTCCATTCCGATTGCGGGTTCCAGTCCCGGTTGGTGAGCGCGGAGATCTGGAAGGGCTTGGGCAGCTGCGCGGTGTCGAGCCGCAGCCGCAGCCAGCCCTCGTACGGCGTGCCGCCGCGGACACGGTCGCGCGGCATCACCCGCCAGCCGCGCAGCCGCGACATCGCGTCCAGCGCATCGGCGAGCGTGCCGAAGGCCTGCGGCACACCGTTCAGCAGTACGCGGTACTGGCGCGTCAGCGCGTGGTACGACAGCCGGTGCGTCTGCGTCGCCAATGCGGTGCGCTCGTCCCACCAGTACCAGCGCGGGCGCAGCAGCTCGAACTCGACCAGGAAGTACAGGGGGACGCCCTTGTTCACGGCGTCCTCCAGCTGAGGGGTGAGCGCCAGCGAGAAGTCGGCCGACAGCAGCCAGGCCTCGCCGTCGGTGGACGGCTCGATCCCGACGATGAGCACGTCGATCGTGTCGGCGGAACGGGCGGCGGGCAACCAAGCCAGCAGCGCTGCCGTCGACAGCGCCGCGATGGCGGTGCGTCGCTTCACTGGCGTTTGGTCAGGCAGGCATAGAAGAAGCCATCATGCTCGCGCATCGCCCCGGACTGCGGCAGCAACTGGGCGACCGGCTCCCTGCGACCGTCGGGCCAGACCCAATCGAGCGGCAGGCGCACGCAGTCGGTGCGACCCACGGAGAAGCGATCGACCACCGCCTCGCCCTCGTCGGGGAACACCGAGCAGGTGGCGTAGAGCAATTTACCACCCGGTGCCAGCGTCGGCCAAAGCGCCTCCAGCAACCGCCGCTGCTGGAAGACGAATGTGGCGATATCGCCACGGCGACGCAGCCAGCGCACGTCCGGGTGCCGGCGCACGATCCCGGACGCGCTGCACGGTGCGTCGAGCAGGATGCGGTCGAACGGACGGCCGTTCCACCAGCCCTCGGGGCGCGCCGCGTCGGCCGCCCGCACCTCGATGCGCCCCGCGCCCGCGGGCAGCCGCAGCCGGCGCATCGTCTCGTCGATCCGCGCGCAGCGCGCCGGGTCGACGTCGAGCGCGAACAGGTCGACCTCGGCGAGCTCGAGCAGGTGGGCGGCCTTGCCGCCTGGCGCGGCGCAGGCGTCGAGCACCCGGTGGCCATCGGCGACGTCGAGCAGGTGCGCGGCCATCTGGGCGCCGGCGTCCTGCACCGACACCTCGCCGTCGGCGAAGCCGGGGATCGCGTCGACCGGCACCGCGCGCTCGAGCGCGAGCGCCTCGGGTCCGACCGGGCGGCTCGGCAGCCCGGCCTGGGCGAGCCGTGCCGCGACCGCATCGGGCGTCGCACGGCGCCGGTTGACCCGCAGCACGAGCGGCGCCTGGGACGCACCGGCCTCGGCGATCCGCATCCAGTCGTCAGGCCAGGCGCGCTGCAGCATCTCCAGCCACCAGGCGGGGTGGTCCCACCGCGCGACCGGATCGGCGTCGGTCGCCGCGACGAGCGCGTCGCGCTCGCGCCCGAAGCGGCGCAGCGTCGCGTTGAGGAAGCCGGCGGCGGCGCCGCTGGGGCCGCGCGACAGGCTGCGCGCCGCCGCGACGGCCTGGTCGACGACGATCGCGGCCGGGCGGATCGGCTCGAGCAGCTGCGCGAGCGCGACCAGCTGCAGCGCGGCCATCCGCGGCATCGGCCGGCGGGCGTTGAGGCGCGCCGCGATCGCCTGCAGCCGGCCGAGGCGACGCACGGCGTGGTAGGCCATGTCGCGCGCCGGCGCGCGCGAGGCCGCGGGAAGCGACGCGGTGCGCGCGGCGAGCGCGTCGGGCAGCCGGTGGCCGGCGAGCAGGTCGCCGAGCGCCTCGGCCGCGGCGAGCATTTCGCGCGACAGCGACGCGCGGTCGGGACGCGCGTCGGTCGGGCTGGGCCCCGGAGGCGCAGGTGCGCCTGGCCGGGATGCCCCGGCCGCCGGGCCCGGCGGCGTGGGGGGCTTCACTCGGGGGGCGGCCGCAGCCGGTCGCCGGGTCGCACCGGGAATCCCGCGAGGAACTCGCGCGTCGCCATCCTGCGCCCGCCGGGCCGCTGCAGCTCGAGCAGCGCGAGCGCCCCGTCGCCGGCCGCGACGACGATCGCGCCGTCGCCGGCCGCGAGCACGGTACCGGGCGCAGCACCGTGGATCGGCCGCGGGTCGGCGGCGGCCTTCCAGACCTTCAGCGTCGTGCCGGGCACGTGCTCGAGCTCGGCGGTCGAGCCGGGCACCGGGTCGAACGCGCGGACCTGGTCGACGATCGCACGCACCGGCCGGCTCCAGTCGATCGGCGAGTCGGCCTTCGTCAGCTTGGCCGCGTGCGTGACGCCCTCGGCGGGCTGCGGCTCGAGCGGCAGCGTGCCCGCGGCGAGCCGCGCGAGCGCCTCGACGATCGCCTCGGCGCCGAGCGCGGCGAGCGCGTCGTGCACCGTCGCGCCGGTGTCGCGGGGCCCGATCGGCGATGCGCGCGCGAGCCGCATCGGGCCGGTGTCGAGCCCGGCGTCCATCTGCATGATCGTGATGCCGGTGCGCGCGTCGCCCGCCTGGATCGCGCGCTGGATCGGGGCCGCGCCGCGCCAGCGCGGCAGCAGCGACGCATGGATGTTGAGGCAGCCGTGCGGCGGTATCGCGAGCACCTCGGGCGGCAGCAGCAGGCCGTAGGCTGCGACGACCATCGCGTCGGCATCCGCCTCGCGCAGCCGCGCCCAGGCGTCGGGTTCGCGCAGCGTGCGCGGCTGCCAGACCTCGAGGCCGTGCTCGAGCGCCCACCGCTTGACCGGGCTCGCGACGAGCTTCTGGCCGCGCTGCGCCGGCTTGTCGGGGCGGGTCAGCACCAGCGCGACCGCGTGGCCGGCCGACACCAGCGCCTCGAGCGCGCGCTGGGCGAAGATCGGCGTGCCTGCGAAGACCAGCCTCATCGGGCGAACGGTGCGGAGCGCGCCCGGGCGCGCGGGGACGGCGGGATCAGGCGACCTGCCGGTCGAGCTTGGCCATCTTGCTCTTGATCCGGCTCTGCTTCAGGCGCGACAGGTACTGCACGAACACCTTGCCCTGCAGGTGGTCCATCTCGTGCTGCAGGCAGACGGCGAGCAGGCCCTCGGCGTCCATCTCGAAGGGCTCGCCGCGCACGTCGAGCGCGCGCACGCGGACCCGCTCGGGACGCTCGACCTCGTCGTAGATGCCGGGAACCGACAGGCAGCCCTCCTCGCAGGCCTTCTTCTCGGCGGAGCTCGACACGATCTCCGGGTTGATGAAGACCAGCAGGTGGTCCTTGGCCTCGGAGGTGTCGATGACGATCACGCGCTCGTGCACGTCGACCTGCGTCGCGGCCAGGCCGATGCCCGGCGCCGCGTACATCGTCTCGGCCATGTCGGCGACGAGCCTGCGGATTCGATCGTCGACGACCGCGACCGGCCTCGCGACCGTGTGCAGCCGCGCGTCGGGGTAGCGGAGGATGTCAAGTACGGCCATCGGTCTAGACCTACCGTTCGCCCTCGGAGTGGCGGAACGAATGCGAAATCAACGTACCATCGGGGACATCGTGGCGCTGCCGCAGCTTCGTGCGGGTGCCGCGCGACGTGCGGCGGGCAGCACTCCAGGACGCGGACGAGGCAGCGCGAACATGCTCAAAAAGTCTATCACGTGGGTTCTCGGCTGCGCGGCCCTGGTGGTCGCGGGCGCGGCGGCGGCCCAGCCGGCCACCGGCCCGCTGGAGCTCGCGCCCGACGCGCCCGACAAGCACGTCGTGGTGCGCGGCGACACCCTCTGGGACATCTCCGGGAAGTTCCTGAAGAGCCCGTGGCGTTGGCCCGAGATCTGGCAGCTGAACAAGGACCAGATCGCCAACCCGCACCTGATCTACCCCGGCGACATCGTCTACCTCGACCGCTCCGGCGACCAGCCGCGGCTGCGCCTCGGCCGCTCGGTCGACACGCTCGCGCAGGCGGGCGGCAGCGGCGGCACCGATCGCGCGACCCGCGTCGAGCCGATGGTCCGCTCCGCGCCGCTCGACCGCTCCGCGATCCCGACGATGAACCTGTCGGCGATCCAGGTGTTCCTCAACCGGCCGCTGATCGTCGAGGAGGATGCCCTCAAGACCCATCCCCGGATCGTCGCGACGCAGGACGGCCGCGTCTACCTGAGCCGCGGCGACCTCGCCTACGCGCGCGGCATCACCGACGAGTCGGTCACCGACTGGCACGTCTACCGCCCAGCCAAGCCGCTGATCGACCCTGCGACGCGCCAGCCGCTCGCGTGGGAGACGCTGTACGTGGGCACCGCGTCGATGATCCGCAAGGGCGATCCGGCGACGCTGCGCATCCAGGGCACGGCCGAGGAGATCGGCGAGGGCGACCGGCTGATGCCCGCCGAGCGCGCCGGCGTCCCCAGCTTCGCGCCGCGGCCGCCGTCCGCTCCGGTGGACGGCCGCATCATCTCGGTCTACCGGGGCGTCGACCAGGTCGGCAAGTACAGCGTGGTCGCGATATCGATCGGCAAGGCGCAGGGCCTCGAGGTCGGCAACGTGCTGGCGGTGCAGAGCACCGGCCGCCTGATCGTCGATCGCCAGACCAAGGAGCCGGTGAAGCTGCCGAACGAGGCGATCGGCCAGCTGCTGGTGTTCCGGGTATTCGACAAGGTCTCCTACGGCCTCGTCGTCGCCGCGGCGCAGCCGATCTCGATCGGGTCGACCGTCACCAACCCCTGATGCCGCGGGGCGTCGCGCCGTGCCGCTCGCATCGGGCGATGCCGACGATCTCGCCTGCTGGCTCCGTCTCGCGCTGACGCCGGGCGCCGGTCCGGTCGTCGTGCGCACGCTGCTCGAGGCGTGCGGCCTGCCGAACGCGATCTTCGAGTCGGCGGGCGGACTGCTCGACGGCGTCGCCGGCCCCAGGCTCGCCGCCGCGCTGCGCCATCGCGATCCCGAGCGCGAGCGCCGCGTCGAGCGCGCGCTGGCGTGGGCGCAGGCCGCGGACCACCACCTGGTCACGATGGCCGACGCGGATTATCCGCCGCAGCTGCTGCGGATCGCCGACGCGCCGCCGCTGCTGTACGTGGTCGGCCTGCGCGAGGTGCTCGCGCGGCCGGCGGTCGCGATCGTCGGCTCACGCAACCCCACCGCCGGCGGCCTCGCCAACGCCCGCTCGTTCGCGCGCGCGCTGTCCGAGGCCGGCTGGGCGATCGCCAGCGGCCTCGCGCTGGGCATCGACGGCGCCGCCCACGAAGGCGCGCTCGCCGGCGGCGCCGGCACGATCGCGGTGCTCGGCACCGGCGCCGACGTGGTCTACCCGTCGCGCCACCGCGGTCTGGCCGCACGCGTCGCCGCCGACGGCGTCGTGGTGTCGGAGCTGCCGCTCGGCACCGAGCCCTCGCCCGGCCAGTTCCCCCGTCGCAACCGGCTGATCGCCGGCCTGTCGCACGGCGTGCTGGTCGTCGAGGCCGCGCTGCAGAGCGGCTCGCTGATCACCGCGCGCCAGGCCGGGGATTTCGGTCGCGAGGTCTTCGCCATCCCGGGCTCGATCCATTCGCCGCTCGCCCGCGGCTGCCACACGCTGATCCGGCAGGGCGCGGTGCTGGTCGAATCGGTCGACGACGTGCTCGCCGAGCTGCCCGCGGTCGAGCACCCGCTCGACCCTGCGACGCGGCCGATGAGAGCGAGCGCTGACTCCCACCCCGCGGTCCTCACCGAGCGGATCGAGCTGCCCGACAGCGACCCGATCCTGGCTGCCCTCGGCCACGAGCCGGTGCTGCCCGACCTGCTCGCGGCGCACCTCTCGCTGCCCGCCGGCGAGCTCGGCGCGCGGCTGGTCGTGCTCGAGCTCGCGGGTCGCCTGCAGCGGCTGCCCGACGGCCGGGTGGTCCGGCCTCCACCCGTCGGCTGACTTGCACCCGCGTCGATCCGGCTCATATGATTGGCGCCCCCCGAAATGGCTCGACCCCTTGTAGACGACCTCTGCAGGCGGCCGCGTCGCCCCCCTCCAGGATCCGATGGGAAAAGCCCTGATCATCGCCGAGAAGCCTTCCGTGGCCGCGGACATCGCGCGGGTCCTCGGCGGCTTCGCCAAGCAGGGCGACTACTTCGAGAGCGACGCGTACGTGCTCTCGTCGGCGGTCGGCCACCTGGTCGAGATCGCGGCGCCGGAGCAGTACGAGGTCAAGCGGGGCAAGTGGTCGTTCGCGCACCTGCCGGTCATCCCGCCGGAGTTCGACCTCAAGCCGATCGAGAAGAGCGCCGAGCGGCTCAAGCTGCTGACGCGGCTGATCAAGCGCAAGGACGTCGACGCGCTGATCAACGCCTGCGACGCGGGCCGGGAGGGCGAGCTGATCTTCCGGCTGATCGTCCAGCACGCGAAGGCCAGGCAGCCGATCCGGCGCCTGTGGCTGCAGTCGATGACGCCCGGTGCGATCCGCGAAGGGTTCGCCCGGCTGCGCGACGACACCCAGATGCTCCCGCTCGCCGACGCCGCGCGCTGCCGCTCCGAGGCCGACTGGCTGGTCGGCATCAACGGCACGCGGGCGATGACCGCGTTCAATTCGCGTGATGGCGGCTTCTACCTCACCACCGTCGGCCGCGTGCAGACGCCGACGCTCGCGATCGTCGTCGAGCGCGAGGAGCGCATCCGCAAGTTCCAGCCGCGCGCCTACTTCGAGGTCAAGGCGACCTTCGGCGCGAAGGCCGGCACCTACGAGGGCCGCTGGTTCGACCCGGCCTTCCAGCGCAACCCCGCAGACGCCGACCAGCGCGCCGAGCGGATCTGGGACGAGGCCAAGGCCCGCGCGATCGTCGCCGCCTGCGAGGGCAGGCCGGGCACGGTCACCGAGGAGTCGCGCCCGTCCACCCAGGCCGCGCCCGCGCTCTTCGACCTGACCAGCCTGCAGCGCGAGGCCAACGGCCGCTTCGGCTTCTCGGCCAAGACCACGCTGTCGCTCGCGCAGGCGCTCTACGAGAAGCACAAGGTCCTCACCTATCCGCGGACCGACTCGAAGGCGCTGCCCGAGGACTACGTCGGCACCGTGCGCCAGACGATGACGATGCTCGGCGACGTCCCGCCGTACGGACAGTTCTCGCGGCAGGTGCTGAAGAACGACTGGATCAAGCCGGGAAACAAGCGGATCTTCGACAACTCGAAGATCTCGGACCACTTCGCGATCATCCCGACGCTGCTCGCGCCCAAGGCGCTGTCCGACGCCGAGCAGAAGATCTACGACCTGGTCGTCAAGCGCTTCCTCGCGGTGTTCTTCCCGTCGGCCGAGTACCGGATCACGACGCGGATCACCACGGTGGAGGCGCACGCGTTCAAGACCGAGGGCAAGGTGCTGGTCAACGCCGGCTGGCTCGCGATCTACGGGCGCGAGGCGGTTGTCGAGTCGAAGCCCGCCGCGGGCAAGGACAAGGACGCCGAGGAGGCGTCGAGCGGCACCCTGGTCGCGGTCGAGCCCGACGAGGTGGTGCGCACCGACGCGATCGAGGCGCTCTCGCTCGCGACGCGTCCACCCGCCCGCTTCAACGAGGCGACGCTGCTGTCGGCGATGGAGGGCGCAGGCAAGCTCGTCGACGACGAGGAACTGCGCGAGGCGATGGGCACCAAGGGCCTCGGCACCCCGGCCACGCGCGCGCAGGTGATCGAGGGCCTGATCAACGAGAGCTACCTGATCCGCGAGGGCCGCGACCTGATCCCGACGGCCAAGGCATTCCAGCTGCTGACGCTGCTGCGCGGGCTGGGCGTGGCCGAGCTCACCATGCCCGAGCTCACCGGCGAGTGGGAGTACAAGCTCTCGCAGATGGAGCGCGGCCAGCTCGATCGCGACGCGTTCATGCGCGAGATCGCCGAGATGACCGAGCACATCGTCGCGCGCGCCAAGGGCTACGGCCCGACCGACGTACCCGGCGACTACGCGACGCTGAAGGAGCCCTGCCCGAAGTGCGGCGGCGTCGCGAAGGAGAACTACCGCCGCTTCGCGTGCACCGCGTGCGACTGGTCGATCACCAAGTCGCCCTCGTCGAGGCTGCTCGAGCCGGCCGAGGCCGAGCAGCTGATCCGCGACCGCACGATCGGGCCCCTGCAGGGTTTCCGCAGCAAGATGGGCCGGCCGTTCGCGGCGATCCTGAAGCTGGTGCAGCCCGACTGGAAGCTCGAGTTCGACTTCGGCCAGTCCGACGGCGGCGACGACGACGAGCCGATCGACTTCTCCGGGCAGGAGCCGGTCGGCGCGTGCCCGCGCTGTGCCTCGAAGGTGTTCGAGCACGGCATGAGTTACGTCTGCGAGAAGTCGGTCGGCACGGGCCGCACCTGCGACTTCCGCTCGGGCAAGGTGATCCTGCAGCAGCCGGTCGAGCGCGCGCAGATGTCGAAGCTGCTCGCCGAGGGCCGCACCGACCTGCTCGACGGCTTTGTGTCGTCACGCACCCGCCGGCGGTTCAAGGCTTTCCTGGTGCGCCAGCCCGACGGCAAGGTCGGCTTCGAGTTCCAGGCGTCGGCGCCGCGGCCCGGCGCGAAGCCGGCGGCGCACGCCGGCGCGCGTCCGGTCGCCGCGACGCGCGGCCGGGCGGCGGCGAACGCCGACGCGGTCGCGCCTGTCGGGGGGACGGCCGTCGCGGCGCCCGTCGGCAAGGCGCCCGCGAAGGCGGCCGGCAGCAAGGTCGCCGCCACGAAGGTCGCACCGACGAAGACCGCGACGACGAAGACCGCGACGAAGAGGGCCGCACCGAAGAAGGTCGCGGCGCCACGGACCGCCGCGAAGAAGGCCGGTGCCGCGAAGCCCGCGACGACGAAGTCCGGTGCGGGCACGCCGCCTGCGCGCGTGCGCAGGACCGGCTGACCGACCGGAGACCGGGGACCGGGGACACGGCCGGCTCAACCGGCGGCCGCGTCCTCCGCGCGTCCGAACCCACCCGGCGGCAGCCACAGCCGCAGCGCGACCCGCTCGGCATCGCTGAGCGCCTCGAGCTCGACCCCGTCGCGCCGTTCCCAGATCAGCCGCCCGTACAGCGCCGCGAGCGTCGCGACCTCGAGGGTCAGCGACGACTCCGGCCCGGCCGCCGGCTGCGCGGCGCGGGCGCGGTTGATGGCGGACTCGAGGGCGCCGATCGAGACGCGACCGGCGCTCATCGGCCGCACCTCGGCGGGGCACGAACGACCATCTGTCCACGGTAGCACACCGATCGTGGCGCGATCGGTGACCTTCGCCCGCCGCTGTGTTCCTTCCGGCGGGTCCGGCCGTTAACCTGGACATCATGACGTCGTTCGACAGCCGACCCGCCTCGGCCGCGATCGCCGAGGCCGCCGAGGCGGCCGACGCGGGCGCGCCGCCCGATTGGGTGTTCGGCTACGGTTCGCTGATCTGGGACCCCGGCTTCGACTTCCGCGAGTCGGGCCTGGCACGGGTCCACGGCTACCACCGCGCGTTCTGCATCCGCTCGACCCGCTACCGCGGCACCCCGGAGCGGCCCGGGGTCGTGCTCGGCCTCGACCGGGGCGGCTCGTGCATCGGCATGGCGTTCCGGCTGCGGCCGGAGTCGCGGCGCGCCGCGGTCGACGCGCTGTACGAGCGCGAGATGACCGGTGGTGTCTACGTCGCCCGCACGCTGTCCGCGATGCTCGTCGACGGACGTCGTGTGCGAGCGCTCGCTTTCGTTGCGAACCACGACAGCCCGTCGTACCAGCGGCTGACCGACGACGAGATCGTCGAGCGCCTGACCTCGTGCTGCGGCCAGCGCGGTCCGAACCGCGAGTACGCGGTCCGGACCTGGCGCTCGCTCGCCGAGCACGGCGTCCACTGCCCGCACCTCGGGCGCGTCGGCCGCCGCTTGCTCGCCGCCGGCTGCGGCTGACCGGTCCGCCGGCCGTCGGGCCGCCGGCCGCGGCGCATCGAGACACGTTCGAGACCGCAACGCCATCGGCGCGTGATGCGCCTTCACTAGGACGAGACATGCGGTGGGCAGACTTCTCCCGGGTTCTCTCTCCAGCTCCAACTTCTCCCTCCCCTGGAGCCTTGGCCGGTCGATCGTGACCGGCCTTCTTTTTTTTGCGCCGAGGGTCGCCGCGGCGAAACCGCCGCGCGTCGGCCCGACCGTCCGCGAGTCCAGGGCCCGGTCGGCCCGCCGATAATCGATCAAGCGTCCCGTGCGCCCCCGCGCGACGGTCGACCCGAGAACCCATCGAGCGCATGACCCGCCCTTCGAGCCTCGTCCCCGCCCACCGCGCCCGTCCCGCGCCGAGTGCGCGCGTCGGCACCGCGTGGCGAGGAGCGCGATGAGCCCGAACCTCGCGGCGCGGTTGGCGCGGCATTTCGGCGCGTCCGATGACGCGGCACTCGCCGACCTGCTCGCCTCGTGCGAGGCCGCCGCCGCCGGCGCCCCACCCGCGGTCGTCCGCGCGCTCGGCGGACTGCGCGGCCTGCTCGCCGAGCTCGACGCCGAGGAGGCGATCCGCAGCCCCGACGCCGAGCGCCAGCGCGCGGACCTGCGCCGCGACCTCGAGTCCCAGAAGTTCGCCCTGGACCAGCACGCGATCGTCAGCGTCACCGACACCGAGGGCCGGATCCTCTACGCGAACGAGAAATTCTGCGCGCTGACCGGCTACACGCACGAGGAGCTCGTCGGCACCCACCACCGGATCGTCTCGAGCGGCGTGCACCCGCCGGAGTTCTACGCGACGCTGTGGCGCACGATCGCGTCGGGCCAGGTCTGGCACGGCGAGATCTGCAACCGCTCGAAGTCCGGTGCGCTGCACTGGGTCGACGCGTCGATCGTGCCGCTCGCCGGCGCCGACGGCCGCCCCGAGCGCTACATCGCGATCCGCACCGACATCACCGAGCGCAAGCGCATCGAGTCGACGCTGCGCGAGCAGGTGCGCTTCTGGAACGAGCTGCTCGACGCGATTCCGGTCGCGATCTACTTCAAGGACGCGCAGGGCCGCTTCCTCGGCATGAACCGCGCGCTCGAGTGGCTGTTCGACATCGACCGCCGGAGCGCGATCGGCCGTACCTCTGCGCAGGTGTTCTCCGACGGCTACGCGGACGAGCACATCGAGCGCGACCGCGAGCTGCTCGCGCGGCCGTCGCGCCAGTCGTACGAGATGGAGATGCCGCTGCCCGACGGCACACCGCGCACGCTGTACTACAGCAAGGCGTCGATGACCGACGCCGGCGGCGCGGTCACCGGCATGATCGGCGTGATCTTCGACACCACCGAGCGCAAGGTGCTCGAGCGCCGGCTCGAGGACGCGAAGGACGCGGCCGAGGGCGCGAACCGCGCGAAGAGCCAGTTCCTCGCGAACATGAGCCACGAGATCCGCACGCCGATGAACGGCATCATCGGCATGACGGACCTCGTGCTCGACACGCGGCTGTCGGCGGTGCAGCGCGACTACGTCGAGACGGTGCGCCAGTCGGCCGACGCGCTGATGGAGATCATCAACGACCTGCTCGACCTGTCGAAGATCGAGGCCGGCCGGCTCGAGCTCGAGTCGATCGACTTCGAGCTGCGCGAGCTGCTCGATCACCTCGCCAAGCCGATCGCGCTGTCGGCGCAGCGCAAGGGCCTCGCGCTGCGCCTCGAGCTCGGCGCCGCGCTGCCCCGCATCGCGCGCGGCGACCCGGTGCGGCTGCGCCAGGTGCTGGTGAACCTGCTCGGCAACGCGGTGAAGTTCACCGAGCGCGGCGCGGTGACGCTCGCGGTCGACTCGCGCGACGCGGGGCCGTCGCTGCTCGGCGAGCCGCGCGCGCTGTGGCTCGACTGCGAGGTCCGCGACACCGGCCTCGGCATCCCCGCCGACAAGCTCGACCTGATCTTCGACGCGTTCGCGCAAGCCGACAGCTCGACCACGCGCCGCTTCGGCGGCACCGGCCTCGGACTCGCGATCACGCGGCGAATCGTCGAGGCGATGGGCGGCGAGATCGGCGTCGCCAGCATGCCCGGCGAGGGCAGCCGCTTCCGGTTCTCGATCCGGCTGCTGGAGGGGATGGCGCCCGCCGACGCGCCCGCGGCATCGACCGGGCCGCGGCACGCCGTCCCCGCGCGCGCGCTGCGCGTGCTGCTCGCCGAGGACAACCCGGTGAACCAGAAGCTCGCGCAGCTGATGCTGCAGAGGCTCGGGCACGCGTCGGTCGTCGCCGGCAACGGCGAGGAGGCGGTCGCGCTCGTCGCGCGCGAGCCCTTCGACCTGGTGCTGATGGACATGCAGATGCCGGTGGTGGACGGCATCGAGGCGACCCGCCGCATCCGCGCGACGGGCGCCACGCTGCCGATCGTCGCGATGACCGCCAACGCGATGGAGGCCGATCGCGTGCGCTGCATCGAGGCGGGCATGAACGGCTTCCTCGCCAAGCCGGTGCGCGGGCCCGAGCTCGCCGCGGTGATCGACGCGGCGCGCCTGCCCGACGTCGTCGAACCTTGACCGTGCGCACCGGCCGCTGTCCGCGCGGCTGGTAGAATTGGTTCGATGAACGCGTGGCGTTGGATCGGGGGGGCCGTCGTGCTCGCGGCCGCCGCGGCCGCACTGTTCGCATCGACGCGGCCCGTGGCGCTCGGGACGGTCGCGGTCGTCGAGGGTCCGCTGGTGCAGACGCTCGTGTTCTCCGGTCGCGTCGCCGCGCCGGTGCGCGTCGAGCTCGGCGCGACCGTCACCGGCCGCGTGCTCGAGGTCGCGGTCCGCGAGGGTGACGAGGCGAAGGCGGGCGACGTGCTCGCGCGGCTCGAGTCCGCCGAGTTGCAGGCGCAGGCCTCGCAGGCGCAGGTGGCGCTGCGGCTCGCCGAGGCACGGCTCGCCGGGCAGCGCGAGGTCGGCGTGCCCACCGCCGACGCGGCGCTCGAGCAGGCCATCGCGACGCTCGAGGCCGCGCAGCGCGAGGCCCGCCGCAACCGCGAGCTCTTCGAGCGCGGCTATGTCGCCCAGGCCCGCATCGACGAGACCGACCGCGCGGTGCGCATCGCGCAGGCGCAGCTCGAGTCCGCGCGCGCCGCGCAGCGCGCGAACGCCGGCGGCGGCACCGAGCGGGCGCAGGCGCAGCTGCGCGTCGACGAGGCGCGCGCGGCGCTCGGGCTCGCGCAGGCGCGGCTCGCGCAGGCGCGGATCGTCGCGCCGGCCGACGGCCGCGTCGTCTCGCGCACGGTCGACCCCGGCCAGATCGTGCAGCCCGGCCGCGCGCTCTTCGTGTTCGCGCCCCGCGGCGCGACGCAGCTGGTCGGGCAGGCCGACGAGAAGTTCCTCTCGCAGCTCGCCCTCGGCCAGCCCGCGCGCGTGCTCGCCGACGCGTTCCCGCAGCGGCCGTTCGACGCGCGCGTCACGCGGATCGCGCCGGGCGTCGACGCGCAGCGCGGCACCGTCGAAGTGAAGTTCGACGTGCCCGAGCCGCCGCCCTTCCTGCGCGAGGACATGACGCTGTCGATGCAGGTCGCCACCGGACGCAGCGAGCGCGCGCTGACGCTGCCCGCGATCGCGGTGGTCGGCCCGGGGCTCGACGCGCACGTGCGCCGGATCGAGGACGGCCGCGTCGTCGAGCGCCCGGTGCGCACCGGGCTGCGCACGCTCGAGCGCGTCGAGATCGTCGACGGGCTGCGGGCCGGCGACGCGGTGCTCGCCGATCCCTTCGCCGCGGAACCCGGCGCGCGGGCGCGCCCCGCGCGCGACGGCGAGGCGGTGGCCGCGACGCGCCCCGGCGCGGGTGCGCCCGGGGCGTCGTCGGGCGCCGGCGCCGCCGCCGTCCTCCCCGGCACCCCGGCCGGCGGACGCTGAGCGCGACGCACCCCATGGGCTTCGCCGGGCGCGTCGCGGTGCGGTTCCTGCTCGAAGGGCGGATGCAGACGCTGCTGCTGGTCGTGGGCGTCGCGGCCGGCGTCGCGGTCGTCACCTACATCACCGCGCTGATCGACGGCCTGCAGGCCAACACCATCCGCCGCACCCTTGGCGTGCAGCCGCACCTGACGATCCGCCCGGTGAAGGACGTGCCGCTCGCAGGCCGGCTCGCGGTGCCGCGCCCCGACGCGTCCGCGCCGACGCCGGACGTCTCGAGCCGCGAGCAGCCTCGCGCGCAGCGCACCCGCTCGATCGACAACTGGACGCCGCTCGCGCGCGACCTGGAACGCACGCCGGGCGTCGTCGCGGTCTCGCCGATGGCCGGCGGCACCGCGATCGCGCTGCGCGGCGAGGGCAGCCGTGCGGTCGCGATCGTCGGCGTCGAGCTCGAGCGCTACGACCGGATCGCCGCGCTGTCCGACAAGCTCATCGAGGGCGTGCCGCGGCTCGGGCCCGGCGAGGCGATCGTCGGCCGCGAGCTCGCCGACGACCTCGGCGTGCGGCTCGGCGACCGATTCTCGCTCTCGCTCGGGCGCGACACCGTCGAGTCGGTGCGCGCGGTCGCGATCTTCGACGTCGGCGTGCGCGACGTGAACCGGCGCAACGTCTACGTGCCGCTGCGCACCGCGCAGAGCCTGCTCGGCATCCCCGGCGGCGCGACGCAGCTCGACCTGACGGTGACCGAGGTGTTCGAGGCCGAGGAGGTCGCGCGCCGGCTGCGCGCGCGGCTGCCCTACGAGATCGAGAGCTGGATGCAGACCAACAGCCAGCTGCTGTCGGCGCTCGACGCGCAGACGATGTCGACGCGACTGATCCGTGGCGTCGTGATGATCGTCGTCGTGCTCGGCATCGCGAGCGTGCTGGTGGTCTCGGTCGTGCAGAAGCGCAAGGAGATCGGCATCCTGCGTGCGATGGGCGCCTCGCGCGGGCAGATGACGCGCGTGTTCCTGCTGCAGGGCGCGCTGGTGAGCGCCGCGGGCTCGGTGCTCGGCGCAGCGCTCGCCTGGCTGCTGGTCGTCGCGTTCACCGCGCTGGTGAAGGGCGCGGACGGCCAGCCGCTGTTCCCGATCGCGCTGCGGCTCGACACCTTCGCGTGGGTCGCGCTCGGCGCCACCGTCGCCGGCGTGCTCGCCGCGGTGGCGCCCGCGAGGCGCGCGGCTGCGCTGGATCCGGCACAGGCGATCCGGCTGTGACCCGTACCGCGGCCGGCGACGCCGGCATCGACCCGGACGCACCGATCGTCGCGCTGCGCGGCGTGCGCAAGTCGTACGATATCGGCACGCCGATCGAGACCGAGGTGCTGCACGGCATCGACCTCGAGATCGGCCGCGGCGAGTTCGCCGCGATGATCGGTCCGTCGGGCTCGGGCAAGAGCACGCTGCTGAACCTGATCGGCCTGCTCGAGCGGCCGACGGCGGGCGAGTACCGGCTGCGCGGCCGGCGCATCGACGCGCTCGACGACGACGGCCTCACCGCGGCGCGCCTCGGCACGCTCGGCTTCGTGTTCCAGTTCCACCACCTGGTACCCGCGTTCGACGCGCTCGAGAACGTCGCGATGCCGGCGCTGATCCGCACCGGCCGCATCGACGCCGCTGCGCGCGCCCGCGCGCAGGCGCTGCTCGACGCGGTCGGTCTCGCCGGGGCCGCGCGACGCAAGCCCTCGCAGCTGTCGGGCGGCATGCAGCAGCGCGTCGCGATCGCGCGCGCGCTGATGCACGACCCGCCGCTGGTACTGGCCGACGAGCCGACCGGCAACCTCGACACCGCGTCGGCGCAGCAGGCGTTCGAGCTGATGCGCCGCTTCAACCGCGAGTCGGGCACCGCGTTCCTGATCGTCACGCACGACCCGCGGATCGCGGACCGCTGCGACCGGGTGATCGAGATGCTCGACGGGCGGCTCGCGTCGGGCTCGGCAGTGGCCGACGCTCAGTCTAGCGTCCAGCGGTAGTCGACGCTCGTCGTCGCCGGCGCGGTGCCGGGCGCCGCGGGGAAACGGCAGCGGGCCAGCGCGTCGGCCGCGGCGCGGTCGAGCAGCTTGTGCGCGCGGGTCGGCCCGCTCGATCGGACGATCACCACCGATCGCACGTGCCGTCGGGCGGGACCGTGCGCGGCGTGGGCGCGGGCGGGACCGACCGCGTGGGCGCGCGCGCCGCCTCGCCCCGCCGTGCGTCCCGTTGCGTGTGGATCATCCCGCCTCCGTGCCGGCCTCGCCGAACCCCGATTGTTGCAACGCCTCGACGCGCGGTCCATGCCCGCAAGGGACGTGGTCCCCGTATCATCCGCCGACTCGCCTCCTCCCGATGTCGCCCCCGCCCCCCGCCCCGCTGCTCGAGCGCCCCGCCTTCCCCTCTGCGTCGCCTTCGCGCGTGCTGGCCGACCTCGGCCCCAGCCAGGCGGTCAACGGGTTGATCGGCTTCATCTTTGCGGTGACCGGTCCTGTCGCGGTGATCCTGACGACCGGCGAGCGCGGCGGGCTGTCGGCCGCACAGCTCGCCTCGTGGATCTTCGGCGCGTTCTTCGTGAACGGCCTGCTGACGATCGCGCTGTCGTGGCGCTACCGCACGCCGCTGGTGTGCCTCTGGACGATCCCGGGCGCCGTGCTGATCGGCCCCACGCTCGCGCACGCCAGCCACGCCGAGGTGCTCGGCGCGTTCATCGTCACCGGTGTGCTGATGGCCGCGCTCGCGCTGACCGGCTGGGTGCGGCGGGCGCTCGCCGTCGCACCGATGCCGATCGTGATGGGCATGGTCGCGGGCGTCTTCCTGGGCTTCGGGCTCGACCTCGTCCGCGCGGTCCACCAGGACCTCGCGATCGCCGCGCCGATGGTGCTCGCCTTCGTCGCGTTGTCGGCGTGGCCGGCCGCCGCGAAGCGCCTGCCACCGATGATCGGTGCGCTGGCGGTCGGCTTCGTCGCCGTCATGCTCGGCGGGCCGCTCGCGTGGCCCGAGGGCGGCAGCCTCGCGATCGTCCCGCCGACGCTGTACGCGCCGGCGTTCTCGTGGCCGGTGCTGCTCGAACTCGTCGTGCCGATCGCGATCACCGTGCTCGTCGTCCAGAACGGCCAGGGCTTCGCGGTGCTGAAGGCTGCCGGCCACGAGCCGCCGGTCAACGTGGTGACGCTCGCCTGCGGTGCCGTCTCGGTGCTGACCGCGTTCGTCGGCAGCGTGTCGACCTGCCTCACCGGCCCGACCAACGCGATCGTCGCGTCCTCGGGCGAGCGCGACCGCCACTACGCCGGCGCGATCCTCGTCGGCGTGCTCGCCGTCGCCTTCGGCCTCGCGGCCTCGAGCTTCACCACCGCGATGCTCGCGGCGCCGAAGGCCTTCATCGCGACGCTCGGCGGCCTCGCGATGCTGCGCGTGCTGCACGCCGCGTTCTCGACCGCCTTCCGCGACCGCTTCCCGATAGGCGCGCTCGCGAGCTTCCTGGTCACCGTCGCCGACCTGCCGATCCTCGGCATCGGTGCGCCGTTCTGGGGACTGGTCGTCGGCATCGCGGTCTCGTGGGCGATGGAGCGCGGCGACTTCGCCAAGACTTGACGCGGCTCGGCGCCGTCCCCACCTGATCGGGGATCGTCCCTGCCGGAGCCGCGCGATGAGCACCGAGACCCTGAACGCCGTCTGTCCGCACTGCGAGGCGGTCAACCGCATCCCAGCCGATCGCCGCGACGAGGCGCCGCAGTGCGGCCGCTGCGGCGGCGCGCTCTTCCCCGGCGAGCCGGTCGCGCTGACGACGGCGGCCTGGGACCGCTTCGCGACCCGCAACGACCTGCCGGTGGTCGTCGACTTCTGGGCGAAGTGGTGCGGCCCGTGCCGCGCGATGGCGCCGCAGTTCGAGCAGGCCGCGCGCCGGCTCGCCGGGCAGGTGCAGTTCGCGAAGGTCGATACCGACGCCGAGCCGGAGCTCGCCGGCCGCTTCGGCATCCGCAGCATCCCGACGCTGGTGCTGATGAAGGACGGCCGCGAGGTCCGGCGCGCGAGTGGCGCGATGAGCGCGGCGCAGCTCGAGCAGTGGCTGGGCGCGGCCTGACGCGGACGCGACGCCCGCGCGGGTCGCGGACCGGCTGAGGTACAGTGACGGCGTCCGTGAACGGCCCCCCGATGCACGAACCGTCCGACGCACCGCACGCCTCCGATCCGAACGCCGATGCCTCCGGCAGGGCGGCCGACGCGCGCACGCCCCGCAGCGCGGCCCCGGCCCACGCCCTCGCCGGGCTTGCGCCGGCCGAGCCGGCGCCGATCGCCCCGGCCGCCGCGGCCCGGCTTTCGCAGGGTGCACCCGAGCTGACCCGCACGCTGCTCGCGATCCTCGCGCTCTTCGCGCTGATCGCCGGCAGCCTGTGGGTGATGAGCCCGTTCATCCCGGGCCTGATCTGGGCGACGACGATCGTCATCGCGACCTGGCCGGTGCTGCTGAGCGTGCAGCGGCTGCTGTGGGGCCGCCGGATGCTCGCGGTCGCGGTGATGACGACCGCGCAGCTGCTGCTGTTCGCCGTGCCGCTGACCTTCGCGATCGTCATCGTCGTCGACAACGCGGACACCGTCGTCGGCTGGATCAAGAGCCTGTCCGCGCTGCGGCTCGGCGAGCCGCCGGCGTGGGTCGCGTCGGTGCCGGTGGTCGGCGCGCGCGCGGCCGCGTACTGGCGCGAGCTCGCTGCGGGCGGCCTCGACCCGCTGCTCGCTCAGGTCACCCCCTACTTCGGCACGGTCGCCGGGCGGGTGCTGAAGGAGGCCGGGGCGCTCGGCGCGGTCGGGCTGCAGCTGCTGATGACCGTCGCGATCTCGGCGATCCTGTACGCGACCGGCGAGCGCGCGGCCGACGCGGTGCTGCGCTTCTCGCGCCGCCTCGCCGGCGATCGCGGCGAGTCCACCGCGCGGCTCGCGGCCGCCTCGATCCGCGGTGTCGCACTCGGCGTCGTCGTCACCGCCGTCGCGCAGTCGGTGCTCGGCGGCATCGGTCTCGCGATCGTCGGCGTCAAGGCCGCGACGCTGCTGACCGCGCTGATGTTCCTGCTCGCGATCGCGCAGATCGGCGTGCTGCCGGTGCTGGTGCCCGCGGTGATCTGGCTGTTCTGGTCCGGCGACACCGGCTGGGGCATCTTCCTCGCGATCTGGACAGCCTTCGTCGGCACCTTCGACAACTTCCTGCGGCCGTGGCTGATCAAGAAGGGCGCGAACCTGCCGCTGCTGCTGATCTTCGCGGGCGTGATCGGTGGCATCGTCACGTTCGGTCTCGTCGGCATCTTCATCGGTCCGGTGGTCCTCGCCGTGACCTACACCCTGCTCGGCGCGTGGTTGGCCGAACGTCCGGACACCGCGCCGCCAGGGCCACCGCACTGAGGCCAGGCGGTGGCGGTGCGCCTCGAGTTCATCGACGTGCTGGTGCCGGTCCACGTGATCGAGGACCGGTACCCCGGCGGGCTCGCGCAGTGCCTCGCCGACCACCGCCCGCTGATCGGCCGGCGGATCTGGCACGACGGCAAGCTGCTGCGCGACGGCGCCCTCGATCCGCCCGGCGCGCGCGCCCTGGTCGAGGGCTGGCTCGCGCTCGGCATCGAGCCGCTGCAGTGGGTCGGTCGGCAGCTGCACTGGAAGGAGCTGTGCGTCGTCGACGTCGCGGCCGGCGGGCCGACGGTGGGGTGCGAGTGGCTCGAGTGGGATCCGAAGGAGCGCGTTGCCTGGTTGCGCGGCGCGGATCGGGGCGAGGTGGTCGGGCGCTGGTGAGGGGACCGCCCGGCCCGGAACGACCGCGTCAGCGCACGAAGAACGCGGCGACGAGTTCCGCGCGCGAGCGCACCCCGAGTTTCGCGAGCAGGTTGTGGACGTGCGACTTCACCGTCGGTACGCTGATCCCGAGGTGTTCCGCGATCCGCTTGTTCGGTCGCCCCTCGCGCAGCATGTCGACGATCTCGAGTTCCCTGGGCGTCAGTCGGTAGGCGTCGGTCATCAGGCCGACCAGGGACGCCTCGACGGCTCGGGATTCATCGCGCACCAGGGCGCGCACCATCGGGAGCGCGACTCGAGCCCAGCGCAGGTGCTCCTCGCCGAACGCGGGTCGGCCCGCAGACCGGATCAGCGACAGGCCCGCGACCGGTCGCCCGTTCTCGCGGAGCACGATCTCGACCTCGTCCTGCATGCCGAACCGCCGCATGAAGTGCCGGTAGTACTCGCTGCCGGCCAGCCGCGCTGGCGTGACGATGTCGGCCAGATGCACGACGTCCCCGCCCAGGGCCGTGGCGCGACGCGGATGCAGCGGGTCGATCTTGGCGAAATGCCGCCGGTACGAGTCGATCGAGTCCGGGTCGAGGTTGAACAGCCGATGGTCGCCCGCGTTCAGGCGGCGATCGATCTCGTACAGGCACACCGCGTCGGCCCCGAAGGTCTGGGCGATCGCCGGAAGCGCCGCACATTCGGCAGACGCTCGAGCCAGCGTGCGGGCGGGCGGTGCGTGATCGGACGGCCCCATCGGGAGTGCAGGATCGGAGGGTGCTCGCCGCCAGTATCGGGCGATGAGCGCCTCGTGACAACGTCGGGCCTGGGCCGGTCTCCACCTTCGGATCGATGGCGTCCCCGGCCGATGACGGACAAGGTGATCCCGATCCCACGCGCGAGGCGACCGAGCTTGACCCCTTTCATCACGAACGCCTGGTACGTCGCGGCCTGGGCCGGCGAGCTCGGCCCGGAGTGCCCGCTCGCCCGCACCGTGACGGGCGTGCCGCTGGCCCTCTGGCGCGACGCCGACGGGCGGCCGGCCGCGTTCATGGATCGCTGTCCGCATCGCGGCGCGCCCCTGTCGCTCGGACGTGTCGAGGGCGACAGCCTGCGCTGCGGCTACCACGGACTTCGGTTCGACGCCGGCGGCCGGTGCGTCGAGGTGCCGGGGCAGGCGCGCATACCGTCCACGGCCTGCGTCCGCAGCGTCCCGGTCGTGGAGCGCGACCGCTGGATCTGGGTCTGGATGGGCGCGGCCGAACTCGCCGACCCGGGCCGCATTCCCTCGCTGCCTTGGCTCGATGACCCCGGCTGGAGCTACCGGCCGGGCTACGTCGGATATGCGGTCGACCATCGGCTGCTGATCGACAACCTCGCCGACTTCAGTCACCTCACCTACGTGCACGCGGCGACCTTCGGCGTCGGCGACAGCTACGAACGCTTCCCGGCCGTGCTCGAGAGACTCGACGACGGCGTGCGCTTCACCCGCTGGATGCTCGACGTGCAACCGGCCGCGTTCCAGGCCCGGCTCGGCGGCATGACCGGACACGTCGACCGCTGGATGATCCACACGCTGACGCTGCCGGGTCTGCTGGTCCTGGACACGGGCGCGGCACCCGCCGGTACGGGCGCGCCGCAAGGCGCACGGATCGGCGCCTTCGAGACTCGCGGCGTGCAGGCGATCACCCCCGAGACGGCCACCACGACGCACTACTTCTTCGCCCAGCCGCACCCGATCGTCGACGCCCGGCGCGACGAGGTCAGCGACGCGATCCACGCGACGCTGCTGAGGGCGTTCGAGGAGGACCGACGCGTGCTCGAGGCGCAGCAGCGCACGCTCGCCGCCGATCCCGGTTTCGTGCCGGTCCCGATCGCCGCGGACGCGGGGCTGCAGCACCTTCGACGCATCCGCGACCGACGGCTCGCCGACGAGCATGCTGCCCGCGTGCGAACCGCGACCGGCACCTGACGCGGCTTCGCCCGGCTTCAGCGCGCTTCGAGCTTGACGGCTTGTGCGGTCCGCCTGTGGCGGGCGATCGCTGCGGCGAAGAATCCGTCGTTGTGGGATTGCGTCGCCGGGGCGACGATCCGCGCGCCGGTCTGCTCGGAGAACCTGATGGATTCCGGGCTCGACATCACCCGCGCGAACGCGTGCGCGAGACGCTCGACGACGTCCTCGGGCGTCGCGGCGGCAACCCACGCGCCCGGCGGGATCGACGGATGCACGTCGGTCATCGACCCAGCCTCGCCCGGATGCCCTCCATCGCGAGGTGGTTGATGAATCCGGGACCGAACGACGCACCGTCGAGCTCTGGCTCGGCGCGATCCCTCACCCGGTCCACCCGGGCGTCGGCATCCGCGAACCGCAGGCCGGGATGGGTCGCGAGCAGGTCGTCGCTGCTCGAGAAGCGCGCGACCCGTCGCAGCCCCTCGGCCCGGCAGCGCGCCGCCGCGACGGACAGCGGCGAGAGGACCGTGTCGCTCGGGGTCCCGAGGTAGACGCGGTACTCGTCAACCGGTCCGTCGAGCATGCGCTGCACGCCGATCGAACCCGCCGCGCCGGGCACGTTCTCGACGACGCTCGGCTGACCGGGGGCACGCGGCGGCGCCGGCTGCATGACGCGGGCCGAAACATCGGTCGGACCGCCCGGTGGCGTCCCGACCATCACCGTCACGGGTCGCGACGGGAACGCCCGGGCACGAGCGACGGTCGGCAGGCGCGCGGTCGCGGCGCCGCAGACCGGCACAGCGGCGACGAGCCGTCGACGGTCGCGTCGATCATGTCGTGCCGCCGGTCGCATCGTGAACGACGACACCGCCGAGCAGCGTCTTCAGCACGCGGACGTCCCTCAGCTCGTCGACCGGGCAGCGCAGCGGGTCGCGGTCGAGGACGATCAGGTCGCCGTACGAGCCCGGCTCGAGCGTGCCGACACCGTCCCAGCGGATCGCGCGTCCGACGTCGCTCGTCCACATCCGCAGCGCCGTGAGCCGGTCGACCGCCTGGGCGGGTCCGGCGTTCCTGCGTCCGCTCCCGCCGAACCGGTGGGTCTGAGCGATCTCGACGTGCTCGAACGGTGCGTGCTTGGGGCCCCAGTCGGAGCCGAGTCCGACGTTCATGCCCGAATCGGACAGCGTCCTGAGCGGCACGAGATCGCGAAGCGCCCGCTCGCCGATGCGCTCCGCGATCATGTCGCCCTTTCCCCAGACGAAGCTCGTCGACGTCGTGAAGTCGAAACCGAGAGCCGCATAGCGCGCCACCTGTGCCGGGGTGATCAGGTAGCCGTGCTGCATCATCCAGTGCCGCGAACGAAGTCCGAGCGCATCGGCCATCGGCTCGAGCGCATCGAGGCAGCTCTGGTGGTCCCCCGGGCCGCCGTTGACCCAGCTGGCGCGGATGCCATGCTCCGCGCAGAAGCATGCGAAGCGCCGCTTCTTGTCCGCATCGATGTACTGGCGTCCGCGAGTCGGTCGACCGTACGGGTCACGGTACGGCTCGAGCGTGTGCAGCAGGCCGGGCCAGCACGGTCCCCCGTCGGACAGCGTGGCATCGGTCACCCGCAGCAGGTCGTCGGTTCCGTCGTCGCAGAGCGCCCGGGCGCGCTCGAGAGCCTGCTCGAACTCGGCCATCGTCTTCGGCTGGAACGGCGGAACTGCGTAGAGCTCCACTTCCATGCCCGCCTTCACGCGCATCGTCAGCGTGCCGTCGGCACGCAGCGTGCGGTATGCGTCGATGTGCTCGGGCGTCATGTTGTGGGCCTCGTAGACCGTCGTGACGCCGTCGGCGTTGTGCCTTCGTATCGCCTCGCGCGTCGGGGCCACGAGATCGCCCGGATACATCGGCGGAAGCTTCGAGCGCAGTTGCGTCCAGTAGGGGTCATGGTTGTACATGTTCGTGACGGAGCCTCGCAGCACCCCGGTCAGCCGCCCCTGGACATCCTTGTCGAACCAGACGTCGCAGACCCGATCCGGGACGTCGTCCGAGATCGACATCCGGCGCAACCCTTCGGAATTGAACGCGACGACGTTGGGCGTGCGCGGCGCCCACGCCGAGATGAAGATCGGATGCGAGGCCGATGCCCTGTCGAGCACCGCGCGCGTGGGCATCGTCCGCTCGGCGAGGTCCGTGTACCAGCGCTCGACGAAGTAGTAGGGCGCGCCGATCGGCGTGCCGATCAGCCACTGCCCGGCCGGGGTCTGCCGGGCCGCTCGATCGAAGCGTTCGACGACGTCGTCGAAATCGACCGCATCGCGCAGGTCCACGTAGCCGGCGGACCGGGTCGCCAGATGGAGCAAGTGGGGATGGCCGTCGATCAGCCCGGGCATCGCGACCCGCCCGTCGAGGTCGATGCGGGTCACGTCCGATGCGGCCCGAGCTTCGGCGCCAACGGCTGCGACGCGCCCGTCGCGGATCAGGACCGCGTCGACGACGCTCGCGCGAGCATCCATCGTCATCACCCGTCCGCCGTGGACGAGCACGGTGCCACGCGGCGACGGCGGAAACGGCTCGGCAGGACTCGAAGGGGTCACGCAGGCTCCGGTCGAGATTCGGCGCGGCCCGACGGGACGCGGTGTCCAGACTTCAGCGCATCGGGCTTCGCGGCGCCATCGATCCTTGGATGGATGCACGGGCGGGCCGGCGCGCGCTAGGGTGTCGAGCATGTCGCCCTCACCGACCGCCGCATCCCGAATCGTCCGCATCGGCCCCGAGCGTGCGGAGCGACCCACGCTCGCCGCCGTCGGAGTGCCGTCGTCCACGCTGGCGCCGGTCGGGCCACCACCCGGCTTCGCGTGACGAACCGAGGACCGTTGCGATGTCGAGGAAACCTCCCCGTGTGCTGCTCGTCGGCACGGCCGACACCAAGGCCGCAGAGCTAAGCTTTCTGGCCGACGCGATCGCGGCCCTCGGCGCGGATTCGCGCACGATGGACGTGGGCGTGCTCGGCACCCCCGGCACGGCGGTTCACGCGAGCGCCGCGGAGGTCGCGACCGCGGCCGGTCACACGTTGAGCGAAGTGCGCGCCTCAGGCGACGAGAACGAGGCGATGACGCGAATGGCACGGGGCGCCTCGAGGCTGGCCGCCGGAATGCACGCGCGCGGCGAGATCGACGGCGTTCTGGTCATCGGCGGCACGATGGGCACCGACCTCGCACTGGACGTCGCCGGCGCCCTGCCGATGGGCGTGCCGAAGCTCTTGCTCTCGACCATCGCCCACTCTCACCTGATCCCTCCCGAACGTGTCGCACCCGATCTGATCGCGATGCTGTGGGCGGGCGGGCTGTACGGCATCAATGCCGTCTGCGAGGCCACGCTGCGGACCGCGGCCGGCGCGATCGTCGGTGCGTGCCGCGCTCGCGCACCGATCCGACGCGACCGTCCCCTGATCGGCATGACATCGTTCGGCGCCAGCGCACTCACCTACATGATCAGACTGAAGCCGGCGCTCGACGAGCGTGGCTTCGAACTCGCGGTGTTCCACGCCACAGGGATGGGGGGACGGGCATTCGAATCGCTGTCCCGTGGCGGAGCATTCGCGGCGGTGATGGACTTCTGCCTCCAGGAGGTCTGCAATCACGTCCACGGCTCGGTGGTCAGTTCGGGGGCATCCCGGCTCACGGGCGCCGGCGAGGCCGGCGTGCCCCAGCTGGTCGCGCCCGGGGCGATCGACATGATCGACTTCGCAGGCCACCTCCCACTACCCGAACCGGTGCGCAGCCGGCCCGCCCGCGCCCACAATCGACTGCTGCAGTCGGTCGCCGCCACCGCCGAAGAGCGCCGCGCTTCGGCCGCGCACATCGCATGCTGTCTGGCGCGGGCGAAAGGCCCGCTTCATCTGATGCTGCCGCTGCGCGGCGTCGAGCAGTGGGATCGGCCCGGCGAAGCGCTGCATGATCCACAGGCGCTCGCTGCCTTCTTCGAGGAACTGGACCGACGACTGCCGCCGACGGTCGACGTCACCCGCATTGACGCGCACATCAACGACGATGCGTTCACCGACGCCGTGCTCGCGCGCTTCGATCGGTGGGTCGACGACGGGACCATCCGCCGCGACGGTTCTCACGGGGCGTGGGGGTCGCGCACGTGAGGGCCGGCTCCGCCGCAGGATGCGACCCCGACCGCGTCGAGGCGCTGATCGAGGACGAGCGCGCGCGTTTCGCGGACACGCATCCGAACTCGATCCGGCGGTTCGAAGCGGCCCATCGGCAATGGCTGTATGGGGCCCCCTCGCATTGGATGCGCCGCTGGATCGGCGGTGCGCCGCCGTGTCTGGTCGCCGGACCGCCCGGCTGGAGCGCGGTGGTGCACGACGTCGACGGCCACCGCTACGCGGACTTCTGCCTCGGGGACACGGGCGCGATGTGCGGCCACGGTCACCCCGGCATCGCCGACGCTCTCGCGCGCCAGGCGTCCAGTGTCGCGACCGCGATGCTCCCGAGCGAGGACGCGGCCCGGGTCGGCGAAGCGCTGGCCGAGCGATTCGGGCTCCCCAGGTGGACGCTGGCCACCTCCGCGTCCGACGCGAACCGCGCGTGCATCCGGCTCGCCCGAGCGGTGACCGGCCGACCCCGGGTGCTGGTGTTCTCGGGTTGCTACCACGGCTCGGTCGAGGAAGCGCACGTCGAACTCGGCGAGGACGGGCACCGCCGGCTTCGCAACGGCATTCATGACAATGCGTTCCCGCACGGGGCCTTGTCCGCGGTCGTTCACTTCAACGACGTCGGGGCGCTGGAGCGCGTGCTCGCCGCCGGCGACGTCGCCTGTGTGCTGACCGAACCCGTGATGACGAACTACGGACTCGTGCGACCCGCACCGGGCTTCCACGAGGCGCTGCGTCGCCTCACACGGCAGACTGGCACGCTGCTCGTCATCGACGAGACGCACACGGTGTCCGACGGTCCAGGCGGTTGCACCGGCAGTATGGGCCTGGATCCCGACCTGCTCGTCGTGGGCAAGGCGATCGCGGGCGGACTGCCCGCGGCGGCGTGGGGGGCATCAGCCCCCGTCGCCGAAGCGATACACCGCGTGCTGCCGCGCGTATCGCCGTGGGAGAGGCAGAGCGCGCACGCCGGCTTCGGCGGGACGCTCGCCGGCAGCGCGCTCACGCTCGCCGCTATGCGGGTGGTCCTCGACGAGGTCCTCACGCCGGGCGCGTACGAGACGATGCACGCACGCGCGGCCACCCTCGCCGAAGGCACGGGGCGAGCGATCGCCGCAGCCGGACTGCCGTGGCTCGTCGACCGGATCGGCGCGCGGACCGAGACGATGTTCTCGCCCGATGAGCCCCGCGACGCCGCCGACGTCCGATGCTCCCGGCAACCGCGACTGGAGGGGCTGCTCCACCTGTGGCTCCTCAACCGGGGCGTGCTCATGACGCCCTTCCACGCGATGCTGCTCACCTGCCCGGTGACCTCCGCCGAGGACGTCGCGCTGCACGTGCGCGCGTTCACCGAGTTCGTCGAGGCGTTGACGTCGTGACCGAGCACTCGCCGTTCAGGCTCGACGGGCTCGGCGCGCTGGTCACCGGCGCGAGCCGAGGCATCGGCGAGGCCATCGCGAGGCGCTTCGCCGAGGCCGGTGCGTCGGTGCTCCTGGTCAACCGCGACCCGGTGGCCGGGGAACGCGTCGCGGGGTCGATCCGTGCCCGAGGCGCGAGCGCGCATGCTCACGCCGCGGACGTCGGTACGCGCGCAGGCTGCGAGTCCGCGGTCGCGGTCGCTCTCGAAAGACTCGGGCGCCTCGACATCGTCGTTCACAACGCCGCAGCGTGTCCGTGGTCGACGATCGAGTCCCTGGACGACGAGACCCTCTCCCGCACGTTGTCGTTGAACCTTTCCGCATGTTTCCACCTCACCCGCGCCGCGCTGCCCGCGATGCGGCGTGCGGGCGAGGGGCGCATCCTCGTGACGTCTTCGGTGACAGGCCCGCGGGTCGCGATGCCGGGCAGCGCCCACTATGCGGCGAGCAAGGCCGGCGTGAACGGCTTCGTGCGCAGTGCGGCGCTGGAACTGGCCCCCGAGCGGATCACCGTGAATGCGGTGGAGCCGGGCTACATCGCCAAGGAGGGTGGATCGCTGCTGTCCGACCCGGCTCGAGCGGAGCGCATCGCCCGCTACATCCCGGCGGGGGAACTCGGCCGGCCCGATGACGTCGCGTTCGCGATGCTGTACCTCGCGAGCCCTGCCGCGCGGTACGTGACCGGGCGGACGATCGTCGTCGACGGCGGGTCGACCCTGCCCGAGAGCCCGGTGTTCGTCGACGAACGCGGTCCTGGATGAGGGCGAACGGGCCGCCGGGCGTCTCGGGGGCGCTGGTGCTCGACTTCGGCGGCGTCGTGAGCCGGACGCCGTTCCAGACGCATCGCGCGACCGGGCGACTCGCAATCGGGCCGGTGCGCGGGGGACGACCAGCTGCCGCCGGGCCCGCGACGCCGGACCGCCGCCGCCGTACCGTCGATCTCCATGCCCGACCGTCACGCCGTCGGTGAACGCCGCATCGGTCGAACGCGGCACGGATCGGCACGCACCTCACGAGGGCCGGGCGCTCGATCGGTCACCGGCTCAGCTTCCCACCGCCTTCCTGAGCACTCTCGCCGCCCGAGCGCTCGCGACGATCGCGAGCTTCATCGTCGCGCGCGTCGCACCGACGAAGAGCTTCCTCACCGCGCGCTCGTCGAGCACGTCGAAGTCGACCTCCGACAGCACCACCGCCGGCGCGGCCTGGCCCTTGAAGCGGTAGACCGACTCGACCAGCAGCTCGCCGTCGGTGAACACCGGCTGCGCGAGGAGGTCGTAGCGGCCGGTGAAGCGGCGGATCGGGTGCGGCCCGAGCTGGTCGAGCCCGAGCAGCGCCGAGCCCTCGCGGCCGCGGAAGGTGACCACCGCGATATCGTGGCGCCGGAAGCCCTCGCCTAG
>JADCHE010000084.1 GCA_020248665.1 Burkholderiales bacterium | reverse complement strand
CGAGTTCGTCGGCCCGCAGGTCGGCAAGGAGCTGGCCACCGACGGCGCGCTCGCGCTGCTGTTCGTGATCGTCGGCATCATGATCTACCTCGCCTTCCGCTTCGAGTGGAAGTTCTCGGTGGCCGCGATCGTCGCGAACCTGCACGACGTGATCATCATCATGGGCTTCTTCGCGGCCTTCCAGTGGGAGTTCTCGCTCTCGGTGCTGGCCGCGGTGCTCGCGGTGCTCGGCTACTCGGTCAACGAGTCGGTGGTCATCTTCGACCGTATCCGCGAGACCTTCCGCACCAAGCGCAAGATGGACACCGTGCAGGTCATCGACCACGCGATCACCAGCACGATCTCGCGCACGATGATCACGCACGGCTCGACGCTGATGATGGTGCTTGCGATGTTCTTCTTCGGCGGACCGACGCTGCACTACTTCTCGCTCGCGCTGGCGATCGGCATCTGCTTCGGCATCTACTCGTCGGTGTTCGTCGCCGCCGCGATCGCGATGTGGCTCGGCGTCAAGCGCGAGGACCTGATCAAGCCGGTGAAGAAGAAGGACGGCGCCGAGGCCGAGCTGCCCTGACGCATCGCGGGCGACGCCGAGGCCCGTCCGGCGCGGCATCGAGACCGCGAGGGCCTCGTCGCACGCCGAAGGCGCCAGCACCGGTGCGCCCCCGGGCACGCCGCCGGACGCGGTCCGCGACACGCGCGCCGGCCTCGCGTTCGCGGCGGAGATCCTCGCCGCGTGGGTCGTGCTGCTGCGGACGACGCTCGCACTCTGGCCCGGGGGGCACGCTCGGCGACCTCGCGCCGCTCGTCGCGCCGCCGGTGATCGCGCTGCAGAGCTGGGTCGGCGCCTGCCCCTTCTTCGTCGCGCACGATGCGAGGCACGGCACGCCCGCGCCGGCCCACCGGTGGCTCGCCGTTGCGCGAGGCGCCACGCGACGAGACCGTTGGCGAGGCCGCCGCCCACGCGCAGCAGGTCGGAGCGACTCATCGGGTCGGGAGGGTGCGTCGCGGGCCCATCGGGCGGATCTCGGGGGGTCGTCCGCCGGCGGGGCGCTGCGCGAGGACGGTCGACACCGCCCGCGCCGCCGCGAGGTCAGCGAGCACGCAGGCGGCGACACGCGCGGCACGGGCGTCGAGCCGGTCGACCGCGACGCCCGTCAGCGGCGCGAGCAGCGCCAACCCCGCGCCGAGCGCCGCGAGGTACGGGAGGACGCCGGGATGCTCGAGCCACTGCTGCACGACGGGACCTCCGGGCACCGGCCCCATATCGTTCCAATGCAAACCATTCAAGTGCGAACGAAACACGCCGATCATCTCGAAACGGTCTCGAAACGGGCCGCGACGGGCCTTAGAATCGACGCCGGGCCCGCCCCCGCGGGCCGCCGACCTTTCCGGGACCCCCGCCATGCCCGCTGCCGCCCCCCGCCGGATCCGCGTCTGGGACCTGCCGACCCGCCTCTTCCACTGGACGCTCGCGGCGCTCGTCGTCGCCTCGTTCGCGACCGTCAAGACCGGCGCGATGCTCTGGCATGAGCGGCTCGGCTACGCGGCGCTCGCCCTGGTGCTGTTCCGCGTCGTGTGGGGCTTCGCCGGCGGCCGCTACGCGCGCTTCGCGAGCTTCGTGCGCGGACCGGGCACCGTGCTCGGCTACCTGCGCGCCGCGGCGCCGCCCTCGCCCGGGCACAACCCGCTCGGCGCGCTGTCGGTGCTCGGGCTGCTCGCGGTCGTCGGCTTCCAGGCGGGGAGCGGCCTCTTCACGAACGACGACATCGCGTTCGAGGGCCCGCTCGCGAAGCACGTGTCCGGCGCGACCTCGAGCCTGCTGACGACGCTGCACCGGCTCAACGAGAAGGTGATCATCGCGCTGGTGGCCCTGCACCTCGCGGCGATCCTGTACTACCGGTTCGGAAAGAAGAAGGACCTGGTCGGCCCGATGCTGGGCGGCGACGCGGCGTTCGACGCGCCGTTCCCGCCGAGCCGCGACGACGCCGCACTGCGGCTGCGCGCGCTGGTGGTGGCCGCCGCGTGCGCTGCGGCCGTCGCCTGGCTGGTGCGCTGACCCGGACGCGGCGCGCGCGCCCGGGCCGCCGTCGCGTCAGTCGCGGCGGAAGTCGTCGTGACAGCCCTTGCAGGTGGCCGCCGCCGCGCCGAACGCGGTCTTCAGCTGGTCGGGGTTGCCGGCGGCCGCGGGCAGCGCGCCGACCGCCGAGACCATCTTCTCGTAGGCCGCGGTGAACTTCGCGGTGTCCTTCCAGATCTCCGGCTTGGCGCGGGTGTTGCCGCCCGCCTCCGAGCCCGCCGGGAATGCGGCGCCCGGCAGCTTCGACAGCGTCACGACCAGGTTCGCGTTGGCGGTCGCCCCGGCTGCGTCGTAGGGGATGCGGCCGTTGACCATCGCGCCGATGCGGCCGAAGTGCGTACCCATCAGCGAGAACGCCGCTTGGCGGTACTTGATCGCGTCCTCGGGCTTGGCGAACTGCGCCTGGGCGGCGAACGGGGTCAGGGCGGCGAGGGCCGCGGCGAGCGCGAGGGCATGCTTCATCGGTGGTTCTCCGTGGTGGACGTCAGGGACGCGCCCGCGGGCGCGAGCCCCGGGCGGTTCGGGCGGAGCCGCTCGGGGCTCCCGGGGGCGCCGGTTCGCGCGTCGCCTCGACGAGGCCGTCGCGCAAGCGGGTGAGCTGATCCTCGAGCGCTGCCAGGTCGCGCACCGACCAGCCGGCGAAGCCGCGCTTGCAGTGCCCGATGTGCGGCTCGAACACGCGGCGGAACTCGCGGTCGCCGGCGGGCGTCAGCCGCACCGTGACGCTGCGACGGTCGACATCGCTCGCGACGCGCTCGACGAGGCCGCGGGCCTCCAGCCGGTCGACGACCCCGGTCAGCGTGCCCTTGGTGATCAGGGTGCGCTCGCCGAGCACGCGGAACGGCATGCCCGGCGTGTTGCCGAGGGTCGCGACGATGTCGAACTGGGCGGGCGTCAGGCCGAGCTCGCGGACGTGCCGGCCGGACAGGCGCTCGAAGGCCTGATAGGCCTCCGCCAGCAGCCGCAACGACCTCAGGAACCGCTCTTTCGCCACCTCGCCTCGTCTCCGACCGTTCTCGCCAGGATCGTTCTAGAGCGAACGATCGGCGAAGACGGACGGCCCGGCCGGCATGACCCTGTCGGCGACAGGGTCGACGGCGCTCAGACCCGCCGCGCGAGCTCGGCGGCCTTGCCGACGTACGAGGCGGGCGTCATCGCCCGCAGCCGCGCCTTGGCGTCCTCGGGAATCGCGAGCCGCTCGACGAACTCGGCGAGCGCCTCGGCCGTGATGCCCTTGCCGCGGGTGAGCTCCTTCAGCTGCTCGTACGGGTTGGGCACGCCGTAGCGGCGCATCACGGTCTGCACCGGTTCGGCGAGCACCTCCCAGCAGGCGTCGAGGTCCTCGGCGAGGCGCTGCGGGTTGACCTCGAGCTTGCCGATGCCGCGCAGGCACGCGTCCCAGGCGAGCAGCGTGTGGCCGAACGCGTTGCCGACGTTGCGCAGCACCGTCGAGTCGGTCAGGTCGCGCTGCCAGCGCGAGACCGGCAGCTTCTCCGACAGGTGCCGCAGCAGCGCGTTGGCCACGCCGAGGTTGCCTTCGGAGTTCTCGAAGTCGATCGGGTTGACCTTGTGGGGCATCGTCGAGGAGCCGATCTCGCCGGCCCTGGTCTTCTGCCTGAAGTAGCCGAGCGAGATGTAGCCCCAGACGTCGCGGTCGAGGTCGATCAGGATGGTGTTGGTGCGCGCGAGCGCGTCGAAGAGCTCCGCCATCCAGTCGTGCGGCTCGATCTGGATCGTCCACGGATTGAACGCGAGGCCGAGCGGACCCTCGACCACACCGCGGGCGAACGCCTCCCAGTCGACCTCGGGGTAGGCCGACAGGTGCGCGTTGAAGTTGCCGACCGCGCCGTTCATCTTCGCGCTCGGGCGCACCGCGGCGAGCCGTTCGCGCGCGACCTTGAGCCGCGCGACGACGTTGGCGATCTCCTTGCCGAGCGTCGTCGGCGAGGCGGGCTGGCCGTGCGTGCGCGACAGCATCGGCAGCGCGGCGTGCGCGTGCGCGATCGCGCGCAGCGCCTCGACGATGCGCTCGAGCGCCGGCAGCAGCACGCGGTCGCGCGCTGCCGACAGCATCAGCGCGTGCGAGGTGTTGTTGATGTCCTCGGAGGTGCACGCGAAGTGGATGAACTCGGAGGCGCGCTCGAGCTCGGCGTCGCCGGCGACGCGTTCCTTGAGGAAGTACTCGACGGCCTTGACGTCGTGGTTCGTGACCGCCTCGATCGCCTTGACGCGCGCCGCGTCGGCCGCCGAGAAGCCTTCGACGACGGCGCGAAGTCGCGCGCGCGCCGCCTCGGAGAAGCGCGGCAGCTCGGGCAGGCCGAGGTCGGACAGCGCGACCAGCCACTCGACCTCGACGAGGACGCGGTGGCGCACGAAGGCGGACTCGGACAGCAGCGGCCGCAGCGCGGCCACGCGCGACGCGTAGCGACCGTCGAGCGGCGACAGGGCGTCGAGGCCCGAGAGGGCGTCGGACGGCGTCGCGGCGGGCGCGACGGCGGACGGGACGGAGGTCGGGGCGCTCATGACGGCGCGATGCTAGCACCCGCGCCCGGTGCGATATAGTCGAGCGTCCCCCACGGTCGAGACCCCGGCATGAAGCTGATCGGATCCGACGGCAGTCCCTACGTGCGCAAGGTGCGCGTGGTGCTCGCCGAAAAGAAGATCGACTGCCGCTACGAACGCGAGGACGTCTGGTCGCCGTCGTCGACGATCGGGCAGTCCAATCCGCTCGGCAAGGTGCCGACGCTGATCACCGACGACGGCGCGGCGGTGTTCGACTCGCGCGTGATCGTCGAATACCTGGACACGGTCACCCCGATCCACCGGTTGATCCCGCCGAGCGGGCGCTCGCGCGTCGAGGTCCGCTGCTGGGAGGCGCTGTGCGACGGCCTGCTCGATGCGGCGATCCTCGCGCGGCTCGAGAACAACCGCCCCGATCCAGCCACCCGCAGCGCCGACTGGATCGCGCGGCAGATGGGCAAGATCGACGCGTCGCTCGACGCGATGGCCCGCGGGCTCGGCGACAAGCCGTTCTGCTGCGAGGGCAAGTACTCGCTGGCCGACGTGGCCGTCGGCTGCGCGCTCGGCTACCTCGACTTCCGCTTCCCGCAGATCGACTGGCGAGGCCGGCACCCGAACCTCGCGCGGCATGCGGCCAAGCTGTTCGCGCGCCCGGCCTTCGTCGAGACCGCACCGCCGAACGCCTGAACGCGCGTGCCGGCCCGCGCCGCTCAGGCCGCCGGCGCGAAGCTGTCCGGACGCGCCTTCGGCCAGAACATCCGGTAGACCGGCGCGTCGGCCTCGCCGTCGAGCAGAGCGCCCGGCTGCATCGGGGGATGCAGCGTCGACAGCAGCCGGATCTCGTTCTGCGTGACCCGCCGCACGATGTGCTCGGGGCGCAGCCGCGACGGATGGTCGAGCCCCGCCGCCGCGATCAGCTCGGCGAGCGCGCGCAGCGTGTTCCGGTGGAAGTTGAAGACGCGCTCGGCCTTGTCGGGCACGACCAGCGCGCGCTGGCGCAGCGGGTCCTGCGTCGTCACGCCGGTCGGGCAGCGGCCGGTGTGGCAGCTCATCGCCTGGATGCAGCCGAGCGCGAACATGAAGCCGCGCGCGCTGTTGCACCAGTCGGCGCCGAGCGCCATCGTGCGTGCGATGTCGAACGCGCTGGTCAGCTTGCCGGCCGCGCCGATCCGTACGCGGTCGCGCATCCCGAGGCCGACCAGCGTGTCGTGCACCAGCCGCAGCGCATCCTGCATCGGCGTGCCGATCCGGTCCATGAACTCGGCGGGCGCGGCGCCCGTGCCGCCCTCCTTGCCGTCGACCACGATGAAGTCGGGCACGACGCCGGTCTGCTGCATCGCCTTGGCGATCGCGAACCACTCCCACGGGTGGCCGATCGCGAGCTTGAAGCCGGTGGGCTTGCCGCCCGACAGCGTGCGCAGGTGCTCGACGAAGCCGAGCAGCTCGATCGGCGTCGCGAACGCCGAGTGCGAGGCCGGCGACACGCAGTCGGTCCAGGGCGGCACGCCGCGCGCCTCGGCGATCTCGGGCGTGACCTTCGGGCCGGGCAGCACGCCGCCGTGGCCGGGCTTGGCGCCCTGCGACAGCTTGATCTCGATCATCCGCACCTGCGGGTCGCGCGCGTTCCCGGCGAAGCGCTCCGGGTCGAAGCGCCCCTGCGCATCGCGGCAGCCGAAGTAGCCCGAGCCGATCTCCCAGATCAGGTCGCCGCCGTGCTCGCGGTGGTAGGCCGAGATCGAGCCCTCGCCGGTGTCGTGCGCGAAGCGGCCCATCTTCGCGCCGCGGTTCAGCGCGCGGATCGCGTTGGCCGACAGCGCGCCGAAGCTCATCGCCGAGATGTTGAAGACCGACGCATCGTAGGGCTGCGCGCACGCCGGTCCGCCGATCGACAGCCGGAAGTCGTGGTGCTGCACCGGCGCGGGCGTGAGCGAGTGGTTGATCCACTCGAAGCCGCACGCATAGACGTCGAGCTGCGTGCCGAAGGGCCGCTTGTCGAGCTCCTGCTTCGCGCGCTGGTAGACGATCGCGCGCTGCTGGCGCGAGAACGGCACGGCGTCGGTGTCCGACTCGAGCAGGTACTGCCTGATCTCGGGCCGGACCGTCTCGAACAGGTAGCGGAGATGCCCGAGGATCGGGTAGTTGCGCAGCACGGCGCGGCGCGTCTGCAGCAGGTCGGAGATGCCGACGGCGGTCAGCGCGCCGGTGGCGAGCGCCCACCAGCCCGACATCAGCTCGATGCGCCACGCGAAGAGCAGCGGCGGCGTCGCGATCGCGACCGCGGCGAGCGTCGCGAAGCGCAGCAGTCGGGCCAAGCGTCCCTCTCCTCCTCACGGCCGAGGTGGCCTGCAGTGTAGCCCCTCGGCCGCGCTTCAGGGCCGGCGGGCCACGAACGGTCGCGACGCGGACCCGTCGAGCAGCTGCGCGAGGCGATCGGCGGTGGACGCGACCCGCGCCGAGCCGGCGGCCTCGCACGGCGGGCCGTGGGCGTCGAGGCCGTCGGCGAGCAGGCCCCACTGGCTCGCGAGCGTCGCCGCGTCGAGCTCGCCTGCACCCGCGGCGGTGCCGTCGGCGAGCAGGTAGCCGAATTCGGCGCGCATCGCGAGCAGCGCAGCCGGCGCCGGCGGCAGCGCGCCCCAGCAGGCGAGCAGGTGCGCTCCGGCCATGCGGTGGAGCAGCGTGCGCTGGCGCGTCGCGCGCGTGGCGGGCGGCAGGCCCGCGGCCGAGTCGGCGGCGAGTGCGTCCAGCTGCCGGGCCACGTCGTCCATCAGGCGCGCGATCGCGAGCGAAGGGCGGGTGCCGACCGCGTCGCGCAGCGCGCGCCATCGCAGCGCCAGCTCGCGCACGCGGGGTGGCGCGACGCGTCGCTGCGAGCCCGAGCCGAGCGCCGCGAGCGCGCGGTCGCCGGCGCGCAGCGCTTCCGACACGGCGATCGCGGCCGGCGCAGGACGCACCCCGGTGCCGAGCTGCGCGTAGGCGCGCACCAGCCGCTGCGACTGCTCGACGACGCCCCACAGCGCCGCGGCGATCGCTTCGTCGCGCAGCGGCGTCACGGCGGGCGCAGCCGAGGCGCTCGCTCCGGGGGCCGGGTCGGAGGGCGGGTGGTCGGCTCCGGACGGCGCACGCCCGGTCGGCAGCGGGGCGGGGTCGGGGGGCTCCCGCGACCGTTCGGCCGGCGCAGGTGCGGGCCCGGCTGGAGCCGGTGCGCGCTGCGTCGCGGCAGCTTCGGGGTCGTCGGGCGACGGCGGCGCGCGTGCGGCTCCGTGCTCCGAGGTCGCCGGCACGCGGTCCGGTGCATCGACGCCGTCGCCGGCCGCCGACGGCCGCGCCGTCGCGAGCGGCGCGGGGATCGGCAGCGAGGCCGGCGCGACCGCGGACACCGCGACCGGGGGCGCGTCGGGCCCGGCCACGGCCGAGCCCGCCCACAGCGCTGCGGCGACGAGCGCCGGCGCCGGCGGGCCGAACGGACGGGGTCGGGCACGGCACGGCATCGCGGACGATGCTGGCCAGAATCCCGGGCCCCGGCGCGCCCGTGCCGCCGGACGGCGATGCCGGCGGGACGGACGGGAACGGCCGACGAGCGCGGCGGGGACCGGGGCGGGCGGGCGGGCGGCCGCCTTCGGCACGGGCGCCCCGCCCGACCCCTCGGCGCGGCTCAGGCCGCGCGGACCACCTTCGCCCGCGCCGCGTGCGCGGCCGCGATGACCCCGCCGCCGAGACAGACCTCGCCGCGGTACAGCACCGCCGACTGGCCCGGGGTCACCGCCCACTGCGGCGCGTCGAACGACAGCGCGAAGCGGCCGGGCTCGGCCGCGTCGGCGCGCAGCCGGCACGGCGCGTCGGACTGTCGGTAGCGGGTCTTCGCGCCGAGCGCCGCATCGCCCTCGGGCGCTCGCCCCGCGATCCAGTGCGCGTCGTCGGCGTCGAGCCCGTCGGCGAGCAGCCACGGGTGGTCGTGGCCCTGCACGACGTACAGCGCGTTGGCCGCCATGTCCTTCCTCGCGACGTACCAGGCCTCGCCGCTGCCGGCCTTCTGGCCGCCGACCCCGATACCCTTCCTCTGGCCGAGCGTGTAGAACGCGAGGCCGACATGCTCGCCGATGCGGCGGCCATCGTCGGTCAGGATCGGCCCGGGCGCGGTCGGCAGGTAGCGGTTCAGGAACTCGCGGAACGGCCGCTCGCCGATGAAGCAGATCCCGGTCGAGTCCTTCTTCGCGGCGACCGGCAG
Source organism: Burkholderiales bacterium (assembly GCA_020248665.1). Taxonomy (GTDB): domain Bacteria; phylum Pseudomonadota; class Gammaproteobacteria; order Burkholderiales; family Burkholderiaceae_E; genus UBA4615. The sequence goes on along the minus strand of JADCHE010000084.1, from coordinate 8,878 downwards.
CCCGATCCGCGCGGCGATCGCGCGGACCTCGGACTTCGGCAGCTCGCCCACCGGGAACATCGCGCGTGCGAGCTGCGCCTGGGTCAGCCGGTGCAGGAAATAGCTCTGGTCCTTGGTCGCGTCGAGCCCGCGCAGCAGCTCGTGACGCAGCCCGTCCTCGCCGTTCGCGTCGGGCACGCGGCGCACGCGCGCGTAGTGGCCGGTCGCGATGCACGAGGCGCCCATCCGCATCGCGTGGTCGAGGAAGGCCTTGAACTTGATCTCGGCGTTGCACAGCACGTCCGGGTTCGGCGTGCGCCCGGCCGAGTACTCGCGCAGGAACTCGGCGAACACCCGGTCGCGGTACTCGGCGGCGAAGTTGACCGCCTCGATGTCGATGCCGATCACGTCGGCGACGCTCGCCGCGTCGATCCAGTCTTGCCGCGTCGAGCAGTACTCCGAATCGTCGTCGTCCTCCCAGTTCTTCATGAAGAGGCCGACCACGTCCCAGCCCTGCGCCTTCAGCAGCCAGGCCGACACCGCGGAGTCGACGCCGCCCGACAGGCCGACGACCACGCGTCCGCGGCTCACGTCGCCGCTCCCGTCCCGGACACCGCGTCGGGGTGCGTCCAGATCAGGTCGAGCGGGAAGCGCCGGCCCGCGACGTAGTCGAGCACCGTGCGCTCGACCGCGGGGCTGCGGTGGCGCTCGCGCGCGGCGAGGATCTCGTCGGGGGTCATCCAGACCGCGCGGACGATCCCCTCGTCCAGCGGCCGCGCGGCGTCGTGCGACAGCGCCCGGCAGACGAACGCGTGCCGCAGGTACGTCACGTCGACGCCCTCCTTCGCGTTCGCGTAGCGCGCCATGTAGAGCCCGAGCAGCGCGACCGGCTCGACCCGCCAGCCGGTTTCCTCGAGCGTCTCGCGGACCGCGGCGTCCTGCAGCGACTCGCCCGGGTCGAGGTGGCCCGCCGGCTGGTTCAGGCGCAGGCCCTCGGCGGTGTGCTCCTCGACCATCAGCATCCGACCGTCGCGCTCGACGACGGCGGCGACCGTCGAATTGGGTTTCCAGTAGGCCATTCCACATTCTAGCGGCGCGGCATTCCCGACCCCGGCGCCTCGGAAGCGGCGCCCCGGGCGGCCCGGCGGGGTATCCTCGCGGTCTTCGCTCCCGGAGAACCCCCAATGAGAATCGGAGTGCCGGCCGAGACGCTCGCCGGCGAGGCCCGTGTCGCCGCGACCCCGGAGACGGTCAAGAAGCTGGTCGCCGCGAAGCACGAGGTGGTGGTGCAGTCCGACGCGGGCGTCGGCGCGAGCGTGCCCGACGCGGCCTACGAGGCCGCCGGCGCGCGGATCGGCGATGCGGCGGCCGCGTTCGGCGCCGAGCTGGTGATCAAGGTCCGCCGCCCCACGACCGACGAGCTGACGATGGTCAAGCCGGGCACGGCGGTGGTCGGCATGCTCGAGCCCTTCGACCGCGCCGGCCTCGAGCAGATGGCCGGGCTCGGCCTGACCGCGTTCGCGCTCGAGGCCGCGCCGCGGACCACGCGCGCGCAGAGCATGGACGTGCTCTCCTCGCAGGCCAACATCGCCGGCTACAAGGCGGTGATGGTCGCGGCCAACGTCTACCAGCGCTTCATGCCGATGCTGATGACCGCGGCCGGCACGGTCAAGGCCGCGCGCGTCGTGATCCTCGGCGTCGGCGTGGCCGGCCTGCAGGCGATCGCGACCGCCAAGCGCCTGGGCGCCGTCATCGAGGCCTCCGACGTGCGCCCGCCGGTCAAGGAACAGGTCGAATCGCTGGGCGCGAAGTTCATCGACGTGCCCTACGACACCGACGAGGAGCGCGAGATCGCCAAGGGCGTCGGCGGCTACGCGCGGCCGATGCCGGAGGCCTGGATGAAGCGGCAGGCCGCGGCGGTGGCCGAGCGGGTGAAGCAGGCCGACATCGTCATCACCACCGCGCTGATCCCGGGCCGCAAGGCGCCGGTGCTGGTCACCGAGGACATGGTGAAGTCGATGAAGCCGGGCTCGGTCATCGTCGACATGGCGGTCGCGCAGGGCGGCAACTGCCCGCTGTCCGAACCGGGCCGCACCGTCACGCGCCACGGCGTGCACCTCGTCGGCGAGACCAACCTGCCGGCGCTCGTCGCGGCCGACGCGTCGGCGCTCTACGCGCGCAACGTGCTCGACTTCATGAAGCTGATCGTCGATGCCGAGGGCAAGCTCAAGATCGACCTCGAGGACGACATCGTCAAGGCCTGCCTCGTCGCGCGCGACGGGCAGGTGACGAGGACCTGACCATGGACGCGATCAACCCCACCGTCGTCAACCTGATCATCTTCGTGCTGGCGATCTACGTCGGCTACCACGTGGTCTGGAACGTCACCCCCGCGCTGCACACGCCGCTGATGGCGGTGACCAACGCGATCTCCGCGATCGTCATCGTCGGCGCGATGCTCGCCGCCGCGCTGACCGAGACGCCGCTCGGCAAGTTCATGGGCGTCGCCGCGGTCGCGCTGGCCGCGGTCAACGTGTTCGGCGGCTTCCTCGTCACGCGCCGGATGCTCGAGATGTTCAAGAAGAAGGAGCCGAAGGCGAAGCAGGGGGAGGTCAAGTGAGCCCCCGCGTGTTCCTCGCGCTGCTGGTGATCACGGCGTTCGCGATCTGGATCGGCGACGTCGTCGCCCAGGAGTACGCCGCCCCGGGCATGGAGCGCACGTTCGCCGTGCTGGTGATCGCGGTGGCGATCGTCGGCCCGGTCGCCTGGGCGTTCGAGCGCCTGGGCTGGATCCGCAAGGAGAAGGTCGAACTCGGCCGCCGCCGCGACGGCGCCGGGCAGAAGGGCCAGCGCGACGGAGGCGCGGCTTAAATGAACATGAACGTCATCGTCCTGCTGTACCTGCTCGCCTCGATCTGCTTCATCCAGGCGCTCAAGGGACTGTCCCACCCGACGACCTCGATCCGCGGCAACGTGTTCGGCATGACCGGCATGGCCATCGCCGTGCTGACCACGGTCGCGCTGGTCTTCACGCTGCGCGCCGAGGCGGGTGCGGCCGGCCTGCTGTGGGTGGCGCTCGGCGTCGCGATCGGCGGTACCGCCGGCGCGGTGATGGCCAAGCGCGTCGAGATGACCAAGATGCCCGAGCTGGTCGCGTTCATGCACAGCATGATCGGCCTGGCCGCGGTGTTCATCGCGATCGCGGCGGTCGCCGAGCCGTGGGCATTCGGCATCACCGGCTTCCCGAAGGACGCGGGCGCGCGGCCGCTGATCCCGGCGGGCAACCGGCTGGAGCTGTTCCTGGGCGCCGCGATCGGCGCGATCACCTTCAGCGGCTCGGTGATCGCGTTCGGCAAGCTGTCGGGCAAGTACAAGTTCCGGCTGTTCCAGGGTGCGCCGGTGCAGTTCTCCGGCCAGCACACGGTGAACCTGGTGCTCGGCATCGCCACTGTCGCGCTCGGCCTCGCGTTCACGTTCACCGAGAACTGGACGGCGTTCTTCGTGATGCTGGCGCTGTCCTTCGTGCTCGGCGTGCTGATCATCATCCCGATCGGGGGCGCCGACATGCCGGTGGTGGTGTCGATGCTGAACAGCTACTCGGGCTGGGCGGCGGCGGGCATCGGCTTCTCGCTGAACAACAGCATGCTGATCATCGCGGGGTCGCTGGTGGGCAGCTCGGGCGCGATCCTGAGCTACATCATGTGCAAGGCGATGAACCGCTCGTTCTTCAACGTGATCCTCGGCGGCTTCGGCGGCGAGGCCGCGGCGGCGGGCGGCGGCGCGCAGCAGCAGCGCAGCGTGAAGAGCGGCTCGGCCGACGACGCGGCTTTCCTGATGACCAACGCCGACACGGTCATCATCGTGCCGGGCTACGGCCTCGCGGTCGCCCGCGCGCAGCACGCGCTCAAGGAGCTCGCGCAGAAGCTGACCGACCACGGCGTGACGGTGAAGTACGCGATCCACCCGGTCGCGGGACGGATGCCCGGCCACATGAACGTGCTGCTCGCCGAGGCCGAGGTGCCGTACGACCAGGTCTTCGAGATGGAGGACATCAACTCCGAGTTCGGCCAGGCCGACGTGGTTCTGGTCCTGGGCGCGAACGACGTGGTGAACCCGGCTGCCAAGGACCCGAAGTCGTCGATCGCCGGCATGCCGATCCTCGAGGCCTACAAGGCCAAGACGATCATCGTCAACAAGCGCTCGATGGCGTCCGGCTACGCCGGCCTCGACAACGAGCTGTTCTACATGGACAAGACGATGATGGTCTTCGGCGACGCGAAGAAGGTCGTCGAGGACATGGTCAAGGCGGTCGAGTAAGGCGCGGCCGCGGCGTGCGACGTTGCGACGATGCATGCCCGGACGCCACTGCGGCCGGGCGGCCGGCCGGCTTGAAGCGGGCCGGCGCCGGCCCCATCATCGGGTCATGCGTCCACCGGAGGCTCCCATGCCCGACCAACCCATCGCAGCCACGATCGTCTCGTCCGAGCGGCTCGACACGCTGAAGAAAGTCTGCCTGATGGACTACGCGCTGCACATCGCCGGCGCGCTGTTCTCGATGGGTCTGCTGTCGGTGATCGCGCTGATCGTCAACTACGTCAAGCGCGACGACGCGCGCGGGACGATCTACGAGAGCCACATGACGTGGATGATCCGCACGTTCTGGTGGACGCTGGTCTGGCTCGTCCCGGCCGGCCTGGTGGCGCTGCTGACCTTCGGCCTGCTGTGGTTCGTGCTGCTGGTGCCGGGCCTGTGGTTCCTGTACCGGATGATCAAGGGGGTGCTTTGGCTCAACGACGGCCGGCCGATGCCGGTGTGACCGATCCCGCGCGTCGTGTGCTGCTCGCCGCGGCCGCGACCCTGCCCGCCTGCGGCGCGATGCCGCAGGCAGCGGCGCCCGCGGGCACGGTGCCGGCGCCGACCGTGCGCATCGGAGACCGCTGGCGCTATCAGCTGATCGCGCGGCCGCGCGAACGCTGGCTCGACGAGCCGACCTGGGAGGTCGTCGAGGTCGCGCCCGAGATCAGGATGACGGTGACCAGCCGGCGTGGCGGCCCGGTGCGCGAGGAGCGCTTCGCGAGCGCCTGGTCGGCGCTCTCCGAGATCCTGTACGGCGCGTCGTACGACTTCGCGGCGCCGGTGCCGCTGCTGCCCTCGTCCGTCGGCGGCAACGGTGCAGGGACCGGCTCGACCACCTACCTCGACGTCGGCACCGGCAAACGCCGGCGCTGGACGCAGCAGCTCTCTGCGGGGCGCCGCGAGCGCGTGCAGGTGCCCGCCGGCGCCTTCGACTGCCTGCGCGTCGGCCGCGTCGTCGCCTACGAGCACGTCGACGACAACCGCATGTCGGCGACGCTGTCCGACACGCTGTGGTACGCGCCCGAGGTCAACCGCTGGGTACAGCGCGAATGGCGCGGCGACTACATCAGCGCCGGGCGCAGCGGCACCGACAACGCCCCCGAGGGCACGCGGGGGCGCGAGGACTGGCTGATGTGGCAGTTGACCGCCTACGTGCCCACCCCCGTGTCGCGCTGAAGCGCAACGACCCGCACCCGATACGGAGCGCATCGATGCCTCATCCCGATCCGTCCCGTCGCCGCGCGCTGCGCGGCCTGCTCGCCGCGCCCGCGTGGGCCGGTGTCGTGCTCGGCGCGCTCGGAGCCGGCTGCGCGAATCCGTCGGCGGTGCCCGCACCGACCGGCGCCGAGCCGCTGCGGTCGCCGTCGCTGCGCGTCGGCGACCGCTGGCGCTACCGCCTCACCAACCTCTACAACGGCGGGACCGTCGGCGAGACCGCGGTCGAGGTGATCGCGGTGTCGCCCGAGATCCGCCTGCGCGTCGATCCGGGCCAGGGGCAGGCGGTGCTCGAGGAGCGCTACGCCGACGCGTGGACCGTGATCGCCGAGACGCTCTACGACGCGCCGATGGTCTTCGACACGCCGATGCCGGTCGTGCCGCCGGGCGCGCGCACGGGGCAGTTCCTCGCGTCGCGCACCCGCTACCGCAGCGAGTACTGGAGCCAGCCGCTCGACTGGGCGCAGCGGCTGCGCGTGCTCGGCTGGGAGCGCGTCGCGGTGCCCGCGGGCACATTCGACGCGCTGCGCATCGAGAAGGTCATCGACTTCCGGCACCCGGACTTCTTCCGCTACCTGCCGGAACGCGTCGACACGCTGTGGTACGCGCCCGAGGTCGGCCGGTGGGTGCAGCGCGAGTGGACCGGCACCTACATGCCGGGCTCGCCGACGGGCCGCATGGGCCGCGCGCGCGAGGAGCGCACGCGCTGGGCGCTCACCGGCTGGCAGCCGGCGCCGCGCTGACTCAGCTGCCGGCGACGTGATCGCCGGCGTCGAGCGGCGGCGCGACGCGGCCGGGCACGATCGACCGGGTGAAGGACGGGGCGGGCGGCGACGCCGGGACCTCGGGCTCGGGCTCTTCGCAGACGCGCCTCAGATGCACGAGACCGATCGCGCACACGACGACACACTCGAGGATCGGCACCCAGGGCGCCGCCTCGAAGACGCCCGCGAGCACCAGCGACGCGTGCCCGAGCAGCACGAGCGCGATGGCGATGATCCGCGGGGACGCCGCACGCGTCGTGCTCGCCGCCGCGGCCGCAGTCCGCTCTGCTCCCTGCTCCATGCGCGAATGAACCAGCCTTCAGGAGCGCCGACCGTACCACGGTGGCGACCGTTGGAACGCTCAGGCTTGACACACTCCGATGCATTCCGCTGAGCGACTCGCCGGTACGAGTCAGGTCGCGACCTCCGAGGCGAGCCGCGCGACCGCTTTGGCGGATGGCCAGGTGCCGTCGCCGCCGAGCCAGTGTGCGCGCGGGCCCCACGGCCGAGTGCGCCGAGGATCGCCCGGGCCGAACACGCCGAGCACCGGCGCGCCGACGGCGGCGGCGAGGTGCATCGGCCCCGAGTCGTTGGCGACGGTCACGCGCGCGCCGGCGCACACCGCCGCGTACGCGCCAAGCCCGAGCCCGGGCAGCACGATCGCGCCCGGCACCGCGGCGCGCGCCGCCGCATCCTCGCCGGGGCCCGGGCAACACACCGTGGCGAGCCCCGCGACGCGCAGCGTGCGATCGAGCTCGCCGAACGCCGGCCACGCCTTGCTCTCGCCGCCGGTGGTGCCGGCCGCGAGCGGCGCGACCACCGCGTAACGTGCGCCGTCGGCGAGGCCCGCGCGCGCGAGCGCATCGCGCGCGGCGTGCCGGTGCGCGTCGGCGAAGCGCAGCCCGAGCGATGCGGGCGGCACGGGCGGCAGCGGCGCGCACCCGAGCCACTCGGCGGTCGCCGCGGCGAGCCTCCAGAAGACCTCGACCTCGTGCAGACCGTCGACGCGCGCGAGCGTGCGGCCGAGCAGGAACGCCCGACCCTCGTTGCGGTAGCCGAGCGCGGACACGCCCGCGAGCCGCAGCGCGAGCGCGCTGCCGATCGAGTTCGTCAGCAGCAGCCCGCGTCGCGGCGCGTGCGCCTCGCGCAGCGCGCGCACCGCGGCACGCGTGCCCGCGGGCAGCGTCGTCAGCGGCCAGCCGTGGCCCGCGAGAAGGTCGGCGGCCCAGCCCTTGCCGGCGAGCACCGGCGCGAGCCCGGCGGCCTCGAGCGCGCGCAGCGCGGGCAGCGCCATGCAGACGTCGCCGACCCAGTTCGGCAGCCGCACCAGCAGCCGCCCGGCCCCGGCTGCGGACGTCGCGGGCGATGCGGGGGCCGGGGCGGACATCGGCGCGGCGCGGTCGGCGGGCCGCGATCAGCGGGCCGCGGGCAGCGCGCGATCGACCCACTCGACCCAGTGGCGCACCGGTGTGCCCGTGCCCGACTGCAGGTGGGTCAGGCAGCCGATGTTCGCCGACAGGATCGCGTCCGGCGCGTTCGCCTGCAGGTGGCCGAGCTTGCGGTCGCGCAGCTGCGTCGACAGCACCGACTGGAGCACCGAGTACGTGCCCGCCGAGCCGCAGCACAGGTGCGACTCGGCGAAGGGCACGAGCTCCGCGCCGCAAGCCGCGAGCAGCGACTCGACCGCGCCGCGGACCTGCTGGCCGTGCTGCAGCGTGCACGGCGGATGGAACGCGACGCGCTTGGCGGGCCGCTCGCCGTCGGTGCGCGGCGGCGCCGACGCGACCAGCGCCGCGAGCCGCTCGCGTTCGCCCTGCAGGAACACCGACAGGTCGCGGACCAGCGAGGACACGCGCGCAGCCTTCTGCGCGTAGGCCGGGTCGTCGCGCAGCAGGTGGCCGTAGTCGGCGAGCATCGCGCCGCAGCCCGAGGCGTTGACGACGATCGCCTCGACGCCCTCGCCGCGCGTCGAGGCGAACTCGCCGCCGTCGGTGCGCGACACGCGGCTGCCGTCGATCCACGGCCACCATGCGTCGACGTTGCGGCGCGCGTCGTCGAGCGCACCGGCCGCGTCGTTCAGGTGATGGCGGATCGCGCCGCAGCAGCCCGAGCGCGCGACCGTGACGCCCTGGATGCCGAGCGCATCGAGCACGCGTTCGGTCGCCGCGTCGATCGCGGGGATCATCGCGGGCTGCACGCAACCGTCGAGCAGCAGCACCCTGCGCGCGTGCACGCGGCGCGGCCGCTCGCCGGGCGCGCGCCGCGCCGGCACCTTCGCCTTCAGCGTGCCAGGCAGCATCGGGCGCAGCGCCTGCCCGACGCGCATCGCCGGGTCGAACAGCCACCGACGCGTCAGGCCCTCGCGCAGCGCGCCGCGCACGATGCGCTCGCCGAGCGGACGCCGCACGCGCTGCTCGACGAGCCCGCGGCCGATGTCGACGAGATGTCCGTAGCGCACGCCCGACGGGCAGGTGCTCTCGCAGTTGCGGCAGGTGAGGCACCGGTCGAGGTGCAGCTGCGTCTCGCGCGTCGGCGTCACGCCCTCCATCACCTGCTTCATCAGG
>JADCHE010000083.1 GCA_020248665.1 Burkholderiales bacterium | reverse complement strand
CGCCGTCCCCGACCCCTCGGCCTTCTACCCGGGCGACCCCGACCCGCCGCTGCGCCAGCGCGGCGGCCGCGCCGAGGCGATCGCCTGCACCGAGCGCTTCCTCGGCGAGCCGCTCGCCCGCTACCGCGCCGGCATGGCCTCGCCGCTGACCGCGCCCGACGACTGCTCGCGCCTGTCGCCGCACCTCGCGCTCGGCACGGTCTCGGTCCGCGAGCTGGTGCGGGCCACCTGGGCCGCGCGGCGCGGCGAGACCGACCCCGCGCGCCGCGCCGGGCTCAAGTCCTTCGAGTCGCGGCTGCACTGGCACTGCCACTTCGTGCAGAAGCTCGAGTCCGAGCCGGCGATCGAGCACCGCAACCCGCACCCCGGCTTCGACGGCCTGCGCAACGAGGGCGCGCTCGACGACGACGAGCGCCGCCGCTTCGAGGCCTGGCGCGACGGCCGCACCGGCTGGCCGATCGTCGACGCCTGCATGCGGATGCTCGACGCGACCGGCTGGCTGAACTTCCGGATGCGCGCGATGCTCGCGAGCGTCGCCGCCTACCCGCTGTGGCTGCACTGGCGCGCGACCGGCATCGTGCTCGCGCGCCGCTTCGTCGACTACGAGCCGGGCATCCACTGGCCCCAGCTGCACATGCAGTCGGGCGTGACCGGCATCAACGCGACCCGCGTCTACAGCCCCGCCCGCCAGCAGGCCGAGCAGGACCCCGAGGGCCGCTTCGTGCGCGCGTGGCTCCCCGAGCTCGGCACGACCGACTACCCGCCTCCAATCGTCGACTGGTCACTGGCGGCGCGCGAGGCGCGCGAGCGGATCTGGGCAGTGCGCCGCGACCCGGATGCGCGCCGCGTCGCGCAGGCCGTCTGGGCGCGGCACGGCAGCCGCCACCCGCGGCGCGAGCCGGTGCGCCGCGCGCGGCCCGCGCCGACCGCCGACCCGCGCCAGCTCGGCCTCGGCTTCGACGACGACTGACGCGACCCCGCATGCACCGTACGCGGGCGGTCTGCCGGCTTGACCCCCCCGCCCCCATCGCGAACAATCGTCCGATCCGGCACGGCCCGAGCCCTGCCGCGATGGCCCCGACCTCCCGAGGGCCGAGACGGTACGACGACGAGACCCTGGGAGACCCCGGCGCCATGATCCACATCGAACCCTCCGGCGCCGCCTGCGGCGCCTTCGTCCGCGGCGTCGACCTGTCCGCGTCGCTCGACGACGCCACGCTCGCCGTGGTCCGCGCGGCCTGGCTCGAGCACGGCGTCGTCGCGTTCCCCGACCAGGGCCTGTCGATCGGGGACCTCGAGCGCTTCACGCTCGCGCTCGGGCCGCGCGGCGACGATCCGTTCATCGCGCCGATCCCCGGGCACGCGCACGTGGTCGAGATCCGCCGCGAGCCCGACGAGCAGGCACCGATCTTCGCCGAGACCTGGCACTCCGACTGGAGCTTCCTGCCGGTGCCCCCGGCCGGCACCGCGCTGTACGGCACGGTCGTGCCGCCGGTCGGCGGCGACACGCTCTTCGCCTGCGGCGCCGCCGCCTGGGACGCGCTGCCGGCGGCCGAGCGCACGCTGCTGCGCGACCGCCGCGCGGTGCACTCGGCGCGCCGCGGCTATGCGCGCGACGGCATGTACGGCGAGCAGGACCGGGCGCGCGGCCGCTCGATGGCGATCCGCTTCGGCGACGACGCGCTCGCCACGCGCCTGCACCCGGTCGCGCGCGCGCACCCGGAGACCGGCCGCGTTGCGCTCTTCGTGAGCCCCGGCTACACGATCGGCATCGAGGGCCTGCCCGCCGACGAGAGCGCCGACCTGCTGAAGCGCCTCTTCGAGCACCAGAAGCGGCCCGAGTTCGTCTACCGCCACCGCTGGGCGCCCGGCATGCTGCTGCTGTGGGACAACCGCCGCCTCGTGCACGCGGCCACCGGCGGCTACGAGGGCCACCGCCGGCTGCTGCACCGGATCACGATCGCCGAGCGTGTGCCGCTCGAGCCCGCGCCCGCCGGGAGCCTGCATTGACCGCGGCGGCACCGGTCTACGACCCGACCGACGAGGCGATCCGGCGCGATCCGTACCCGCTCTTCGCGCGGCTGCGCGACGAGGACCCGGTCCACTGGAGCCCTGCGCTGCGCACCTGGGTGGTCACCCGCTACGACGACGTGCGCGAGGTCGCGATGGCCGACGCGCTGTCGCCCAACCGCCTGACCCCGTTCTACGCGTCGCTGAAGGACGAGGCGCGCCGCTCGATGCTGGCCGAGGTGATGCGCTACCTGTCGGTGTGGCTGGTGTTCCGCGACCCGCCCGAGCACACGCGGCTGCGCCGCATCCTGAACGGCGTCGTCAACCCGCGGCTGGTGGCCGGCATGAAGCCGCAGGTGCGCCGCGTCGTCGACCAGGTGCTCGACCGCGTGCACGGCCGCGACGAGATCGACTTCGCCGCCGAGGTCGCCGCGCTGGTGCCGGCGTGGGTGATCCTCGACATGCTCGGCATCCCGCGCGAGCACTTCGAGGAGATCAAGGGCTGGTCGGACGACATCCGTGCCTTCATCGGCACCTCGCGCGCCGAGCCGCGCCGCTACGAGCGCGTGCGCGACGGCACGCACGCGATGGCCGCGTTCTTCCGCGGGCTGATCGCGGAGCGCCGCGCCGAGCCGCGCGAGGACGTGATCAGCCGGATGATCGCCGCAACCGACGACGAGGGCGCGCTCTCCGAGGACGAGTTGGTCGGCACCTGCATCCTGATGCTGTTCGGCGGCCACGAGACCACGACGAGCCTGCTCACCAACGCGGTCAACGCGCTGCTCGACCATCCGGAGCAGGCGGCGCGCCTGCGCGCCGAGCCCGACCTGATCGACCCGGCGGTCGAGGAGTTCCTGCGCTACGACGGTCCGAGCAACTCGGTCGCGCGCGTCGTCGCGCGCGACCACGAGATCGGCGGGCGCGCGCTGCGCGCCGGCGAGCGCGTCTACGCGATGGTCGCCGCCGCCAACCGCGACCCGCGCCGCTTCGAGCGTCCGGACGAACTCGACCTCGCGCGCTCACCGAACCGGCACCTCACCTTCGGCTCGGGTATCCACTTCTGCCTCGGCGCCCCGCTCGCGCGGCTCGAGGCGCAAGCCTGCATCGCCGCGCTGCTCGAGCGCCACCCGCGGATCGCGCGCGGCGCGGGCGACACCGAGTGGCTCGACGCGATGGTGATGCGCGGCATGACGCGGCTGCCGCTGCGGCTGGCCTGACCCCATGAACCCAGACAGAGGAGCCTTCCGGCGATGAGCGACGCATACGTGATCGGCGTGGCCTGCACCCCCTTCGCCAAGCGCCCCGACGCGAGCTTCAAGGACCTGGCCCGCGAGGCCTACGAGGCCGTGCTGCGCGACGCGGGCCTCGACGACGGCGGCCGCATCGAGTCCTCGTGGTTCGGCAACTGCGGCATGGACAAGTGGGGCCAGCCGAACATCCGCGGCCAGGTCTGCTTCACGCCGCTGGTACGCGAGGGCCGCTTCCCCGAGCGCGTGCCGATGGTCAACGTCGAGGGCGGCTGCGCGACCGCGTCGATGGCGTTCCAGGGCGCGTGGAAGGACGTGCTGTCCGGTCAGGCGGGGCTCTCGCTGGCGATCGGCGTCGAGAAGACCTTCGTCGAGGGCGACCCGGCCCGCACGCAGGCGATCTTCGCCGGCGGCATCGACCAGCTCGACCCCCAGGAGTGGCACGACTACTACCGCCGCGCGGGCGAGCAGGCCGGCAAGCCCTTCGCGCCCGGCGCCGGCGGCGGCACGGTGTTCATGGACACCTACGCGATGCAGGCCGCGTGGCACATGAAGCGCTGGGGCACCACCGCGCGGCAGATCGCCGTCGGCGCGTCGAAGAACCACGCGATGGGCGCGCGCAACCCGCTCGCGCAGTACCGCTTCGAGGTCACGCCCGAGCAGGTGCTCGCCGACCGCATGGTGAGCGCGCCGCTGACGCGCTCGATGTGCTCGCCGATCGGCGACGGCGCGGCCGCGGCGCTGCTGTGCTCGGCCGAGGTGCTGGCGACGCTGCCCGCACGGGTGCGCGAGCGCGCGATCCGCGTACGCTCGGCCGCGATGACCGGCGGCAAGTACCGCGCGCTCGACGAGCCCGGCCTGTCGCGGCTCGCGGCGCAGCGGGCGTATGCCGCGGCCGGCATCGGCCCGGAGGCGATCGACCTCGCCGAGGTCCACGACGCGACCTCGTTCTGCGAGGTCTTCCAGTGCGAGATGCTCGGCTTCTGCGCCGACGGCGAGGGCGGCGCCTACGTCGGCTCGGGCACGACGGCGCTCGACGGCGCACGCCCCGTCAACCTGTCGGGCGGCCTGGTGTCGAAGGGTCACCCGGTCGGCGCGACCGGCCTGTCGATGGTCTACGAGCTCGCACTGCAGCTGCGCCGCGAGGCCGGCGATCGGCAGGCCCGCCGCGCCGACCTCGCGCTCGCCGAGAACGGCGGGGGCGTGATCGGCTTCGACGAGGCGGCCTGCTCGGTGATCGTGCTGCAGGCGCCCTCGCGCGGGACGGTCGTCGGGGGCGTGTAGCATCGGGGGCCGACGTCGCGCAGGAGCGCCGCCGATGACCGCCGTCCCCGCCTCCCCAGCGCTGCGCCCGATCCCGGGCGGTGCGAGCCGCGCCCGCCGCGGCGCGCCCGTGGCCGCCGTGCTCGTGCTCGCGTCGCTGCTCCCCGGCTGCGGGTCGCCGTCGATGGCCGACCGGCCCTCGATGATGGCGCCGCCGATGCTCGGCGCGCCGACCACGTCGATCGGGCCTGCGCCCGACGGCGTGCCCTCGGTCGACCTGCGCGGCTACCGGATCGCCACGCGCGTCGGCGACGTCTTCGAGGTCCGGCTGCCGGGCTTTCCGTCGAGCGGCTACCGCTGGACGCTGGTCGGCCCGGTGCCCTCGGTCGTGCGCGCCGACCGCGTCGCGAGCAGCGAGGCCGGAGCCGGCGAGCTCGCCGGCGTGCCCGCGCAGGAGACCTGGCGCTTCTCGGGCGCCGAGCCGGGCAGCGGCACGCTGCGCTTCGAGTTCCGCCGTCCGGCCGATCCGCCCACGATGCCGCCGGCGCAGCGCGCGACCTACCGGATCGAGGTGCGCTGAGCCCGGGAAAGCGAGGCCGGCGCCGGTGCCTCAGAGCGCGCGCCCCGCCGCCGCCCAATAGGGCGCCCTCAGGTCCTTCTTCAGCACCTTGCCGAGCGCGTTGCGGGGGAACTCCGCGCGGAACTCGACCGCGCCGAGCCGCTGGTGCTTGCCGAGCCGCTCGTTGGCCCACGCGAGCACCTCGGCCTCGGTCGCCGCGGCGCCCGCCGTGCGGATCACCAGCGCGAGCGGCGTCTCGCCCCAGCGCTCGTGCGGGATGCCGATCACCGTCACGTCCATCACCGCGGGGTGCCCGCCCACGACCTGCTCGAGGTCGCTCGGGAACACGTTGAACCCGCCGCTGATGATCATGTCCTTCTTGCGGTCGAGGATCGACAGGAAGCCGTCCTCGTCGAGCCGCCCGACGTCGCCGGAGCGGATGAAGCTGCGTCCGCGCTCGTCGCGCCAGACGAGCTTCGCGGTCTCCTCGGGCCGGCCGTGATACCCCCTCATCATGCCGCCGCCGTAGCCGGCGATCTCGCCGACCTCGCCGCGCGGCAGCTCGCGCCCGTCCTCCGACAGGATCCGGATCTCGAAGCCGATCACCGGCGTGCCGACGGTCTCGAACTTGTCCGCGGGGTGCCAGGGCTTGAGCATCGTCGCAAAGCCCTCCGAGAAGCCGTAGAGCTCGGTGAGCTTCGGGCCGAAGCGTCCGATCACCTGCCGCTTGGTGTCCGGCCGCAGCGGCGAGCCGGCGCACAGGATCGACTGCAGCGACGAGGTGTCGGCGCCGTCCAGCGAGGGCTCCGCCAGCACCATGATGAACTGCGACGGCACCATGAACGTGTGCGTGATCCGCTCGTCGCGGACCAGCTCGAGGAAGCGCCGCGGATCGAACGCCGGCATCGCGACGAGCGTGCCCCCGCACCACAGCGCCGGCAGCATCGTCAGCCACGTGCCGTTCGAGTACAGCGAGGTCGTCGTCAGCGCGCGGCTGCTGTCGCGCACACCGAGCTCGATCGCGTTCGACCAGGCCCAGTGCTGCCGCGCGCGGTGCGTCTGCACGATGCCCTTCGGCAGGCCGGTCGTGCCCGACGAGTAGATGATGTTGAACGCGTCGTCCATCCGGTAGGTCACCGCCGGCTGGGTCGACGGCATGCGCTCGACGAAGGTCGCGAGCGGCCGCCAGCGCGGGTCGGCGTCGTCGTCGGCCGCGACGAGCAGGTCGCGCCGCAGGCAGGCCGGCAGCTCGGGCAGCGCGTCGAGCTTCGCCCGGAAGTCCGCCGTGGTGAACGCGCCGACCGAGCCCGAGTCGGCGAGCAGCCCCGCGAGCTGCGGGCCGGTCAGCAGCCCCGACAGCGGCACCGCGCAGCCCCCCGCGCGGACGATGCCGAACACCGCCTCGAGCATCTCGACGCGGTTGCCCATCATCACCGCCACGCGGTCGCCGCGCGCGAGCCCCTCGCCGAGCAGCGCGTGCGCGATGCGGCTGATGTTCGCGTCGAAGTCGCCCCAGCTGCGCCGCACGTCGCCGCATACGACGGCCTCCTTGCGCGGCTGGAAGCGCGCGTGGTTCGCGATCACGTCGGGGATGAAGACCTGGGGATCGTCGAGCGGTTCGTTCATGGCGTCGGGCGATGCGTGAATGGACGTGCGGAAAAGGAACGGGCCCGCTCGCGCGAAGCGGGCGGGCCCGGTGGCCGGACGCGCGGTCCGGTCTCGGCTCAGGCCTGGTCGGTCACCGACCGATCACCTTGCCGAACAGCACCCAGGTCTTGCCGTCCCAGCGCGCCAGCTGCTCGCGCTCGATCGGGTAGAAGTCGTCCGGCCCGGTCTTGATGTTGACGCCCGGGAGCAGCATCGGCAGCGTCATGTCCAGGCTCGCGGCCTGCTTCATGATGTTCTCGCGGGTCAGGTTGTCCCCGGCCTGCTTGATCACCTGCTCGAGCGTCTGCGCGACCGTGTAGCCGAACACGTTCAGGTTGTCCTTCAGGTCGCCACCCGGGAAGTACTTCTGCATCCAGGCGAGCCAGTCCTTGTACTCCTTGCTGTTCTGCCACTGCGGATCGGTCGGGTCCTTCAGGTAGAAGGCCGAGATCACGCCGATGCCGTTCTCCGCGCCCGCGGTCGTCATCACCGCGCCCGCGGCGTTCGACACCGAGTTCAGGTAGTGCACCGGCTTCCAGCCGATCTCGGCCGCCTTCTTGATCGCCTGCGCCGCGAACTTCGGCGTGGTGATGTTGAAGAACGTGTCCGCGCCCGAGTCCTTGAGCTGGACCATCTGCGAGTCGACCGTCGGGTCGGTCACCTCGTAGGTGACCTGCCTGACGATCATCGACTTGGCCTTGTCGCCCAGCCCGTCGAGGAAGCCCTTCAGGTAGTCGCGACCGTAGTCGTCGTTCTGCATCAGGATGCCGATCTTCGCGTTCGGCCTCGTCTCGAGGATGTGCGCCGCGTAGATCTTGCCCTCCGCCTGGTAGTTCGGCTGCCAGCCCATCGTCCAGGGGAAGTTCTTCGGGTCGCCCCAGAGCGTGGCGCCGGTCGCCACGAACAGCTGCGGCACCTTCTTCTGGTTCATGTACTTGTGGATCGCCGTGTTCGGCGGGGTACCCAGCGTGTTGAACAGCAGCAGCACCTCCTCCTGCTCGACGAGCTTGCGGGTCTGCTCGACGGTGCGGGCCGGGTTGTAGCCATCGTCCAGCGTGATGAACTTGATCTGGCGCCCGTTGATGCCGCCCTCGGCGTTGACCTTCTTGAAGTAGGCGTCGATCGCCTTGCCGATCGTGCCATACG
This sequence comes from Burkholderiales bacterium, assembly GCA_020248665.1. Taxonomy (GTDB): domain Bacteria; phylum Pseudomonadota; class Gammaproteobacteria; order Burkholderiales; family Burkholderiaceae_E; genus UBA4615. The sequence continues at coordinate 7,455 of JADCHE010000083.1, read as the reverse complement.
CCGAGGCGGGGCCCGAGTACGGGCTGATGCCACCGATCTTGATCTCCTTGTCGGTCGCACCCGGGTCGTACTTCTTCTGCGCGACCGCGGGCATGCCGATCAGCGCGGCGCTCAGGCCGGCGAGGGCGACGGAGAGGAACTTGCGTTTCATCAGAGCTTGCCTCCAGCAGGTTGGGACGATACCGGTGCGGCCGCGGGAGCCGACACTCCGGAAGGGGATGCCGTGGGGGTGGAACGCCTGAACATGCCGAGGACACGGTCGATGAGGCCCGCCGCGCCGGTGGGCATCACGTACATCAGCATGATCAGGAAGACGCCGTAGATCGCCCACGGCGCGGATTTCGAGATGTCCTCCGCCCAGTGCGGCACGAACTGGATGAAGAACGCACCGAAGATCGCGCCGTGGATCGTCGCGAGGCCGCCGACGACGACGCCCACCAGCAGCGTGATCGACAGGAACACCGTGAAGCTGTCGGGCGACACGAACGCCACCACAACGGCGCCGAGCGCGCCCGCCACACCGGTGAACGCGGCGGATACGCCGAAGGTCAGCGACTTGAACACCGGCAGGTTGATGCCCATCGCGGCGGCTGCGATCGGGTGATCGCGGATCGCGATCAGCGCCCGACCGACCCGGCCGCGCAGCAGCCGCCAGGCGAGCAGGAACATCAGCAGCATGACCGCGAGCGTGACGAAGTACAGCCAGCGGTCCTGCGACAGCGGCTGGCCGAGCACCGTGAGCTGGAACGGCGGATCGGGCTTGGTCAGCACGATGCCCATCACGCCGCCGGTCCAGCTCTCGATCGCCTTGTACTTGAGCAACTGCGGCACCGCGAGCGCGAGCGCGAAGGTCGCGAGCGCGAGGTAGTGCCCGCCCAGGCGCAGCGCCGGGAAGCCCATCAGGTAGCCGAAGCCGAAGCAGACCACCGCGGCCACCGGCAGCGTCAGCCAGAACGGCCAGTGCCCGTAGGCCATCAGCATCGCCGCCACGTACGCGCCGATCGCGTAGAACGCGCCGTGCCCGAGCGAGATCTGTCCGTTGTAGCCGGTCAGGATGTTCAGCCCCAGGATGGCGATCGCGTAGATCATCACCATGTTGAGCTGGAACACCCGGAAGTTCTTGACCAGGAACGGCAGCACCAGCAGGAAGGCGAGCAGGACGATCCCGCCGATCCACATCCACTTGCGGTCGATCGTGTTCATACCCGGGTCACCACGGCCTTGCCGAACAGGCCGTTCGGCTTGAGGGTCAGCGTCACGACGATCAGCACCAGCGCGACCGACAGCTTGAGCTCGGTGCCGATCACGTAGGCGCCGAGGATGTTCTCGAGCACGCCGACGATGAAGCCGCCGATCACCGCGCCCCAGGGGTTGTCGATGCCGCCGAGCAGCGCGGCCGCGAAGCCGTAGAGCAGGATGCCGGAGAACATGTTCGGCTCGAGGAACACCACCGGCGCGATCATCATCCCGGCGACCGCGCCGATCGCCGCGGCCAGGCCCCAGCCGATGCCCAGCATCCACGACACCCGGATGCCGACCAGTCGCGCGGACTCCGGGTTCTGCGCGGCCGCGCGCATCGCGAGCCCGACCGGCGTGTAGCGCAGGAACGCGAACAGCACCGCCAGCACGCACAGCATCACGACGATGGTGCCGATCTCGTGAGCGCTGAAGTACTTCGACTCGATGAACGAGCCCTTCGGGAACGGCGTCGGGAAGGGCTTGACGGTGTGGTCGAAGATCCAGCCGGCGACCGAGTTGAAGATCACCAGCAGGCCGATGAACACGATCACGTTGGTCAGCACCGGCGCCTTCTCGACCGGCTTGAGGATCGTGCGCTGGATCAGCAGGCCCGCGGCGAACGAGAACGCCACCGTGAGGAAGAACGCGCCCCAGTAGGGAATGCCCTTCTGGATCAGCCACCACGCGATGAACGTACTGAACATCGCCATCTCGCCCTGGGCGAAATTGATGTGGTGGGTCGACTGGTAGATCATGACCAGCGCGAGCGCGACCGAGGCGTAGATGCCCCCGGTGGCGATGCCGGCGAAGACCTGGTGGAGGAAGCCTTCCATCGTGTCGGTCTCAGTAGCCGAGGTAGACCCGGCGGATCGTCTCGTCGTTCTTGATCTGCTGGCTCGGGCCGCTGACGGCGATCCGGCCGGTCTCGAGCAGGTAGGCGTGATGCGAGACGTCGAGCGCGATGTTCGCGTTCTGCTCGACCAGTAGCATGCTCACCTTCTCCTCCTCGTTGATCTTCCTCATGATCCGGAAGATCTCCGCGACGATCAGCGGCGCGAGGCCGAACGAGGGCTCGTCGAGCAGCAGCATCCGCGGACGCAGCATCAGCGCCCGGCTGATCGCGAGCATCTGCTGCTCGCCGCCCGACAGCGTGCCGGCCTGCTGGTGACGTCGCTCCTTGAGGCGCGGGAAGCGGTCGTACGCCTTCTCGATGTCGTCGGCGATGCCGGCCCGGTCCTTGCGGACGTAGGCTCCGAGCTTCAGGTTCTCCTCGACCGACAGCGCGGTGAACGTGCCGCGGCCGTCGGGCACCTGCGCGACGCCCATCCGCACCACGCTCTCGGTCGACTTGCCGACCAGCTGCTGGCCGTCGAACAGCACGCTGCCGCCGGTCTTCACCGCCTGGCAGATCGCGCGCAGCGTCGTGGTCTTGCCCGCGCCATTGGCGCCCAGGATGGCGGTGATCTCGCCCTGCGCGAGCCTGAAGTCGATGTCGAACAGGACCTGGGTCGCACCGTACGAGGCCTTCAGCCCCTTCACTTCGAGCAGATCAGGCATCGGCCGGGGCTCCGAGGTAGGCCGCGATGACGTCGGGGTGGCGCTGGATCTCGGCGGGCGTGCCTTCGGCGATGCGGCGGCCGAAGTTCAGCGCGACGACCTTGTCGGACACGCTCATCACCAGGCTCATGTGGTGCTCGACCAGCAGCACCGTGATGCCGAGCCGGTCGCGGATGTCCTCGATCAGCTCGCCCAGCGAGTGAAGCTCCTCGTGGTTGAGGCCTGCGGCAGGCTCGTCGAGCAGCAGCAGCTTCGGGTCGGCGGCGAGCGCACGGCCGAGCTCGACGCGCTTCTGGATGCCGAAGGGCAGGTCGGCGACCAGCCGGTCCTTGTGCGGCGAGAGCTTCAGGTAGTCCATGATCTTCGCGGCACGCTCGCGCAGCGTCACCTCCTCGGCGTCGACCGCGCCGAGGCCGAGCGCGCTCGCGGCGAAGCCGGCCTTCGAGCGGCTGTGCGCGCCGATCATCACGTTCCGCTCGACGGACAGCGTGCGGAACATCGCGAGGTTCTGGAAGGTGCGGCCGATGCCGAGGCCCGCCATCTCGTGGACCGGCGTGCGCGTGATCGACGTGCCCTCGTAGAGGATATCCCCTTCCTGGTACTCGTAGAGCCGGCTCAGGCAGTTGAACAGCGTCGTCTTGCCCGCGCCGTTCGGTCCGATCAGCCCGCACACGCCCCCTCGCGGCACGTCGAACGTGACCGCATCCAGCGCGACGATCCCGCCGAACTTAACGGTCACCCCGCGCACGCTGAGCAGTGCGTCGTCCCCGCCTGTCGTCATCTGTCTCCGCCCGCATCTGGGCCCGCCGTCTGCGGCGAACTCCGAAGGAAGGGCTAGCTTATAAGCTGCAACGGCCCCGCATGGCAAGCGCCCCCACCCATCGCGGCGAAATCCCGCGCGGGAGAGGGACGGGTCGGCACGCCCTCAGGGAACCGGGTCGATCGGCCAGCGGTGCCCGCAGCGCGCGCAGGCGGCGAGCAACCGCATCGGCGTCCCGTGCGCGCCGTCCTCGGCGGGCGGCACCGCGCGGAATCCGTAACGCTCGCAGAGCGGGCATACGGCCTGGTGCCCGACGTGCTCGGCCACGAGCATGGTCGTCGCATAGCGGCGCCAGGCGACCCACGACAGCGCGGCGCCACCGGCGACGATCGCGGCGTCGAACAGCACCTCGAGCGGCCCGTCGCGGAACGACAGCGCCTCCAGGCCGGCCGCCATCATCAGCACCGCGAGCAGCAGCGTGACCAGCCACGCGTGACTCTCGATCAGCTGCCGCTCGTACCACTTGCGAAAGCCGTGCTTGCGGATGCCTTCGATGGTGCCCATGGGTGCGTCGCGGGAGGGCGATGCGCGGCGCTCGCACGAGCGGCATCGCTTCGGGCATCATCCCCCGATGCGCTCGCTCCCGCAACCGGTGCGCTGGTGAGGCCGCGCCTCGGCGTCGACCTCGGCGGCACGAAGATCGAGATCGCCGCGCTCGACGGCGCCGGCGCGCCGCGGCTGCGCCGGCGCGTGCCCACGCCGCGCGACGACTACGACGCGACGGTGTCCGCGATCGCCGCGCTCGTGGCCGACGCCGAGCGCGAGCTCGGCGCGCGCGGCACGGTCGGCGTCGGCATCCCCGGCACGATCTCGACGCCCACCGGGCGCGTGAAGAACGCGAACTCGACCTGGCTCAACGGCCGCGCGCTGCGCGAGGACCTCGAACGCACGCTCGGACGCGAGGTCCGCGTGCAGAACGACGCCAACTGCCTCGCCGTGTCCGAGGCGGTCGACGGTGCGGCGGCGGGTGCGCACGTGGTGTTCGCGGCGATCCTCGGCACCGGGGTCGGCGCAGGCATCGCGATCGACGGCCGCGCGCTTCTCGGAGCCAACGGCATCGCCGGCGAGTGGGGCCACGTGCCGCTCCCCGCGCCGCGCGACGACGAGCGGCCCGGGCCGCGCTGCTGGTGCGGCCGCGACGGCTGCATCGAAGCCTGGCTGTCGGGACCGGCGCTCGCGGCCGACCACCGGCGCGCGACCGGCGAGGCGCTCGACGCCGAGGCGATCGCGCGGCGCGCCGCCGACGGCGACGCCGGCTGCGCCGCGAGCCTCGGTCGCTGGCTCGACCGGCTCGCGCGCGGCCTCGCGATGGTCGTGGACGTGCTCGACCCGGACGTCGTCGTGCTCGGCGGCGGGCTGTCGAACGTCGACGCCGCGGCGCGCGAGTTGCCGGCCCGGCTCGCGCCGAAGGTGTTCTCCGACGACCTGCGCACGCGCGTCGTGCGCGCCGCGCACGGCGACTCGTCGGGGGTGCGCGGCGCAGCGTGGCTCTGGCAGGACGGGGACTGACGCAGCCTCAGCGGGGCCGCCACGCGTCGGCGGGTCCGAGCAGCGCGCGCGGCCCGTCGCCGTCGAGCCAGGCACGCGCGGGGGCATCGTCCTGCAGCGTCGCGCGCCAGAACGCGACGCCGACCGCGCGCACCACCCGGTGCACCTCGGCGTCGGACCGGCGCACCGAGGCCCGGCCGGGCACCGACTCGCCGCCGGAGAACGCGAAATGGTCCGCGCCGTCGAGCCACAGCAGCGCGCGACGCTGCGGCGGCAACGCCTCATAGACCGCGCGGCGCGTCTCGGGCGTCGCGCCGTTGCCGACGACGTCGTCGTCGAGGCTGCCGGTCGCGACCAGGACCGGCACGCCGACGCCGGCGAGCGTGCGCCGCGCCTCGTCGCGGACCGACGGGCTCAGCGCGAGCGCCGCCGCGACCCGCGGCTCGCGCGCCCAAGGCCCTGGCCCGCGGCCCTCGGACGCGGGCAGCCACTGCCCGGCGATCGCGAGCGTCGTCGCCGCGCCGAACGAGTGCCCGGCCATGCCGATCCGAGTGACGTCCACGCACGCGAGCCCGGAGCGGGTCGCGGCCAGCGCGCCGAGCCGCTCGGCGGCGACGCGAACGTCGTCGATGCGCGCGACGTACTGCGCCGCCGTCAGGCCGGCGCGCAGCGTCTCGAGCGCGAACGCGCGGCCGCGCCACAGCGACTCGTCCGAGCCGGGGTGCTGCAGGTGCGCCACCGCAAAGCCGTGCCCGGCCCAGTGCGCGCCCCAGGCCGCGCCGCCCGAGCGAGAGCCGCCGAGGCCGTGCGAGAACAGCACCAGCGGACGGCGCACCGATGCGTCGCACGGGCGCGGCACGCGCAACCGGACCGGGATCGTCCGCGTGCGCGGGGGGTCGTCGAGCTCGAGGTCGATCGTGTCGACCTCGAACGGCCCCGGCGCCGCGTAGGCGGCCGCGCGGTCCGCGGGGTCGGACGGCGCGACTTCCGAGCCCGGGCTCGGGGGCGGCCCGCGCCCGCCGGATTCCGGCCGCACGCTCGCGCAGCCCGCCGCGAGCGCGCCGACCAGCGCCAGGCCCGAGAGCGCGCGACGCACCGCGGCTCCGCGACCGGTCAGTGGTTGTCGCGAGGCAGACCGCGGGTCGTCGAGATCCGCTGGTACTTCACCGCGAAGTCGAGGCACGCGCCGCTCGAGAGCTGCCCGACGTGGCGGCGCTGCAGCTCCTGCCACGGCGTCTGGCTCTCGAGGTCCGGCGCCTTCCACGCGGCCTTGCGCGCCGCGTACTCGTCGGCGGAGATCAGGATGTCGGCGGTGCGCCGGCCGAGGTCGATACGAACGCGGTCACCGGTCCTGAGCAGCGCGAGGCCGCCGCCGACCGCCGACTCGGGCGACGCGTTCAGGATCGACGGGCTCGCCGAGGTGCCCGACTGCCGGCCGTCGCCGATGCAGGGCAGCATCGTGATGCCCTGCTTCACCAGCGCGTCGGGCGGCAGCATGTTGACCACCTCGGCCGCGCCCGGATAGCCGATCGGGCCGGTGCCGCGGATGAAGAGCATGCAGTCCGCGTCGATCGCGAGCGACGGGTCGTTGATCCGCTCATGGTAGTCCTCGGGCCCCTCGAAGACGATCGCGCGGCCCTCGAATGCGCCCGGGTCCTTCGGGTTCTCGAGGTAGCGCTTCCTGAACTCCGGCGAGATCACCGAGGTCTTCATCACCGCTGCATCGAACAGGTTGCCGGACAGCACGGCGAAGCCCGATTCGGGCTGCAGCGGCTTCGCATATTCACGGATCACGCGCCGATCGGTGGCCGGCGTGTTCCCGTAGACCTCGCCGACGGTGTTGCCGGACACGGTCAGCGCGTCGGGGTGCAGCTTGCCGGCCTGCAGCAGCTCGTACATCACCGCGGGCACGCCGCCGGCACGGTAGAACTCCTCGCCGAGGTACTCGCCCGCCGGCATCAGGTTGACCAGCAGCGGGATCGCGTAGCCGATCCGGTCCCAGTCTCGGATGTCGAGCTCGACGCCCATGTGCCGCGCGATCGCGGTCACGTGCGGCGGGCAGTTGGTCGACGCGCCGAGCGCGCTCGCGGCGACGATCGCGTTCTCGAACGCCTTGCGGGTCATGATCTTCGACGGACGCAGGTCCTCGCGGATCATCTCGACGATCCGCCGGCCGGTCCAGTAGGCCATCTCGTAGCGGTCGCGATGCGGCGCCGGGATGGCGGCGCAGCCGGGCAGCGACATGCCGAGCGCCTCGGCCACGCTGTTCATCGACAGCGCCGTGCCCATCGTGTTGCAGTGGCCCGCCGAGGGCGCGCCCGAGGCGACCATCTTCAGGAAGCCGTCGTAGT
>JADCHE010000082.1 GCA_020248665.1 Burkholderiales bacterium | reverse complement strand
GGCTGGTCGCGAGCCTGTTCTCGGCGGCGCAGTTCGGCCTGTACTCGATCGCCGCGGTGTTCAGCCCGTTGCAGACGCTGATCCGCGTCACCGTGAACCAGGTGATCCAGCCCGAGCTCAGCCGGCTGCAGTCGCAGCAGAACCTAGCCGGCATGCGCGCGCTCAACCAGCGCACGAACCTCGCCGTGACGATGCTGCTGTTTCCCGCGATCGCATTCATCGCCGTCTGGGCCGAGTCGATCCTGTCGGTGCTGTTCACCGACCGCTACGCCGGCGCGACGCCGTTCGTGCGGATGTACCTGCTGGTGATGGCGATCGAGTCGCTCGAGATCGCGATCGTCCTGGTGTCGATGGGGCACGGCCGGTTCGTGATGAAGGTCGACGCGATCGTGCTGCCGTTCGCGATCGGCTCGGCGCTGCTCGGCGCGAAGCTGCTCGGCCTCGTCGGTGCGCCAGCGGGCGCGATCGTCGGCGCGATCGTCGCGCAGGCGCTTCTCTATCGACGATTCGCGTCGTTGTCGGACATCCGCGTGCGCGACGCGCAGGAGTGGGGTGCGATGGCCCGCGTGGCCATCGCGAGCGGGGCCGCGGCCGCGACCTCGGTCGCGGCGGGCACGATCGAGGCGCCCGGGGGTACCCTCGTCCGGCTCGCGATGGCAGGGATCACGTTCGCCCTCGTCTACCGGATCCTGCTGACCGTGTTCGGACTCGCGCCGAAGGTGCGCCGGGTGCTCGGGGCGCGGCTCGCACGGTGGCTCGGCTTCGGAGGCGGCGATGCCTGAGGTGTCCATCGTCGTCCCGCTGTACAACAAGGCCGGGTACGTCGAGCGCTGTGTCGCCTCGATCCGCTCGCAGACCTTCGCCGACTTCGAGGTCATCGTCGTCGACGACGGCTCGACCGACACGAGCTTCGCTGACTTCGAGCGTGCCTGCGTCGGCGACGCGAGGTTCCGCCTCGTTAGGCAACCGAACGGCGGCGTCTCCAAGGCGCGCAATGCCGGCATCGAGCACGCGCGCGCCGACATCATCGCGTTCCTCGACGCGGACGATGAATGGAGCCCGGGCTACCTGGCGGCGATCGCCGCGCTCGCGCGTCGCCACCCCGACGCACCGCTGCTCGGCACCGCGTACCAGATCGTGCAGGGCGGCACCGACGTGCACCTGCGCCAGGGCCTCTTCGACGGCGTCTCGCCGGTCGACGTCCACGGCTTCTTCGCCGCATGGTCGCGCCTCGGCGGCTGCCCGCTGTTCATCGGTGCCACCGCGGCGCGACGCGCGGACCTGCTCGCGATCGGCGGTTTCGAACTCGGGATGAACCTCGGTGAGGAACTGCTGGCCTTCATCCGGCTCGCCGAGCGTGGTCCGCTCGCGTTCGACGACCGGCCTCTCGCGATCTACCACCTCGGACTGGCCGGCACGCTGGCGACCTCGCCGTCGCCGGCCGCGATCCGTAACCACCTGAAGCTCGTCGTCGAGCTCGAGCGCCAGGTCGCGCTCGGCCGCTGTCCGCAAGGCGTGCACCGCCGCTGGCTCGGCCTGCACGCCGGCTACCTGATGCAGGCCGGACAGCGCGCCGAGCTGTTCCGCCTCCTGGTCCAGTCGCCTGCCCAGTTCCGGGCCCGCCAGTGGATGGCCGCGCTGCTCGAGGTGGCCGGCATGCGCGGCGCACTCCGGCGCCTGATGGGGCGCGCGTAATCCGGAACCGGCATGACGATGAAGATCCGACCCGAGCGAACCGACGGCGTCGCGCACGCGACCGGGACACCCGCTGCGCCCGCGGCGGGAGCCCCCGTGGCGCGCTGCCCAGGCTTCGCACGTTCGCGCCGCCGTGCCCTCGCCATCGCGGGGGCGACGGTGATCGCGCCCGGTGTGCGTGCCGCGACGGCCGAGTCGACCGCAGCCGATCCGCCGGCTCGGCTGCGCACCGGCTGGATCCTCCGACCCGACGACCGTTGACCGGCCCCGACCGGTCGACCCACTTCGCGCCGCGCCCTGCACGATGCTGCTCGAACACCCACGCCAGATCGCCGCAACGGCCCGTGCTCCTGACGTGCTCGTCGTCGGGAGCGGGCCCGCCGGCCTCACCATCGCGCTCGAGCTCGAGCGGCGCGGGCTGCAGGTACTGGTGCTGGAGGCGGGCGGCGAGCACTTCGACGAGACCTCACAGGCGTTCTTCGCCGGCGACATCGTCGGTGCGAATGCCTTCGACATGGGCGTCAACCGCCTTCGCTACTTCGGCGGCAGCTCGAACCACTGGGGCGGATTCAGCCGCACGCTCGACGACTGGGACTTCCGCGACAAGGTCGACGGCGTGTCCGGGGCGTGGCCGATCGGCCGCCGGGACCTCGATCCGTACCTCGGACGCGCGATCGAAATGCTCGAGATGGGCGGGATACCGCCCGACCGGCCGCTCGGAGACATGCTGTCGCAGGTGTTCTTCACCTACTCGCCGCCGATCAGCTTCGGCACCAAGTACCGCGCGCACGTGAGGGCTTCGAGATCGCTGCACGTCGCTCTGAACGCCTGCGTGACCAACCTCGTCGAGCGCGACGGCCGGATCGTCGCGGTCGAGGTCGCCGATCCCGACGGACGACGTGATCTGCTGAAGGCGCGCTGCGTCGTGCTGTGTGCGGGCGGCATCGAGAACTCGAGGATGCTGCTGTGGGCGAACGTCCGCAACGAGGGCCGCGTGGTCCGTGACGCGACAGCGCTCGGCAGGTACTGGATGGAGCATCCGCACTTCACCGTCGGCGACGCCGTGATCGTCGGCGACCCGCGGATCGATCCCGACCGTCGCGGGCGCGCCTACGTGTCGCCGACGCCGAAGGCGATTCGCGAACGCGGCATCCTGAACTGCGGCCTGCGCCTCGAGCCGACGACCCGCGAGGGCACGCGGCAGCTGATCGTCGACCTCGCCTGCACCGCGCCTCGGCTCGGCAAGTGGGCCGCCAAGGCGTACGGCAAACGGCTGGCCTGCGGTGTGCGCATCCACGCGGCATGGGAGCAGGCCCCGCGCGAGTCGAACCAGATCCGTCTCGGATCGCGACGGGACGCCCTCGGCATCCCACGTGTCGAGTTGCACTGGCGGTACTCCGACCTCGAGCGTCGCACTGCGAAGCAGACCGCGTTGCTGTTCGGCGACTGGCTCGCGAGCCGAGGGTTCGGGCGGGTGCGCCTCGAGCCGTGGCTCGCCGACGATGCCGACTTCCCGGCCGACGACGAACGGATCGGCAACCACCACATGGGCGGCACCCGCATGAGCGCCGACCCGCGGCACGGCGTCGTCGATGCCGACTGCCGCGTGCACGGTATCGGCAACCTGTACGTGTGCGGCTCCTCGGTCTTTCCGAGCGCCGGCCACGCGAATCCGACGCTGACGATCGTGCAGCTCGCGCTGCGGCTTGCCGGACACCTCGGCGGGCGCATCGACGCCACGAGGTGCGCCGCATGATGCGGCGGCTTCGCGCGCTGGCGTTCCTCGCGCTCGTCGTCGGCGCACTTGGGTTCGGCGCGGCGCGCTGGTTCGCGCACCGCACCGGCACCGAAGGGTGGACCGAACGGACGACGCCGGTCCCGACGCGCACCGTCACCGACGCGGGACTGCGCGCGGCGTTCGCCGCGCGTCCCGAGGGCCTGCCGCCGAAGGCGTACGAGGATGCGTTCGTCTACCTGCTCGAAGGCTTCGTCAACTACCGCTCTCAGCTCGGCGCGCGCGTGTACTACCCCGGCACGCCCAGCAAGAACGGCCGCACCAGCGACGGGCTGGAGGGCTTCGCCCGGTTCTTCCCGATCGGCGCGGCCTGGCTCGCCTCGGGGCGGCCCGACGCGATCGAGGTCGGCGGGCGCATGGTGTCCGTCACCGGGCTGCTGCGCGAGGGCCTGCTCGCGGGTACCGACCGCGACGGCCCCGATTTCTGGGGTGTGATCACCAGCGGCAACCAGCGGCTCTTCGAATCGGCCGACGTGGCGCTCGGCATCTGGCTCACCCGTGACCGCATCTGGGCGAGGCTCGATCGTGCCGAGAAGGACCGCGTCGCGACGTGGCTGCGCCGCGCCCTCGTCGTGCACGCCTACGAGGGCAACTGGTCGCTGATCCCCGTGCTCGTCGAGCGGGTACTGCTCGCGCTCGACGAGGACGTCTGCTGCGACCAGGTGTACGTGGCGCGCTACTGGCGCGAGTTCAAGCAGCTCGCCGTCGGCGGCGGCTGGATCGCCGACGGCACGCAGGGCGCGGACTACTACAACGCCTGGGCGATGCAGTACCTGATGTTCTGGATCGACCGCATCGATCCGGCCTTCGACCCTGCGTTCATCCGCGACACGAACCGGCGGCTCGTCACGTTCTACCAGCACCTGATGAGCCCGAAGGGCGCGCCGCTGATGGGCCGTAGCGTCTGCTATCGGATGGCGACGCCCGTGCCGCTGCTGACCGCACAGGCCCTGTCGCCGGGCGTGGTGTCGGCGGGCCGCGCGATGCGTGCGCTCGACGCGGTCTGGTCGTATTTCGTGACCCATGGCGCGACGCGGGATGGCGCGATCACCCAGGGGTTCTGCGGCCCCGATCTCGCGCTTGTCAACGACTACACCGCGCCGGGAAGCTGTCTGTGGAGCGCGCGCGGCCTCGTGGTCGCGCTGGCGCTCGACCGCGAGTTCGGGCTGCTGAGCGCGCCGCGCGAGCCTCTGCCGGTCGAGGCCGGAGACTTCCAGGTCTTCGAGGAGCACCTCAAGTGGCGTGTACGGGGCCGTCGCGAGACCGGCGAGGTCACGATCGAGATCGAGACCAACGAGCCCTCCACGCAGCCCGCGTTCACGCCGTTCGGCATGTCGCACCGCCTGCGCGAGTGGCTGCGCAACCGCCCCGAGCGACCCGCGAACCACGATGCGATGTACGGTCGGCGGACCTACTCCACCGAGCAGACCATGACGCGCTGCGAGCCCGCCGCGCGCTGATTCCGACCATCACGGCGGCCGCGCGCGCGTGGGCGTCGCGGACCGAATTCGCGCGTCCGCCTCGCGAGCCTGCGCGTCATGCGCCGATCGCGACTCATCTCGACGCGATCCGCGTGCTTCCCGAGGGGATCGCACGAAGCGCGTCGCAGGAACTCGTTCACGCGCGAGCGGCCGCCCGTCGGGCCGGATCGACCGGCCGCTCGCGTTGATCGGAACGAGGAAGCCATCCGTCCGCAGCCGGCTGCGGTGATCGCCCACCACCCCTTAGCGTTCGGCTTCGTCTCCGGGCCGAGGGCGCGGAGGAACGCAGATCACGCCACAACGGCAGAGGGACAGGATGGAACACCTCCGCATCGTCACGGGCGACACTCGCCACCCGGTCCACGAGACCCTGAAAGCCGCCGTCGCGCTCACGCGTACCACCTTCGCGATCACGGTGATCGCTGCATCGATCACCGCCTGCGGCGGACTGTTCGACAACGGCGCGCCGCCGTCTCCGGACGCGATCGCCGCGGCGACCGCGACCGAAGCCACCGAGACCGCCGCGCCGTCGCGCACGTCGATTCCCGGCGTCCCGCGGCCGACGAGCAACGGCAACGGCAACGCGTCGAGCACGGCGACGACCACGACCACTGCACCGCCGACGGGTACCGGGTCGACCGGCGGCTCGAATACCACTGCGACGGCGACCGCGGCGAACCTCGTCGACACGATCGTCGCGGACATGAAGCTGTTCCACGACGGTCCTTCGGCGGTGCTCGAGTCGCTGCCGGGCTGGGGCTCGGGGGCGAGCTGGCCCGAGGCGACGCCGCGTCCTTCGGGCTGGCAGTACGCGATCCCGTGGACGCACGTGATGGCCGACACGAGCTCTCCGAACGGCAACGGCTATCCGTGGCGCGTGTCGGGTCCTTACTCCGGCAACCAGGGCTACAACACCCGCGTGCAGCAGCGCGACGTCCAGATGTGGTGGCTGCTGTCCGATGGTCGCTGGGTACTGGGCTCGCACAACAACGCGCTGGAGCCGGTGATGTACCCGCTGCACTGGGCAGAGGGCACCGAGGCTTACGCGACCGAAGTGCTGCGCAACGAGGCCGGCAACGGCGGCGGCGTGTCGATGCGCAGCATCGGCCGCGAGAACTACGCGCGTCACCTGTGGCACGCGTGGGCCGCGCCGCACCGGATCCCGGACAACGCACTCGGGGCGGTAACCGTGTTCTTCGCGCGCAAGATCCTCGACAACCCCGCCGGTCCGGACGACCGGTCCCAGGTGCGCCTGCTGGCGGCCGGCGCTGGCGACTGGTACCAGGATCAGGCGACGCTGACCGCTCCGAAGGTTCAAGGTCAGAACGTGATCTACATGGGGTTCAGCCGCCTGAAGTACATCACGAACGACTGGCAGATCTTCGGCTGGACGAGTCTCTCGGAGGCGCAACTGCGCGCCAATCCACCGCCGGTCATCGGCCTGTGAATGCCCGCGCGGGCACCGGTCGGGCCTGCGCGCAGGGCCGCGGCCGGAGCGCGGCGCAGGATCGAGTACCCTTCGGATCCCGCACGCCGTGACATCCGGAGGCATCGTGATCAGAGCACCGTTCGCGCCGACCCTCGCGTCGGCGCTTCTCGCGGCGAGCGCGCTGCTGTCGCCGTGCGCCGCGGACGCGGCCGACGCCCCGAAGCTGGCGGCGGCCGCGCAGGCGTCCGGTGCCTGGATCCGCACGATCGTCGACGACATGAAGCTGTTCCACGACGCGCCGTGCGCGGTGCTGGACGCGTTGCCGGGCTGGGGCTCGGGGGCGAGCTGGCCCGAGGCGACGCCGCGTCCTTCGGGCTGGCAGTACGCGATCCCGTGGACGCACGTCATCGCCGACACCGGCTCGCCGAACGGCAAGGGGTATCCGTGGCGAGTTCCCGGCCCATACACCGGGAACCAGGCGCCCAACACCCGGGTGCAGCAGCGCGACCTGCAGATGTGGTGGCTGCTGTCCGACGGCCGCTGGGTGCTCGGCTCGCACAACAATGCGATGGAGCCGGTGATGTACCCGCTGCACTGGGCAGAGGGCACCGAGCGGCGCGGCACCGACGTATGGCGCAACGAGGCCCGTAACGGCGGCGGGGTGTCGATGCGCTCGGTCGGCCGCGAAGCCTACGCGAAGCACCTGTGGCACACCTGGGGTACGCCCCACAAGGTCCCGGACGGCGCGGTCGGTGCGGTCACGGTCTTCTTCATGCGCAAGATCCTCGACGACCCCTCCGGTCCGGACGACCGGGCCCGCGCCCGGCTCCTGGCAGGCGGGGCGGGCGACTGGTACCGGGACACGGCCACGCTGACCGCGCCCAAGGTCCAGGGGAGAAACGTGCTGTACATGGGATTCAGCCGCCTGAAGTACATCACGAACGACTGGCAGCTGTTCGGCTGGACCAGCCTGACGGAGGCCCAGCTGCGCGCGAACCCGCCGCCGGTCGTCGGACTGTCCCTTTGACCGGGGCCCATCGACTGTCTGTGCGATAGTTCGTGGCTCCTCGGGGCGGTCGCGACGAAGATCGCGGATACCGATCGGGGCGCAGACCGGCGCGCTAGCAGCCTCCCCGGACTGCCTCCGCGGGCGGTCGCTGCGCCCCGTCGCCCAACGGACACGCATGCCGAACATCCTCCTTGTCAACAGCTATCACTACCGCCGCGGCGGCGCGGACGTGGTCTTCCTCGAGCAGGCGAAGATCATGCGGCGGATGGGGTGGAACGTCGCGGAATTCGCGATGCAGCACCCCAAGAACGAGCCCTCTTCCTACTCCGACTTCTTCTCGGAGGAGATCGAGTACGGGCACGATTACACGGCCATCGACAAGCTGCGGCACGCCGGCAAGGTGATCTACTCATTCGAGGCCGCGAAGAAGATCACCGCCCTCATCGAGCGCGAGAAGCCCGACGTCGTGCACGCCCACAACCTCTACCACCACCTGTCGCCTTCAGTGATCCACGCGGCAAAGAAGTGCGGCGTGCCGGTGGTGTACACCGCGCACGACCTGAAGCTGCTGTGCCCGGCGATCAGCATGCTGTCGAACGGCAATGTCTGCGAGGACTGCCGCACGAAGGGTCGGAGCTCGGTGGTCCGCAAACGTTGCCAGAAGGGCTCGCTCGCGCTGAGCGCGCTGGTCTACGTCGAGTCGACCTTCCACGCGATGACCGGCATGTACCGCGACACGATCGACCGGCTGATCACGCCGAGCCGCTTCTTCAGGGACAAGTTCGAGCAGTGGGGCTGGTCCGGCGCGCCGATCGAGCACGTGCCCAACTTCGTCGACCTGGAGACGATGCCGGCGCCGCGCTTCGAGCCGGGTGATCGCTTCGTCTACTTCGGGCGCCTGAGTCGCGAGAAGGGCCTGGTCACGCTGGTCGATGCGGCGATCCGGGCGAAGGTGAGGCTTCGTCTCGTCGGGACCGGGCCGGTCGAGGACGACCTGCGCCGGCGTGTCGAGGCGTCTGGCGCAGACGTCGAGTTCTGCGGCTTCCGCAAGGGCGACGAGCTGTGGTCGCTGGTACAGGGCGGCCGCGCGGTGGTGCTCGCCTCGGAATGGTACGAGAACGCGCCGCTGTCGATCCTGGAAGGCTACGCATGCGGCAAGCCGGTGCTCGGCGCCCGGATCGCGGGCATTCCCGAGATGATCCGCCCGGGCGAGACCGGCGACGTGTTCGAGAGCGGCAGTTCCGAAGACCTGGCGCGCGTGCTGCGCGCGTATGCCGACCTGCCCGACGACGCGGTTGCCGCGCAGGGCCGCGCTGCCCGTGCCTGGGTCCAGCGCGACTTCACGGTCGAGCGCCATATGGCAGGATTGCTCGATGTCTACCGCAAGGTCGGCGTGAAGGTGGCGGGATGAAGGTCGTAGCGCTCGGTCTGCGTGCACTGCCCGGCATCGCCGGAGGCGTCGAGTCGCACTGCGAGCACCTCTACCCCCATGTCGCCGACATCGGCGTGGACGTCGAGATCTTGGTGCGCAGCGCCTACGTCGAGCGCGATGCGCCGCGCAGGTGGCGCGGCACCCGCATCCGCCACCTATGGTCGCCCCGCAAGTCGGGCTACGAGGTGATCATCCACACGTTCCTCGGCGTGCTGTACGCGGCGGTCACGCGTCCCGACATCGTCCACATCCACTCGGTGGGGCCCGCCGTGCTCGCGCCGGTGGCCCGCCTGTTCGGGCTGCGCGTGCTGGTTACCCACCACGCGCCCGACTACATGCAGGCGAAGTGGGGCTGGCTCGGCAAGTGGACGCTGAAGACCGGGGAGAAGATGGGCATGCGCTGGGCGCACGAGGTGATCAGCGTGTCGCGCCACGGGGTGGTTCAGCTGAAGCAGGACTACGGCCGCGAGCCGGTGCTGATCCTGAACGGCGTGCCGCTGATCGAGCCGACGCCGTCGCGAGCGGTACTCGACGAGCTCGGCCTGGAGAGCGGCCGCTACGTGCTGCACGTTGGCCGCGGCATCCCGGACAAGCGCCAGGACGATCTGATCGAGGCGTTCGTCCGAGCGAAGCTCGAGGGCTGGAAGCTCGTGATGGTCGGTAACTTGTCAGGCACCGACGAGTACTGCAAGCGGGTGCGCGAGCTGGCGTTCCGGCACGAGCATGTCGTGCTCGCAGGCTTCCGTTCCGGGGTCGACCTACAGGCGTTGTTCACGAACGCAGGGCTGTTCGCGCTGCCGTCGGCGATCGAGGGTCTGTCGATCGCGCTGCTCGAGGCGTTGAGCGCAGGCTGCGCCGTGGTCGGCAGCGACATCCCCGCGAACCACGAGATCGAACTGCCGGCGCAGTGCTATTTTCCGGTCGGAGACGTCGATTCGATGGCCCGCGCGCTGTGCGAGGTGCCGCGCGCCGTTCCGAGGGAGCTGTGGGACGGGCTTCGGCGACGGATCCACGCCGAGTACGACTGGGTCCGGATCGCCGAGCAGACGGTCGCGCTGTACCACCGGATGGTCGGCCCCGGCGCCTCGGTTGTGCCGGCCGTCGCGCCCGGTGAGGGCGGCACCGCCGGCGGGCGGGTGCGCGAGGACGCCGGTCCGGCGGGTCAGCGGCCCGCCCGGGCCGACGGCCCCGTTCCCGAGCGGGACGGTGCAGTGATCGACTGAGCGGCCCGCGTCCCGGCGCCCCGGCGCGCGGGCAACCGTCGCGCGGGCACACGAATGGCCGTGATCGCGACGGCCCGGGTGACTTAAGTCCTCGCGACCGGCGTATCTTCCGCGAAAATGGATGGAGTGGCTCCGCAGTCCGGGGGCTGTGAGCTTTAGGAGGTTCTAGCCGTGGTCTTTCAGCAGTTCTTCCGGGTGATCAAGGCTCGCTTCGGGATCGTCGCCCTGATCTTCCTGACGACGATGGCAGCGACGATCGGCGTCACCCTCGCGCTGGGCAAGAAGTACGCGGCTGGCACGACCCTGGTCGTCGAGGTGCGCAGCACCGACCCGGTGCTCGGCGGCGCCGTCGTGATGCCGCAGACGATCACCGGCTACCTGATCACGCAGGCCGACGTCATTCGCAGCGAGCGGGTGATGAACCGCGTGATCGACGACCTGAAGCTCGAGACGCACCCGGCGCTCGCGCACCTGACCGCGCCGAGCGATGACCCGAAGGTCCCTGCCGACCCGCCGCGCCGCCGGATCCTGAAGCATCTGCAGGACAAGGTCATCGTCGACCCGTCGCGCGAGGGCACGACGATCTCGATCTGGTACGAGGGCACCAACCCGCAGCTGACGGCCGAGATCGCCAACGCGTTCGCGAAGGCCTACATGGACATCTCGCTCGAGCTGAAGACGGAACCGGCCCGCAACTTCAAGACCTGGTTCGAGGGGCAGTCGAAGCAGTATCGCGAGCGGCTCGCCGAGGCCCAGGCGCGGCTGACCGCCGCTCGCCAGGCGAGCGGGATCGTCGCCAGCGACGAGCGCGTGGACGTCGAGAACGCCCGGCTCGCCGAGCTGTCGAGCCAGCTGGTCGTAGTGCAGGGCGCGCTCGCCGAGAGCCGCTCGCGCGCCTCGGTGGCCCGCGGCAGCAGCGCCTCGATGCCCGAACTGGTCGGTAACCCGCTGCTGCAGGGCCTGATGGCGGACCTGTCGCGGGCGGAGTCTCGCCTGCAGCAGCTGTCGGCCCGTGTCGGCCCGGCCCACCCCGAGTACGTGGCGGTGCAGAACGAGGTCACCCAGCTCAAGGCCCGCCTCGAGACGGAGTCCACGCGCGTCGGCGGTAGCATCACGGCGGGCAACGACGTCAACCAGCGCCGCGAGAGCGAGCTGCGCACGCTGGTCGAGCAGCAGCGCGCGAAGGTCGCGAAGATGCGCAACGCCCGCGACGAGATGCAGGTGCTCGAGCGCGAGGTGCAGAGCGCCCAGCGGGCGCTCGACCTGGTCGCCCAGCGCTTCACCGAGACCAGCCTCGAGAGCCAAACCCGCCAGTCGAACGTCAGCGTCCTGACGCCGGCGACCGTGCCCCAGGCTCCGTCGAGGCCGCAGCCGGTGCTCAACACGATCGTCGGCGCGGTGTTCGGCCTGTTCCTCGCTGTCGTGGCCGCGCTGACGCTCGAGTCGATGCAGAGGCCGCTCCGCACCTCGGACGACCTGCTGTCGGCCGCCGGCGTCCCTGTGCTCGCGGTGCTGCCGCCCGCGGCATCCAAGCGCCCGCAGCGCCTGATCGGCAGCACCGGGCCGACGATCTCCCCGCCCTCGCTGCGCCTGGGCAACTGAAGAGACACAAGGAGAATCCACGTGACTTCTGGCGGTGTATTGCAGAAGGCGAGCGCCTCGCCCGGGTCCGTCGCCAACGCGGTGGCCGACCCGGCCCGCGGTGTCTCGACCGACCCCCGGGGGGGCCATGAGCGGATCGGCGAGATGATGGTCCGCAAGGGCAGGATGACGACTGCGCAGGTGGCGACCGTGCTCGACGAGCAGTCGCGCGCGCCCCAGCGGTTCGGCGAGATCGCCGTGCGCCTGGGTATCGTCACGGTCAAGGACGTCGACGACGCGCTCGCCGTTCAGTTCGGCTACACGGCACTCGAGCCGGGCGCTGCCCAGCTGCCGGCGAAGGTGGTGACCGCATTCGCGCCGACCTCGCCGTTCGCCGAAGCGCTGCGCGGGCTGCGCAGCCAGCTGATGACGCGCTGGTTCGACGGCACGCCGGGCCAGACGGCCATGGCAGTCACCAGCGTCGACCGTGGCGACGGCAAGAGCTTCATCACCGCGAACCTCGGCGTGGTGTTCGCCCAGTTGGGCGAGAACACGCTGATCATCGACGGCGACATGCGTCATCCGACGCAGCACCAGATCTTCGGCCTGCCCAACCGGATGGGCCTGTCGGGCGTGCTGAGCCGGCGCGCGGGCTTCGAGGAGATCACCCAGATGCCGCACATCGGCAGCCTCTCCGTGCTGCCGTCCGGTCCGCTGCCGCCGAATCCGCAGGAACTCCTCGGCCGGCCCGAGTTCTCGCGGATGCTGAACGACCTGTCGAGCATCTACGACGTGATCCTGGTGGACACGCCGTCGGCGCAGCAGTCCTCCGACGCGCACGTGATCGCGCAGCGCGCGGGCGCGGCCCTGATCGTCGGCCGCAAGGACCGCACGCGCTCGGCCGAGTTGTCGCAGCTGACGTCGATCCTGTCGAACACCGGCATCCGCGTGCTCGGCGCGACGCTGAACGAGATCTGACCGCTTCGTTCGGCCCATGATCGACTGGCTGCGATCGCACCCGGCGCTCTCCGCGCATCGGCTCGCGCCGATCGTCGTGCTGGTCGTCTTCCTCGGCGCGGCGGCGGCGGGTGGCGTGGTCGTCGCGTCAGGCAATATCGTGCTGATCGGCCTGGCGGTCGGCACGATCATCGGCACGCTCCTGCTGAACGCGGCGGGCATCGTGATCTGGACCGTGCTGGTCGGTACGCTGCTGGTCGCCGGCCCGCTCGCGATGCACGTGCCCGCGCTCGGGCGGATCCAGTGGATCTTCTCGGTGATGGGCTTCCTGCTGATCGGCGCCGCGATGCTGCATGCCGGAGCCGACCGTGACATCAGGCGCGGCCCGATGCCGGCGTTCGTGATCCTCGCGCTGCTGTTCATGACCTACGCGATCGCGATGCTGACGGTGTCCGACGGCTCGCTCGCCCAGGCGGCCAGCGCGATCAAGCGATACTTCCAGTACTACGGGCTCATGTTCGCGCTCGCGACGATCGCGTTCGTGCCGCGCAAGGTCTTCGGCTGGCTCAAGTTCCTGTTCGCGCTCGCGCTGATCCAGCTGCCGTTCACGCTGTACCAGTTCTTCGTGCTCGTGCCGCAGCGGCAGAACATGCCGCGCAGCGTCGTGCCGGTCGACATCGTGGTCGGGACGTTCGAGGGCCAGATCGACGCCGGAGGCAACAGCAACGCGATGGTGTTCTTCGTCGTGCTGGTGGGCGCGGGCATCCTGGCGCTGTACCGCGAGTCGCTGCTCAAGGGCTGGAAGCTGCCGGTCGCGCTCGGGCTGTGCCTCGCGCCGCTCGTCGTCGGCGAGACCAAGACCGCGATGGTGCTGCTGCCGCTCGCGCTGCTCGTGATCTTCATCGACAACGTGCGCCGCCGCCCGGCCGCGTTCGCCGCCGGCACGGTGGTCGCGTCGTTCCTGACCGCGGGGCTCGGCTACCTGTACCTGGTCGGACCCGCCGTCAACGACGGGCGCGTGATGTCGCTCGAGCGCGCGATCGAGACCAACCTCGAGTACAACATCGGCACCCAGGGGTACCTCGGCAACTCCAGCCTGAACCGGTCGAACGTGATCCCGTTCTGGTGGTCGCAGCACGTGCCGCGCGACTACCCGGGCCTCGTCGCCGGCCACGGACTGGGCTCGACCGCGCAACGTACCGGCGCGATGGGCGAATCGGGCGGCGAGATGGACCGCAAGTACCCCGGCATGTACATCGGCCTGACCACCGCGTCGGCGCTGCTGTGGGACCTCGGCGTCGTCGGTTTCTCCCTCTACATGCTGATGATCGGCGCGGCGATCGTCACGGCCATCGGGCTGGTCCGCAAGGCTGCGCCGGGCTTCGACCGGGCGTTCTGCAGGACGCTGCTCGCCGGCGCGGTCCTGCTCGTCCCGATGGTCTTCCATTCGGACATGATGATCATCGCGCCGAGCATGCAGGTGCTGACCGCATTCCTGCTCGGCCTGATCGCCTGGCGGGCGCGGGCGTCGACGCGACCGGCGGCATGAGCCCGCGCCTGCGAGTCCTCTTCGCGACCGCCGAGGCCCACCCCACGCATCGCGCCGACGTGAGGGTGCTGTTCGGGGAGGCGCTGCCTCGCGACGGCATCGATGTCGATCTGATCGCCACCACGACGCCGCAGAAGGCCGATGCGCCCTGGAGCGGCGGACGGGCGTTCCTCCGGGTGGCCGCGTCGCGCAAGGCCGAGATGTTCGGCGACCTGTGGCAGCAGGTCTCGCTGATGTGGCGCTGCGGCGGATACGACGCCCTCGTCGTGCGCGACAAGCCCGTGCTCGGCGCGATAGGCTGGCTCGCCGCGAGGCTGTGGCGCATCCGGTTCTGCTATTGGATGTCGTACCCGATGCCGCAGGCCTACCTGACGATCGCCGCGCGCAACGACGGCTCGGTCGGGCGGCTGCGCCGGATCTGGCTGCGCATGCGCGGCCGGCTCGGGCAGTTCGTGCTCGATCGGCTACTGGTGCCGCGCGCGGACTGGCTGTTCGTGCAGACCGAGGCGATGGAGCGGGCGCTGCGGCAGCGCGGCCTGTCTCACGACCGGGTCACGCCGGTGCCGATGGGCGTCGACGTCGACGCGATCCCCGCGCCCGCCGCGGCACCGCCCGAGCCGCTGCGCGGCCGGCCGGCCGCCGTCTACCTCGGCACGCTCGACCGCAACCGCAACCCGGAGCTGCTGGTCGACGCCGCGCGACGCGTCGCGGCGCGCCTGCCCGGATTCGTGATGATCGTCGTCGGCGAGGCCGACGAGCCTGCCGACCGCGGCTGGCTCGAGCGATACGCCGAGGAGACCGGTGCGGGCGACGCGGTGTGGTTCACCGGCTGGCTGCCGTACGCGGAGGGGCTGGCGCTCGCCCGTCACGCGGCGGTCGGCATCTCGCCGATCCCGCGCTCGCCGCTGACCGAGGTCGGTTCACCGACCAAGGCGGTCGAATACCTGGCCTGCGGGCTCCCGGTCGTGGCGAACGACCAGCCCGACCAGGCCCATGTCGTGCTCGCCAGCGGAGGCGGCGTCGTCGTGCCGTTCACCGCCGAGGGCTTCGCGAACGGGATCGTCGAGGTGCTCGGCGACCCGGACGCGTGGCGCGAGCGCGCGGGGCGTGCCCGGGATTGGGTCGCCGGGTCGCGCTCGTATCGCGTGCTCGGCGGTCTGGTCGCGACCCGGCTGCGGGAGTGCGTGGCGAGCGGGAGCCTGGCGGACGCGGACGGGCTGCGACCGTGACGCTTCGGCGCAACGCTCGGGCCGCCGCGCCGGCGCGGCGCCTTTCGCATGGCCGGGCCGTACGGCCGTCGGGTCGCAGGGGCTCGGGCCCGGCACGGCGTGGCACAGTCCGGCGCGACGACGTAGCGGAGAGGGGTCGGTGATCGCCGAACCTCAGGCCCCGATCACAGGAAATCGAGCAATGAACAGGAGCGAAGCATGATCCGCGTTGGCGTGGTCGGTCTGGGCAAGATGGGCCTGTCCCACCTGTCGATGGTCCGGGCGCATCCGGACGTGGAGGTCGTCGCGATCTGCGACGCGACCTCCTACATGATCGACGTGCTCTCGAAGTACACCGGCGTCAAGGGCTACACCGACTACTCGGCGATGCTCGCCGGCACGCCGATGGACGCGGTCGTGATCGCCACCCCGTCGGCCTCCCACGCCCCGCTGACGCGGCAGGCGCTCGAGCGGGGCCTGCACGTGTTCTGCGAGAAGCCCTTCGTGCTCGACGCGGACGACGGCGAGGCACTCGCCCGTCTTGCGCAGGAGCGCGGGCGCGTGAACCAGGTGGGCTACCACTACCGGTTCGTCGGCGCCTTCCAGGAGATGAAGCGGCTGCTCGACGCCGGGGCGATCGGCACCGTGTCGCACGTGATGGCCGAGGCGTACGGCCCGGTCGTGCTCAAGCCGAAGGGTTCGAGCTGGCGCGGCAAGCGCTCCGAGGGCGGCGGCGCCCTGTACGACTACGCGGCGCACCCGATCAACCTGCTGAACTGGTTCTTCGGCCCGGCGCTCGAGGCGAGCGGGACCGTGCTCGGCCAGGTCTTCTCGAAGGAGACCGAGGACGAGGTCTACGGGACGCTGCGCTTCCGCGACGGCATCAGCGGCCAGCTGTCGGTCAACTGGAGCGACGAGTCGCACCGCAAGATGACGACCAAGATCACCGTCTGGGGCACCGAGGGCAAGATCTACGCCGATCGCCAGGAGATCCAGGTCTTCCTGCGCGACGGCTCCACGCCACCGGCCGGCTACCTGAAGGGCTGGAACGTCCGCTACACGACCGACCTCACGAAGCCCGTCTACTTCTACGTCCGCGGCGAGGAGTACTCGGCCCAGCTCGACCACTTCGTCGCCGCGATCCGCGACGGTCGCACCGACAACGAGAACGCGTTCGCCAGCGCGAACGAGACCGACCGGGCCCTGTCGATGATGATCGCCGATGCGCGCGGCGAGGCGTCGGAGCGGTCCGGCGAGCGCGCGCAGCGGGCCCCCGAGAAGCGCAAGCGCTGGTTCTTCGCCGCATCATGATCGCCCGCACGATCGCCCCTCCACGCAATCCGGATCGGACCATGGATCGACTCCTCTTCGGTGACAACCAGTTCTTCGGCGTGAACCACATGTCGGAGGAGAAGGCGCGCGCGCAACTCATGCAGTTCCGCGACGTCGACGCGATGATGTCGGTGCTCGACGCGGCCTACGACGAGGGCGTGACCACCTTCATGTGCACCACGCACGACCGCGTCGCCGAGATCTGCGACCGTGTCCGCGCGAACCCGTCGCGCTACGCCGACTTCACGTTCTTCCCCTGCATGCCCTACGCGCACAAGTACGCGAACGCGGTGACGGACGAAGGCGTGCTCGGCGCGGTCAAGAAGTTCCTGCCCCAGGAAGGCCTGCTCGACGCCGCGATGCGCGGCGGCATGTCGCTCGCGAAGAAGGACATCGAGGGCGTCGCGACACTGCTGATCGACGCCGAGATGAAGATGTTCCACGGGCTCAGGACACCGGTGATCTTCCTGCAGAACGTCGTCGTCGACTTCCTGCTGGGGCTCGGCTTCGACGAGGCCTTCAGGATCTTCGCGGACCACGTGCGCAAGCGCTACGGCGCCGAGCCCGGCTACATCACCATGAACCTGCCGAAGCTGCTCGACGTGCTCGAGCGCGTGGGCGTCGACAATCCGATCGTCTGCGCGAACATCAACAAGATCGGTTTCAGGATGTGCGGGGGCGTCGAGGAATACGAGCGCGCGTTCGAGACGCGCCGCTTCCGCGCGATCGCGATGTCGGTGTTCGCGTCGGGCGCGATCCCGCCGGCCGAGGCGATCGAATGGATCTGCAAGTACCCGCAGATCGAGTCGATCGTGTTCGGGGCGTCGAGCCGGCGCAACATCCGCAGCACGCGCGAACTGGTGGACCGATACTCGCCGAAGATGGCCCACGCGGCTTGAGCGTGGCCGTCGGCCCGCCGTTGCCCCGCCGGTCAACACATTGACACAAAGACGACGACGGCCGGACGGCACGACGTGATGAAGTGCCGCGTGCCCCGGCAGGAATGTCCATAAGATCGTCTCACCTACTTCCGAGGCTTCCGGTATACGAGGATCCGATCGACATGACCACCCCCACCTTCCGCAAGGCTTCCCTGCTCGCCATCGCCGTGTCTGCCGCGCTCGTCGCCTGCGGCGGCGGCGGGGGTGGCGATTCGACGCCGGCGGCGACGCCGACGCCGACCGGCACCACGACGACCGCGACGGCCCCGAACGGTACGACGCTTACCGCGAACACTGGAACCAGCAGCGGCCGCCCAGATAGCGAGGCGCCTCCCATCACTCCCGGTCTCCCGCCTGCACCGGCCGTGCCGCCTGCTAATGCCGTCGTGACGACGGCGCCTGCAGCCTCGTATCCTTCGAGCGCCCAGTCGCTGAACCTCTTCAACGCGATTCAGGAATGGCGCGCGCTGATGCGCTTCGAGGACGAGAACGGCGGAACGCCGCTCGGTGTCGGTCTCCTCACGCAGCGACCGAATCTCGACGTCATCGCGGCAGACCTAGCAGCCAATGCTCCTGGGCTTGTCACCGGCACCGCAGAACAGAAGGCGGCCGCGGTTGCTGATGCGCAAGCGCGAATGAACGCGCTGAGCTATGCCGCTTCTTACGTGGCTGCGGTTTCGACCGCCCCTGCTGGCCCGCTCGGGATCGCCGCGGGCACGTTCTGCTCGAAAGCGATCATGAGTTCGCTTCCTGGCGCAGAGATCGGCGTTTCCGGCATGCGCTTTTCGGGGTTCTTTGCCCCCGAGGCCAGCGGCGGGAATTGCGTGATGCTTGCCGCGTTGGACACGCTGGGGTCGTGGCAACTGCCGACTACCGGCTCGTCTTCGGTGTATCCGTTCCCCGGCAAGCAGCTGACTCTGCCGCGCTACTATGGAGACTGGGCCTCGCTCGACCCCGCCAATCCGTTCACCTCGCAGCCCGGCCACGCGGTCTATGTGAGCTTGGCCAGCGTGGATGCGCTGCCAGTTGCGATTCCGGGAGCGGGCAGCGGAGTGGCGATCTCGCCGTCTGCGATCAGAATCAATGAGCTTACACTGCGCGTCAAGGCGCCTCAGGGTGCGGCGGCGAACCCCGCCGTCGCAGCTCGGATCTACGCACGATCCGGCGTGCAGTCGGACTCCGGCGTCACCCTGCGCGCGACGGATCAACTGCTCTTCCCGACTTCCGTCGTTCTGGTGCCCGAGCAACCGCTGCTTACGACCACCGTCTACACCGCGTCGTTGCGCGCGACCGTCAATGGTCGCATCGTCACGCGTACCTGGGACTTCACTACCTCGAACTGACTGGTCTCGATGGGCAGGCCGTAACGCGCCTGCCACCTCCTGAACCGACCCAACAGTGCCCCCTAGCGGGGCATTGTTGCTTCTTGAGAAGCCTCAGCGCACCACCACCGGCACCCCATGCGCCTCGATCCACCCCATCTGGTGCGACACGAGGATGAACACGAACAGCGCGATCGAGAACGCGACCCGGAACCCGAGCGCACGAGCCATGTTCCGCGTGCGGCCCCCGTCTCGCATCATGAACACGAGGGCCGAGACGAGGCTGCCGATGATCAGCAGGAAGGCGACGGCGATGACGATCTTCATGCCGCGGATCTTCTCACGCATCGAGGGCGGCCCCGATCGCCGGCGGGATCACCGCGTCCGCGAGTCGGTCATCCGCCCGGGGCTAGAATCCGGATCTGTCGGCGCTCCGCCGGCGTTCCAGAGCAGCACGCCGTGACCACCGCTTCCCCTCCGCATCCGCCCGGCGCAGCGCCGGAGCCCGCGGCCCGGCCCGGCCGGTTCCGCCACGCCCGCCTGAAGCTGGTCGCGGTGCTGCTGGTCTGCGCGTCCCCGGTGATCGCGTCGTACCTCGCCTACTACGTGATGCCGCCGATGGGCCGCACGAACTTCGGCACGCTGGTCGAGCCGCAGCGGCCGGTGCCCGAGCTGAAGCTGGTCGGCGTCGACGGCAAGCCGGCGCGCTTCGCGTCGCTGCTCGGCCAGTGGGTGCTGCTGCAGGTCGACGCCGGCGCGTGCGACCGGCCCTGCGTCGACAAGCTCTACGCGCTGCGCCAGCAGCGGACGATGACCGGCAAGCACCGCGACCGGATCGACCGCGTCTGGCTGGTCACGGACGGCACCGCGCCGTCGCCCGAGCTGCTGCGCGACTACGAGGGCACGGTCGTGCTGCGCGTCGACCCGGCCGAGCTCGCGGCGCTGCTGCCGGTCGAGCCCGGGCGCCGCGTCGAGGACTACCTGTACGTCGTGGACCCGCTGGGCAACCTGATGATGCGCTTCCCGGCCGACGGCGAACCCTCGAAGATCCGCAAGGACATCTCGCGGCTGCTGAAGGCCTCGCGGGTCGGCTGACGGGGGTCGCGATGTCCGCCTTCCGCAAGCTGCTGTTCTTCTCGCTATTCCTGACCTTCGACCTGATCATGTTCGGCGCGTTCGTGCGCGTCACCGACGCCGGGCTCGGCTGCCCCGACTGGCCGGGCTGCTACGGCAAGGCGACGCCGCTCGGCGCGCTCGAGACGATCCGTGCCGAGGCCGCCGAGCGGCCGCACGGACCGGTCACCGAGTTCAAGGCCTGGGTCGAGATGCTGCACCGGTACATCGCGGCCGGTCTCGGGCTGATGGTCATCGCGCTCGCGGTGATGGCGACGCGGCTCGCGCGGCGGGCCCGCGAGGAGGCCCGCACCGAGGCCTCGCACGGGCGCGCGGCGCGGGGCAGGGCGCCGCCGTTCGCCGGCGCGCGGATCGTCGGCGACGGCGAGGACGGACCGGCCGGCGTGCCGCACGGGCCGGCGGGGGCCGGTGCGCTGGCCTTCGCACGCCCCGGGGCCGCGCCGCACGTCGCGCTCGCCTGGTTCACCCTCTTCTGGATCATCCTGCAGGGCATCTTCGGTGCCTGGACGGTCACGCTGAAGCTCAAGCCCCTGGTCGTCACCGCACACCTGCTCGGCGGGATGATTCTGTTCGGGCTGCTGCTCGCGCAGGCCACCCGCGTGGCAGGCCACCCGCCCGTCGCGCGCGAGGCCGGCCGCTACGTCGGCTGGGCCGCGCTGGCGCTGGCGATGCTGTTCGTGCAGATCGCCCTCGGCGGCTGGGTCAGCACCAACTACGCGACGCTCGCCTGCCGCGACTTCCCGACCTGCCAGGGCGCCTGGTGGCCGCAGATGGACTTCGGGGCCGGCTTCGAGCTGTGGCGACGGCTGGGCGTCACCGGCGACGGCGAGGCGCTGCCGTTCCCCGCGCTGACCGCGATCCACTACACGCACCGGCTGTTCGCCTATGCGGTGTTCGCGGTGGTCGGAGCGGTCGCCTGGCGGATCCGCCGGGTGGGCGGGCTGGAGCGCGTCGGCACCGGGCTGCTCGTGGTGCTCGCGTTGCAGGGGGCGACGGGCCTGACGAACATCTTCCTCGACTGGCCGCTGGCCGCCGCGGTGCTGCACACCGGCGGCGCGGCCGCGCTGATGGGCCTGCTGCTCGTGCTAAACTTCCGTGCCCGGGCGGCGGTCCGTCCGCCGCTCGCGGCCGACGCGTCGCGCATCGCGACGCGGCCCGAGCCCCCTGCGGGCCCGCCCGCCCGGGCGCGCGCCTGACCCCCGCCGATGGACCTCATCGACCGCACCGAGCCGCCTCTCGTCCACACGCTGCGCCAGTACTACGAGCTCACCAAGCCGCGCATCGTGATGCTCGCCGCGTTCTGCGCGGTCATCGGCATGTTCCTCGCGGCCGACGGCATGGTGCCCTGGGAGGTCCTGGTGTTCGGCACGCTCGGCATCTCGCTGCTGGCCGGAGCCGGGTTCACGTTCAACTGCATGGTCGAGCGCGGCATCGACGCGCGGATGGCGCGCACGCGCGCCCGGCCGGCCGCGCGCGGCGAGGTGTCGGTGCCCGGCGCGCTCGCGTTCGCCGGCGTGCTCGGCGGCGCGGGCGCGTGGCTGCTGCTCGAGTTCGTGAACCCGCTGACGATGTGGCTGACGCTCGCCACCTTCGTCGGCTACGCGGTCGTCTACACCGTCGTGCTCAAGCCCGCGACGCCGCAGAACATCGTCATCGGCGGCGCCTCGGGCGCGATGCCGCCGCTGCTCGGCTGGGCGGCGGTCGCCAACGACGTCGGCGCGCAGGCGCTGGTGCTGTTCCTGATCATCTTCGTCTGGACGCCGCCGCACTTCTGGGCGCTCGCGCTCTACCGCATCGACGACTACCGGCGGGCCGGCCTGCCGATGCTGCCGGTGACTCACGGCCCCGGCATCACGCGGCTGCACATCCTGCTCTACACCGTGCTGCTGGTGGCGACGAGCCTGCTGCCCTTCATGATCCGCATGAGCGGCTGGCTCTACCTCGTCGCCGCGCTCGCGCTCGGCGGCGTGTTCGTCGCCTACGCGTGGCGCCTGTGGCGCGGCTATTCCGACGCGCTGGCGAAGCGCACCTTCGGCTACTCGATCTTCTACCTGGCTGCGCTGTTCGGCGCGCTGCTGCTGGACCACTGGCTGTGACCCGCCGCGCGGCGCTCCGGGCCGCGGCCGCCACCGCCGCCGGCCTGCTGCTCGGCGGCTGCGAGCGCGGCCCCGGCAGGCCCTCGTTCAAGGCGACCGACGTCACCGGCGCCGACTACGGCAAGGCCTTCACGCTCACCGACCATACCGGCGCGAAGCGCTCGCTCGCCGACTGGAAGGGCAAGGTCGTCGTGCTGTTCTTCGGGTTCACCCAGTGCCCGGACGTCTGTCCGACCACGCTCGCGACGATGGCCGACGCGATGAAGCGCCTCGGGCCCGATGCCGACCGCGTCCAGGTGGCGTTCGTCACCGTCGACCCCGAGCGCGACACGCAGGCGGTGCTCGCGCCCTACGTGACCGCGTTCGATCCGCGCTTCGTCGGGCTGTTCGGCGACAAGGAGGCGACCTCGAAGGCTGCCCGCGAGTTCAAGGTCTTCTACCAGAAGGTGCCGGGCAAGGCGCCCGAGACCTACGGCATCGACCATACCGCGGCGTCCTACGTGATCGACGCGCAGGGGCGTCTCAGGCTCTACGTGCGGCACCAGCAGACGGCCGAGGACATCGCGGCCGACCTGAAGGTGCTGCTCGCTCAGTAGGCGTTGTCGTCGCCGCGCACCGCCTGCACGACGGTGCGCCAGATGATCGCCGCATCGAGCCGCAGCGACCAGCTGCGCAGGTACTCGAGGTCGAACTCGATCCGCCGTTTCATCTTGTCGACGGTGTCGGTCTCGCCGCGTGCGCCGTTGACCTGGGCCCAGCCGGTGATGCCGGGCTTGACCTTGTGACGGATCATGTAGCCCTTGATGAGCTTGCGGTACATCTCGTTGTGGGCGACCGCGTGGGGTCGGGGGCCGACGACGCTCATGCGGCCCTGCAGGACGTTGAAGAACTGGGGCAGCTCGTCGAGCGAGGTGCGGCGCAGGAAGCGGCCGAGCGGGGTGACGCGGTCGTCGTCCTTGGTGGCCTGGCGCACCTGCGCGCCGTCCTCCTGGACCTTCATCGTGCGGAACTTCCAGACGATGATCTCCTG
>JADCHE010000081.1 GCA_020248665.1 Burkholderiales bacterium | reverse complement strand
CCGGTCGCGATCTCGGCCGACAGCGTGCGCATTCGCTCGACGACGTCGGGCGCGGCGAGCGCCTTGTTGAGCTCGGCGTTCAGGCGCGCGACGACCGCTGGCGGCGTCGAGGCCGGCGCCGCGAGCCCGGCCCATGCGGTCACCGAGAAGCCCTGGATGCCCGCCTCGGCGAACGTCGGCACGTCGGGGAGGATGCGGCTGCGGGTCGCTCCGGTGATGGCCAGTGCGCGGACCTTTCCTTCGCGCAGGGGCGCGGCGACCCCGGCGATGTTCGCGAACATCAGCGGGACGTGACCGCCGAGCAGATCGCCGAGCGCTTGCGCGTCGCCCTTGTAGGGCACGTGCTGCAGTTCGACGCCGGCGATCGACGCGAGGAGCTCGGCCGCGAGATGCGGCGTCGTGCCGTTGCCCGGCGATGCGTAGCCGAGCCTCCCCTGCGAGCGCGCGGCCGCGAGCACGTCGGACAGCGTGCGCAGGGGCGAGGCCGGCAGCACGATCGCGACCGCCGGTAGCGTGATCATCTGGCCGATCGGCGCGAAGTCGCGCTCGGGTCGGAAGCTCATCGACTTGAACAGGCTCGGATTGATCGCGAGCGGGCCGGGCGTTCCCAGCAGCAGCGTGTAGCCGTCGGGGGACGCCTTCGCGACGGACTCGGCGCCGACGTTGCCGCCCGCCCCGGGGCGGTTGTCGATGACGACCGGCTGCCCCATCGACTCCTGCATCTTGGCCCCGACGATCCGGGCGAGCACGTCCGTGGTGCCGCCGGGTGGGAAGGGCACGACGATCCGGATCGGTCGGAACGGGTACGCGTCCTGCGCCGCGGCCGGTGGGGCCGGAAGCACCAGGGTCGCCGCGGCGGCCGCGATGGCGAAGACGAGAGCATTCATGACGGGTGGCCTTGCGTGATGGCGCGCCTGCGCGCCGGACCGGGACGTGGGGAACGGGTCGTCGACACCCCGCGAACGCTTGACGTCGGGTGTTGTCGACTCTAGAGTCGACAACAATACTCACCGGACGAATCGCTTGCGTCAAGTGCCTGCGGTCCGCCTGTGTCGGGTCGGCAGCGCGCGGGCGATCAACCGAGGTGACGATGAGCGTCGAAGTCGAGGAACCCCATCCGGGCGTGGTCGTCGTCGCGCTCGCGAAGCCCGAGCGCCGCAACGCGCTGAATCCGGAGACGCGCGAGCGGCTGCACGCCACGATCGCCTCGGCCGACGCCCGCGGCGACGTTGCCGCGATCGTGATCACCGGACGCGGCGGCCACTTCTGTGCCGGCGGGGACGCGGCGTCGCTCGCCACCCTCGACGAAAGGTCCGTGGTCACGCTGCTGCGGTCGACGCACGCGATGATGCGCACGCTGCTCGGCACCCGCGCCATGACGATCGCCGCGGTGGACGGCTGGGCCGCCGGAGGCGGGGCCGGCCTCGCGCTCGCCTGCGACCACGTCGTGATGGCGCCCGATGCGCGGATCGGCCTGCAGTTCCATCGGATCGGGCTGGTGCCCGACTGCGCACTGCTCTACACGCTGCCGCGGCGCGTCGGCCCGGCCCGGGCCGCCTCGATCGCGCTGTCGCCGCGTGCGATCGGCGCGGCCGAGGCGGTCGCGCTGGGCGCCGCGGACGAGGTCGCCGACGGCGTCTCGGCGCTGCCCACCGCGCTGCGGCGCGCGATCGCCGCGACCGAGGTGCCGACAGCCGTCCGCGAACGGACACGCGCGATCCTGCGCGGCGCCTCGCATTCCCTGGAGGCGGTGCTGGCCGCCGAGTCCGAGGCCCAGAGCCGCTGCGTCGCCGAACCCGCGTTCCGCGCGGGGATCGACGCGTTCCTCGCGAAGTCGTCCCGCGGGGGAGCGCATGCCGGCGACACGGACGCGCCCAGCGGGGATCGGCGATGACCGAGGAACTGCTCGTCGAACAGCAGGGCTGCGTGCTCGTGCTGACGCTGAACCGTCCCGGCGCGCTGAACGCGGTGACGCCGGACATGATCGCGGGGATCGCCGCGGGCCTCGACACCGCCTCGCGCGATCCGACGACGGTGGCGCTCGTGCTGCGCGCGCGCGGGCGAGCGTTCTGCGCCGGCGCCGACCTGAAGGCGGCCCGGGAACGTTCGGGCGCGGATCCGACCGGGCGCGCCGAAGCCGCGTTCCTCGATGCGTTCCGGCGCACCGTGACGGCCTTGCGGATGGCCCCGTTCCCGGTCGTCGCCGCTGTCCAGGGCCTCGCGGTCGCGGCCGGCATCGAGCTCGTGCTCGCCTGCGACCTGGTGGTCGCGGCCGAGTCGGCCGCGTTCGGCGACGCGCACGCGAACTACGGGCTGCTGCCGGGCGGGGGCTCGTCCGTGCTGCTGCCGAGGCGGATCGGCGTGTCGCGCGCCAAGTACCTCGCGTTCACCGGCGAGTCCGTGCCGGCCGCGACGATGCGCGACTGGGGCCTGGTCGACGTGCTCGCGCCCGACGCGACGTTCGATGCGCGGCTGGACGCGCTGCTCGCGCGCCTCGCGAACAACAGTCCGCTCGGGCTTCGACGGATGAAGCGGCTGATCGACGACGGGCTCGACCAGCCGATCGAGGTCGCGCTGCGCAACGAACTGGTGGCGAGCGACGCGCACCGGCATTCGCACGACCGCAACGAGGGGCTCGCCGCGTTCGCCCAGAAGCGACGCCCGATCTTCAAGGGAGTCTGACGGTGAAGCGACCCAACGACATCGTGCGACTGGACGGCCGCGTCGCGCTGGTGACCGGCGCGGGCCAGGGCGTCGGCCGCGCCGCCGCGCACATGCTCGCCGGAGCCGGCGCCGCGTGCGTGGTGGTGAACGACTACTTTCCCGATCGCGCGAGACGGGTCGCCGCGGAGATCGAGGCGGACGGCGGGCGCGCGATCGCGCTCGCGTGCGACGTCGGCGATCCGGGTGCCGTCCGGTCGATGGTCGAGGAGGCTCGATCGATCGCCGGTCCGGTCGCGGTGCTCGTGAACAACGCGGGCAACGCCGGGCCGGGCGGCATCTCGGAGACGCTGCCGGCGTTCTGGGAGACCCGACCCGAGGACTGGGACGCCTGGATCCGCACCAACTTCAACGGCGTCCTCAATGCCTGCCACGCGGTCGTCCCCGGGATGATCGAGCTGGGCTGGGGCCGGATCGTCACCGTGATCTCCGACGCGGGCCGCGTCGGCGAGCCGCACTACGCCGTGTATTCCGGCGCGAAGGCCGGCGCGGCCGGCTTCATGCGGGCGCTCGCGAAGGGGGTCGGGCGGCACGGCATCACGGCGAACTGCGTCGCGCTCAGCGCGATCATGACCCCGGGCCTCGCCGCACGCATGGCCACCGAGGAGCAGCGACGCAAGGTGCTGTCGCGCTACGTCGTCAAGCGCGTCGGGGATCCCGAGGACGCGGCCGCGATGATCATGTTCCTCGCGTCCGAGGCGGCCGGCTGGATCACCGCGCAGACGTACCCGGTGAACGGCGGCTACGCCGTCTCCCAGTGACGGCGGTCCGCGGCACGCGCTGTACTAAGATGTCCGCTCATCCACGATGCCGGACCCGCTTCCGTTCCGATGAGCGCCGTCTCGAAGACCGTCCGCAAGAGCCCGCCGCGAACCCGCGGCGTGCGCTGGAACGATGCCGTGCAGAGCCGGGAGGAGCGTAACGAGGCCAAGCGGGTCGCGCTGATCCGTGCCGCCGGTCGGGCGTTCAAGGCCAAGGGCTTCCACAACACGTCGCTCGACGAGGTCGCGGCCCTGCTGAACCTGACCAAGCCGACGCTCTACTACTACGTGTCCAGCAAGGCGGACCTGCTGTACCAGTGCCACGACTACGCGCTCGATCTCGGCGAGGCGGCCTTCCAGCACGGACAGGAAGGCCGGACCGGGCTGGACAAGCTTCGGCGTACGCTGGCGAAGTACATGGAGTCGATGACCCACGACTTCGCCGCCTACTCCGTGCTGTCCGACCTCAACGACATGACGCCGGCGCAGAAGCGCGCGATCCAGAAGCGACGCCGTGAGTTCGACACGCGGTTCCGGGCACTCGTGTCGGAAGGCATGGCCGACGGCTCGATCCGCGAGGTCGATCCGATGCTGACGGTCGCCTGGTTCATGGGCGCGATCAACGCGATCCCGCGCTGGTTCAGCGAGGACGGTCCGCTGAACGGGGCGCAGGTGGCCGACGCGTACACCGACCTGCTGACGCGCGGCCTGCGGGTCTGAGGGGCGGACGGGCCCCCCTACAGCGCCCCGCCCTCCACCGCGTGCCCGCGCGCACGCCAGCGCAGCATGCCACCCGCGAGGTTCGCGACCTGCGCGAAGCCGGCCTTGCCGAGGAGCGTCGCCGCCTGCGCGGAGCGCGCGCCGGAGCGGCAGACCGTCACCACCGGCCGCGCCGGGTCGAGCTCGCCGACGCGCGAGGCCAGCGTGTCCATCGGCAGCAGCACGGCGCCGCGGAGGTGGCCGAGCGGGCCGTGGTACTCCTCGGGCGTGCGCACGTCGACCACCTGGACCGGCGTGCGCAGGTCCTCGAGCGCCTCGGGCTGGATCTCCCACAGGCCCGCGAAGGTCCAGGTGAGCGGCGCCCACGACGGCTCGGCCGGCGCCATCGCGTCGGACTCCGGACGGCCGCAGCGCAGGTTCACCGGCACCGCCACGTCCATCTGCTTCGGATGCGGGAGCCCGAGGTTGTTCATGTAGCCGATGAAGTCGGTCTCGCTGCTGTCGCCGCCGAAGCGCGGATTGAAGCGCCGTTCCTCGTCGACCGTGGTCACCGTGCGGCCGCTGTAGTCGTGCGCCGGATACAGCAGGCAGGTCGCCGGCAGGGACAGGATCCGCCCGCGGACGGAGCGGTAGAGCGCCGCCGGGTCGCCCTGCTGGAAGTCGGTGCGGCCGCAGCCGCGGATCAGCAGCGTGTCGCCGGTGAAGGCCATGGTCTCGTCGTCGAGCACGAAGCTCATGCACCCGTCGGTGTGTCCGGGCGTCGCGCGTGCCTGCACGTGGCGCCGGCCGAAGGCCACGCGATCGCCGTCGTGCAGCGGCAGGTCGATGCCCTGCGCGCCCGAGGCGGCCGCCACCGCGATGCGGCTGCCGCTGCGCTGGCGATGCAGCCATGCGCCGGTCACGTGGTCGGCGTGCACGTGCGTCTCGAGCGTGGCGACGAGCCTCAGGTCGAGCTCGCGCAGCAGCGCGCCGTCGCGCCGCGCCTGCTCGAACACCGGGTCGATCAGCAGCGCCTCGCCGGCGTCGCGGTCGCCGAGCAGGTAGGTGTAGGTCGACGAGGTGGCGTCGAAGAGTTGCCGGAAGACGAGCATCGGGGGCTCCTTTCCGCTAGGACTCGGCATGCCGCTCAGGCTCCGTCGTGCGCAGGAGCTCGTCAAGAACCGACGTCGCGTACGTCCCGGCGGGCAGCGAGAACGCGAGCACCAGCCGATCGTCCTGCGGCCAGTCCCACGACAGGTCCGCCGGGTACGCCACCAGGGCGCGGCGCTCCTGGTCCAGGCCCGCGTATTCCATGCCGCCGCACAACGCGGCGTGACGTTCGGCCACGCCGTTCTCCAGTGCCTGCGCCGCGTCGGTGGTGGCCACGCGACCCCGTCCCCAGAGCGGTCCGGTGGGCCGGCCCACCTCGTCCATCACGTCGCCGGGCAGGGTCCTGCCCCAGAGCCCCCGACGGATCCGCTCCGCGAGCACCTCGTTGAAGACGAAGGCGCGCACCGCCGACAGGTAGAGCCCCTTCTGCTTCGGGTCGCGCACGCGGAGCTCGCGCGCCAGCATCGCCCGGCCCCGCTCGACGTTGTCGCCGCCGTGGCCGAAGCGCTGGGCACCGAAGTAGTTGGGCGCGCCCCGTGACGCAACGGCCTGGAGATTGGCCTCGACGGCATCGCGATCGCCGGTCACGTCGCGCAGCACGATGCGGAACCGGTTGCCCTGCAGATCGCCGGGACGCAGCTTCCTCGCGTGGCGGCGCTGGCCCAGCACGGTGAACTCCGGATGCTGGAGCAGGCGCAGGTCGGGCGTCTCGCCCTTCGGCAGGTGGATGCTGAACCACTGACGGGTGAGGGCGTGGCGGTCCTTGAGGCCGGCATAGCCCACGTCGACGTCGCGCACCCCGGCGGCCCGGGCCAGCTGCTGCGCGACGAAGGCAGTGTTGGCGCCGTTCTTCTCGACGTCCAGCCAGAGGTGCTCGCCCTCGCCCGACGGTGGCTGCAGCGGCAGCTCGGTGACGATGAAGTCCTCGTTGAGGCGCTTCAGGGTGGCGTGGGCGCCGCTGGCCGGATGGGCAGCGGGCCAGTGCGGCAGGGTCGAGTATCGAGGGTCGTCCATGGGACGTCCGATGACACCCGCTGTCGATCGGGACCGCCCCTCACACGTCGATGTTCCTCGCCCCCAGCGCGTTCTGCTCGATGAACGCCCTTCTCGGCTCCACCTCGTCGCCCATCAGCTTCGTGAAGATCTGGTCGGCCGCGATCGCGTCCTCGATCTGCACGCGCAGCAGGCGGCGCACCGAGGCGTCCATCGTCGTCTCCCACAGCTGCGAGGCGTTCATCTCGCCCAGCCCCTTGTAGCGCTGGCGGCCGACGTTGCGCTCGGCGTCCGACAGCAGCCAGCGCATCGCGTCGCGGAAGTCGATCACCGCGTGCGCGCGCTGCCGGTCGCCGTCGCCGCGGCGGATCTCGGCGCCCTCGCCCACCAGGCCGCCGACGGTCAGCGCGCAGTCGAGGAGCGTCCTGTAGTCGGCCGACACGAGGAAGTGCGAGTCGATGCCGGTCACGCGGACGTTGCCGTGGTGGCGCCGCTCGATGCGCAGCGTCCAGGCCTCGTCCTTGTCGTCGAACACCGGCACGACGGAGGCGCCAGCGTCGCTGTCCATCCGCTGCGCGTCGCTGCGGTACTTGGCCATCGCGGCCTGCAGGCGCGCGGCCGTCTGCGCGGCGACCGATTCGGAGGCGAGGTCGAGGGCGCAACCGTCGAGGATCGCGCGCAGCGCGTCCGGGTCGATGATCCGCGACAGGCGATCGATGACCGCCTCGGCGAGGATGTACTTGCGTGCGAGCTCGCCGAGCGCATCACCCGAGATCGCGCCGGGCGAGTCGAACGCGGCCTGCGTCGATGCGGCGGCCGACGAGCCGGCGTTGGTCGCGGCGCCCACGCGCGCCTCGTACTCGGCCTTCGCCTGCCCGTTCGGCAGCAGCACCGCGCCCTCGAGCGCGAGCTTCATCATGTACTGGTTGAGCTCGTGGTCGTCCTTGAGGTAGCGCTCGTCCTTGCCGTGCTTGACCTTGTAGAGCGGCGGCTGCGCGATGTAGATGTGGCCGCGCTCGACCAGCTGCGGCATCTGCCGGTAGAAGAGCGTCAGCAGCAGCGTGCGGATGTGCGCGCCGTCGACGTCCGCGTCGGTCATGATGATGATGCGGTGGTAGCGCAGCTTGTCGGGGTTGAAGTCGCCGACGCCGTTGCCCGTGCCGATGCCGGTGCCGAGCGCGGTGATGAGCGTCGCGATCTGCTCGGAGCCGATCAGCTTCTCGAAGCGTGCGCGCTCGACGTTCAGCACCTTGCCGCGCAGCGGCAGGATCGCCTGGAACTTGCGGTCGCGGCCCTGCTTCGCCGAGCCGCCCGCCGAGTCGCCCTCGACGATGAAGAGCTCGGACTTGGTCGGGTCCTTCTCCTGGCAGTCGGCCAGCTTGCCGGGCAGGCCGGTGCCCGAGAGCACGCTCTTTCGAGTCATCTCGCGGGCCTTGCGCGCAGCCTCGCGCGCGCGCGCCGCCTCGACGATCTTCTCGCAGATGATCTTCGCGTCCGCCGGGCGTTCGAGCAGGAACGCCTCGAGCGCGGCGGCGACCACCTCCTCGACCGCGGGCCGCGCCTCGGACGAGACCAGCTTCTCCTTGGTCTGCGACGAGAACTTCGGGTCGGGCATCTTGACCGACAGCACGCAGGTCAGGCCCTCGCGCATGTCGTCGCCGGCGGTCTCGACCTTCGCACGCTTGGCGAGCTCGTTCTCGACGATGTACTTGTTGATGACCCGCGTCATCGCCGCGCGCAGGCCGGTCAGGTGCGTGCCGCCGTCCTTCTGCGGGATGTTGTTCGTGTAGCAGAGCACCTGCTCGTTGTACGAGGTGTTCCACTGCATCGCGACCTCGACGTACACGCGCCGACGCTCGGAGCCGACCTCGATCTCGCGCTCGCCGTTCGCGTAGAACACCGTCGGGTTCAGCGGCGTCTTGGTCTCGTTGATGTACGTGACGAAGCCGCCGACGCCGCCGGCGAAGGAGAACGCCTCCTCCTTGCCCTGGCGCTGGTCGACCAGCCGGATCTTCACGCCATTGTTCAGGAACGAGAGCTCCCGAAGCCGCTTGCTGAGGATCTCGTAGTGGAACGTGATGTCGGTGAAGATGTCGACGTCGGGCAGGAAGTGGACCTCGGTGCCGCGCTTGTCGGTCGCGCCGGTGACGTTCATCGGCGAGACCTCGACACCGTCGACGTGCTCGATCCTGCGGTCCTTCGGCACGCCGCGCTCGAACTCGAGCTGGTGCACCTTGCCGTCGCGCTTGACGGTCAGGCGCAGCCAGGTCGACAGCGCGTTCACGCACGAGACGCCCACGCCGTGCAGGCCGCCCGACACCTTGTAGCTGTTCTGGTTGAACTTGCCGCCGGCGTGCAGCTCGGTCAGCGCGATCTCGGCGGCCGAGCGCTTGGGCTCGTGCCTGTCGTCCATCTTCACGCCGGTCGGGATGCCCCGGCCGTTGTCGACGACGGAGATCGAGTTGTCGGTGTGGATGGTGACGACGATGTCGTCGCAGTAGCCGGCGAGCGCCTCGTCGATCGAGTTGTCGACGACCTCGAAGACCAGGTGGTGCAGGCCGGTGCCGTCGGACGTGTCGCCGATGTACATGCCGGGCCGCTTCCTCACCGCCTCCAGGCCCTCGAGGATCTGGATCGACGAGGCGCCGTAGTCGTTGGCGGACACGGCGTCGCTCGCCGCTGCGTCGGGTGTCTCGGGAAGGATCGGTTGCACTGCAGCCATGCCGGGAGGAGCCTCTCTGTATCTGCGGCGGGGCAGGTGCCCCGCTGTCGTTCTCGTTCGGTCGTTCTCGTTCGTCTCGCCGTCGTCGCGCGCGTCAGATCCGCATCGGCATCACGACGTACTTGAAGCCGTCGTCGCCGGGCACGGAGATCAGCGCGCTGCTGTTCGCGTCGCCGAACTCGACGCGCACGCGCTCGGTCTTCAGGTTGCCGAGCACGTCGAGCAGGTAGGTCACGTTGAAACCGATGTCGAGCGCATCGCCCGAGTAGTCGACGTCGAGCTCCTCGACCGCCTCCTCCTGCTCGGCGTTGGTGGTCTGGACTTTGAGCGCGCCGGGCGTCAGCGTGAATCGCACGCCCTTGAACTTCTCGGAGGTCAGGATCGACGCGCGCGACAGCGCGCCACCCCAGGTCTCGCGGTCGAGCACGATCGCCTTCCTGTACCCCTGCGGGATCACGCGCTGGTAGTCGGGGAACTTGCCCTCGACCAGCTTCGACAGCAGCTCGACCTCGCCGAAGCGCAAGCGGATCTGGTTCTGCGCGATGTCGATCGACACCGGCTCGTCGGAGTCGGCGAGCAGGCGCTGCAGTTCGGTGACCGTCTTGCGCGGAATGATCACCTCCTGCTTGCCGAGCTCGGCCTCGATGGCGCAGGCGCAGTACGCGAGGCGGTGGCCGTCGGTCGCGACCACCCGCGCCTGGTTGCCGTCGACGACGAACAGCAACCCGTTCAGGTAGTAGCGGATGTCCTGCTGCGCCATCGCGAAGTGGACCATCGAGAACAGGTGACGCAGCTGCTTCTGCGGCATCGTGAACGAGGCCGCCACCGCGTCGCTCGCGGCCACCGTCGGGAACTCCTCGGGGCCGAGCGTCTGCAGCGCAAAGCGGCTCTTGCCGGCGGCGATGGTCAGCTTCTTCGAGGCGAGGCTGATGCCGACCTCGACGTCGGGCAGCGAGCGCAGGATGTCGATCAGCTTGCGCGCATTGACGGTGATCGCCGCGTCGTCCCTGCCGGCGCCCAGCGACGCCACGGTGCGGACCTGGATCTCGATGTCGGTGGCGAGGAAGGAGACCTCCTCGCCCTGCTTGCGGACCAGGACGTTCGCGAGGATCGGGAGCGTGTGGCGACGCTCGACGATGCCGGCCACCGTCTGCAGCGGGCGCAGGATGGCATCGCGGGTCGCCTTGATCATCATCATCGTCTTGATCCTCTATCTATCTGTTGTTGGTTGGTTGTTGTGGTCGGTGGATATGTGGAGAAGCCCGGCGAGCCGCACCGGTGCTGGCCGCACGGGCTTCGCGAACCCTGTGCACCGCGGCCGGGTCGGCCCTGTACGGCTGGGGATGAAGAGTGAGAGCCGCATGAGGGCGGTGGGTTGTTGCACCCGGCTCCACAGCCGGTCCACCGACGATCCACCCGCTCCTCCACGGGCTTGTCCACCGGGTTGTCCACCGCGACCGGTCGCCCGCGTGCCTCACAGGTACTCCCGAAGCGTCTGCTCGAGCACGTGGATCTGGTGGTTGAGCTCCGGTCGGTGCTGGCGCAGTTCGGCGATCTTGCGCACCGCGTGCAGCACCGTCGTGTGGTCGCGCCCGCCGAAGAGCTCGCCGATCTCGGGCAGGCTCTTCTGGGTGAGCTCCTTGGCCAGGTACATCGCGATCTGCCTCGGCAGCGCGATGTTCGCGGGCCGGCGCTTGGAGTACATGTCGGCGACCTTCATCTTGTAGAAGTCGGCGACGGTCTTCTGGATGAACTCGACCGAGATCTGGCCACGGTTGAACGACAGCAGGTCCTTCAGCGCCTCCTTGACCAGCTCGAGGGTGATCGGCTGGTTGCGGAACTGCGCGTAGGCGAGGATGCGTCGCAGCGCGCCTTCGAGCTCGCGGACGTTCTGGCGGATGTGCTTGGCGACGAAGAACGCGACGTCCTCGTCGAGCGGATGGCCGCCGAATTCGGCCTTGCGCATCAGGATCGCGACGCGCATCTCGAGCTCGGGCGGCTCGATGGCGACGATCAGGCCCGAGTTGAAGCGCGAGATCAGACGGTCGTCGATGCCGGACATCTCCTTGGGGTAGGTGTCCGAGGTGATGATGATCTGCTTGCGCTCGGCGATCAGGTTCTCGAATGCATAGAAGAACTCCTCCTGCGAACGCTCCTTGCCGGCGAAGAACTGGATGTCGTCGATCAGCAGCAGGTCGAGCGACTGGTAGTAGCGCTTGAACTCGTCGACCGACTGCCGGCGGATGGACGCGACCATGTCCTGGAAGAACTGGTTCGCGGTGATGTAGCGGATGTTCGCGCCGGGTGCGCGCTGCAGGATGCCGTTGCCGACCGCGTGGATCAGGTGCGTCTTGCCGAGACCCACGCCGCCGTAGAGGAAGAGCGGGTTGTAGGCGCCGCCGGGCCGCTCGGCGACCTGCAGCGCGGCTGCGCGCGCGAGGTCGTTGGCCTTGCCGGTGACGAAGGTCTCGAAGGTGAGGTCCGGATTCAGCCGAGAGCGCTCGGCCGCGGGCGACACCGAGGGCTGCAGCGCGGAGAAGCCGGGGCGTGGCGCGCGCTCGTCGGCGGCGCGCTCGGACGCATGCCCGGTCGCCTGCGATGTGGTCTGCGCCGCGAAGCCCGGCAGCGGGGTGCCGCCGCCGATCTCGAGAGTGCCCTGCACGCCGGCGTGCGAGCCGTTGTGCTCGCCGTTGCCACCGTTCGCTGCGGTGTGCGCATCGGACTCGGCACCGGCCGAGATCTCGAAGCTCACGCGGGTCTCGGGACTGATCAGCTGCGCGGCGAGCGCGCCGATGCGATCGCCGTACTGCGCGCGGACCCAGTCGAGCTTCACGCGATTGGGCGCACCGAGCTTCAGCGTGTTCGCGCCTTCGTCGTAGCCGAGGAACACGAGCGGCTTGATCCACGTCCGATAGAGCTGCGCCGGGAGCTCGCTCTCCAGGTGCGATGCGCAGGCTTGCCACAGGTCGTTCATCGATGCGTTCGGGCGTGGACCGGTCGTGGGGCGTGACGGGAGGCGTGACCTGGGCGTGGACGTTGCGGGCGCTTCGGGTCGGTCGACGGGTGCGGGACGGCAGGTGTCGACCGGCGCGGGGACCGGGCGACGTCGGCGTGCGACGTCGCGAGTCGACTGAAAGGAAACGGGAATTTTACCTTATCCACAGGACGGGGGCACGCTGCTCCGGCAGGCGACGTCGAACCCCGGCGGCGAGGTGCGGGAGCGGACAGCGTGGGCGTGGCTCGCGCACAACGGCTCGCCCGGACGGGGCGCGGAAGGCCGCTGGTTGACGGGGTGTCGCTCCGTTTGATGTAATGGCAGGCTTTTTCCCGAAAGACGACACGCCATGAAACGCACGTATCAACCTTCAGTGGTTCGCCGCAAGCGCACGCACGGCTTCCTGGTGCGGATGAAGACCCGTGGTGGCCGCGCCGTGATCCGCGCGCGTCGGGCCAAGGGCCGCAAGCGCCTGGGCGTCTGACCCGCCCGGAACCCGCACGGCCGTTCGTGTCCGCAGCGGGTTCGTCCGGCGCCTTCGGAGCGGCCGGCACGGTGGCGCCCTCCGCCGGCAGGATGGGGCGCGAGCGCCGCCGGCCGCCGGACCGCCGGGTCGGCGCCCACTTCGCGGTCGTCGTGCGACGCCCGACCGATCCAGCGAGTCCCCGACTGATGATGGCCATCCCGAAGAAGCTCGTGCCCTCGTCGCCGGTGCGCAACCTGATCCGGCGCGTGATCCGCGAGTCGCATCGCGCCACGCTCGCCCGCCGCCCTGCGCTCTCGGCGCTGTCGGTGCGCGTGCAGCTGACCTCGGTGCCGCAGGACCCGTCCTCGCCCGCCACCGGCGCGGACGGCCGCAGCGCGCGGCCGTTCGCGAGGCGGCCGACCGACGGCGCGTTGAAGCGCGTGGTCCGTACCGAGGTCGACGGCCTGCTCGCGCAGCTCGCCTGACCGCAGCGCCGATGGCCGAGCGACCCGCCCTGCCCGACGCGCTGAAGCGACTGCCCGCGCGCCTCGCCGCGGTGCCACTGCTCGTGTACCGCTATGGCATCAGCCCGGTCATCGGGCCGCGCTGCCGCTTCCATCCGAGCTGCTCCGAATACGGCCTCGAAGCGCTGCACCGCTTCGGCCTCGCGCGCGGCGCGTGGCTGGTCGGCGCGCGGCTGGTCTGCTGCCACCCGTGGCACCCGGGCGGCGTGGATCCCCTGCCGGAGTCGTTCGACGACGCCGCACCATCCCGATACCTCGGTCGCGTGCTGCGCGCCGGCACGCTGCGCCGCGCCGACGCCGACGCGACCCTCCCGCGCGATGCGGCGAGCCCGGGCCCCTCCCCGGCCGCCGCGCCCGCGTCCCCGTCTTCCCGCTCGTAGAGCCCGCGTCCGCCATGCAGACCCAACGCACGATCCTCTGGGTGATCTTCACGATGTCGCTGCTGTTCCTCTGGGATGCCTGGCAGCGGCATCAGGGTCACCCGTCGCTCTTCGGCGGTTCGCCGGCCCCCACGCAGACGCAGGCGCCCGGTGCCGCGGCCCCGGGCGGCGCCGGCGCCC
Organism: Burkholderiales bacterium; assembly: GCA_020248665.1. Taxonomy (GTDB): domain Bacteria; phylum Pseudomonadota; class Gammaproteobacteria; order Burkholderiales; family Burkholderiaceae_E; genus UBA4615. The sequence continues at coordinate 10,013 of JADCHE010000081.1, read as the reverse complement.
CGAAGGCCGACGCGTCGGTGCCCCAGCCCGGCGCGCAGGCGACGGTGCCCACGGGTCAGGCGGCGGTGCCGGCGGGCCCCGCGCTCGCCGCGGCCTCGCAGCCGGTGCGCCTCGTCACCGACGTGCTGTCGATCGACATCGATCCGGTCGGCGGCGAGGTCCAGCGCGCCGAGCTGCTGAAGTACACCGACACCGAGGGCGGCACGAGCGCGAACGTCGTGCTGTTCGAGGAAAAGCCCGGCCACGTCTACGTCGCGCAGGCCGGCCTGGTCGGCGCGCCCGGCCAGACGCTGCCCAACCACCGTACGCCGTTCATCGTCGAGCCCGGCCCGCGAGAGCTCGCGCCTGGCGACGATTCGCTGCAGCTGAAGATGTCGGCGGAGCAGGGCGGCGTGCGCGTCGTGCGCACCTACACGCTGGCGCGCGGCTCGTACGCGATCGACGTGAAGACCGAGGTGACCAACGTCGGCGCCGAGCCGGTGCGCCCGACCGCGTACATGCAGCTCACCCGTGACAAGAAGCCGCCGTCCAGCATCGCCGGCATCGCGTCGACCTTCGTGCCGATCGGCACCTACGGGCCGGTGGTCTACACCGACGCGCTGAAGTTCCAGAAGGTCGACTTCGGCGCGATCGAGAAGAACTCGCAGGACCACGCGAAGAGCGCGAAGGACGGCTGGATCGGGATGATGCAGCACTACTTCGTGTCGGCGTGGGTGCCGACGCAGGGCACCGAGCGCACGATCGAGACCGCGCGGATCGACGGCGACCTGTACACGGTGCGCGTGCGCCAGCCGCTGCCCGAGATCGCGCCCGGCGCGTCGACGCGCGTCGACGCCACGCTGTTCGTCGGCCCGCAGGACCAGAAGGTGCTCGAGTCGGTCGCCCCGGGCCTGGACCTGGTCGTCGACTACGGCTGGCTCACCGTGATCGCCAAGCCGATCTTCGAGCTGCTGCAGTTCCTGCACGGCATCGTCAACAACTGGGGCTGGGCGATCGTGCTGCTCACGCTGATCGTCAAGCTCGCGTTCTTCCCGCTGCAGGCGGCGAGCTACCGCTCGATGGCGAAGATGAAGAAGGTGGGCCCGAAGCTGCAGCAGCTGCGCGAGCGCTTCGGCGACGACCGGGTCAAGATGAACCAGGCGATGATGGATCTGTACAAGACCGAGAAGATCAACCCGCTCGGCGGCTGCCTGCCGATCGTGGTGCAGATCCCGGTCTTCATCGCGCTCTACTACGTGCTGTTCGCGTCGGTCGAGCTGCGCGGCGCACCGTGGCTCGGCTGGATCAAGGACCTCGCAGCGCCGGACCCGTGGTACATCCTGCCGCTGCTGATGGCGGTCTCGATGTTCGTGCAGACCAAGCTCAACCCGACCCCGCCCGATCCGCTGCAGGCCAAGATGATGCTCTGGATGCCGCTGATCTTCTCGGTGATGTTCTTCTTCTTCCCGGCGGGGCTGGTGCTCTACTGGCTGGTCAACAACCTGTTCTCGATCGCGCAGCAGTGGGTGATCACCCGGCGCATCGAGGGCAAGCCGGTGTTCGGCCGGGCGGCGTAGCCGGGGTTTCGGCCCGCATGCGGGCCGCCGGCGAGAGCCGGCCGTGCGCGCGCGCATAAGCTCGGGCTTGCCGCGCATGAGCTTGCGGTGGCCGCCGCCGGCCCCCAGTCTCCACGCTCCCCGGGTCCGTCCCCACGCACCGTGAACTTCCAGCAGCTGCGCTCGCTGCGCGAGACCGTCCGCCGCGGCCTGAACCTCACCGCCGCCGCCGAGGTGCTGCACACCTCGCAGCCCGCCCTGTCCAAGCAGATCCGCGAGCTCGAGGACGAGCTCGGCGTGCAGATCTTCGTGCGCCACGGCAAGCGCTACACGCAGCTGACCGAGGCCGGCGAGAAGATCCTCGCCGCGGCCGAGCGCGTGCTCGACGAGGCCGCCGCGCTGCGCAAGGTGGGCGAGCAGTACGCGGCCGGGCACGGCGGCACGCTGTCGATCGCGGCCACCCACACCCAGGCGCGCTACGCGCTGCCGTCGGTGCTCGCGCGCTTCCGTGCCGAGTTCCCGTCGATGCAGTTCAAGCTGCTGCAGGGCAACCCGGGGCAGGTCGCCGAGTACGTCGTGCACGGCGACGCGACCTTCGGCCTCGCGACCGAGACCCTCGACGCGCATCCGTCGCTCGACACGCGCGCCGCGTACTCGTGGCGGCACTGCCTGATCGTGCCGCCGTCGCACCCGCTCGCGTCGCACGCCGGGCCGCCGCCCCTCGAGGCGCTCGCGAAGGAGCCGCTGATCACCTACACGCCCCAGTTCACCGGGCGGCGCGGCATCGACGCGGCGTTCGCGAAGCGTGGGCTCGAGCCGGACGTGGTGCTCGAGGCGATCGACTCGGACGTCATCAAGGCCTACGTCGAGCTGGGCTTCGGCGTCGGCTTGATCGCCGAGATCGCGGTCGACCCGGAGCGCGACCGCGGATTGGTGAAGCTGCCGCTCGGCGACGACTTCCCCGTGCACACCACTCGGATCGCGTCGCGGATCGGCATGCCGCTGCTGCCCTTCGAGCGGCGCTTCGTGCAGCTCATGAAGGAGTTCGTGCCGGCGTCGGGGGCGGGGCAGCGCGCCTGAAGGCCGCCGGGGAGCTGTCGGCGACGCAGCACGATCGTGCTACATTCGTCGCACCGCCGCGCGAAGGAGCGCCGATGCCCACGACCACGATCCGGATCGAGGACGACCTGAAGGAGCGCGTCGGCGCGGCCGCGCGCCGGCTCGGCAAGACGCCGCACGCGTTCATGCTGGAGGCGATCGCCCGGACGGTCGATGAACTCGAGCGCGACGATGCGCTGCGCCGCGTGGTCGAGGCGCGGTGGGCCGGCTTCCTGCGCGACGGAGAGGCCGTCTCGAGCGAGGACATGGCGCGCTGGGTCCGCGCCCGGGTCCGCGGCGAGCAGGCCGCCCGGCCGCGGTCGCGACGCGTGCTGCCCTGAACGGGTCGTGCCCACCGTCGTCCACGCGCCGCGCGTGCTCGACGATCTCGAGCGCATCGTCGATCAGCTCTGCGCGCACGAAGTGGCCGACGCCGAGGCACTCGTCGACGACATCCTGCGGGCGGTCGCACTGCTCGAATCCAGCCCCGACATCGGCCGACCGGTCGGAGAGGGCGTGCGCGAGCTCGTGATCGGTCGCGGATCGAACGGCTGCGTCGCGCGCTACCGGCACCTCGACGCGCTCGACACGGTCGTGGTGCTGGCGGTGCGCGCGCAGCGCGAGCGGCCGTTCGACCGGCCGCGCTGACGGCGGTCCCGAGCCGAGCGAGCGACCCGATGATCCCCCTCGACACCGACCCGATCGCCGCGATCGCCACCGCGCCCGGCCGCGGCGGCATCGGCGTGGTCCGCGTATCGGGCCGCGACCTCTCGGCGGTGATCGACGCGGTCTGCGGCCGCCCGCTCGCGCCGCGGACGGCGACGCTGCTGCCGTTCCGCGCGGCCGACGGCGGCGCGATCGACACCGGCCTCGCGCTGCACTTCCCGGCGCCGCACTCGTACACCGGCGAGGACGTGCTCGAGCTGCAGGGCCACGGCGGGCCGGTGGTCATGCAGCTGCTGCTCGAGCGCGTGCTCGAGGCGGGCCGCGCGATCGGCGTGCGCGTCGCCGAGCCGGGCGAGTTCACGCGGCGCGCGTTCCTCAACGACAAGCTCGACCTCGCGCAGGCCGAGGCGGTCGCCGACCTGATCGACGCGAGCACGGCGCAGGCCGCGCGCGGCGCGAGCCGCTCGCTGTCCGGCGCGTTCTCGAAGGCGGTGCACGCGGTCGTCGACGCGCTGATCGAGCTGCGGATGCTCCTCGAGGCGACGCTCGACTTCCCCGAGGAGGAGATCGACTTCCTCGAGCGCTCCGACGCACGCGGCCGGCTCGACGCGATCCGCGCGGCGCTCGACGCGCTGCTCGCCGACGCCCGCCAGGGCGCGCTGCTGCGCGAAGGCCTGCACGTGGTGCTCGCCGGCGCGCCGAACGTCGGCAAGTCGAGCCTGCTGAACGCGCTGGCCGGCGCCGAGGTCGCGATCGTGACGCCGGTCGCGGGCACGACGCGCGACCGCATCGCGCAGGCCATCCAGGTCGACGGGGTGCCGCTGGTGGTCGTCGACACCGCGGGGCTGCGCGAGACCGGCGACGAGGTCGAGCGGATCGGCATCGAGCGGACCTGGCAGGAGGTCGCGCGGGCGGACGTGATCCTGCACCTCGGCGTGGCCGAGGCGGGCGAGGGTGCGTCCGCGCGTGTTGCCGATCCGGCGGCCGACGCGGCCGCACGTTTCCGCGGAAACGTCCCGCCGGACGGGGAGGGCGCCCGCGCGGACCTCGACGCCGGCATCGCCGCCCGCCTGCCGCGCGACAAGCCGATCCTGCGCGTGTGGAACAAGATCGACCTCGCGGGCCTCGCGCCGCGGGCGACCGACGACGCGGTGTGGCTGTCGGCGAAGGACGGGCGCGGGATCGAGCTGCTGCGCGCGGCGCTGCTGCGGCTCGCAGGCTGGCACGGCGCGGGCGAGGGCACGTTCATCGCGCGCGAGCGGCATCTCGAGGCGCTGCGCGCGGCGCGCGGGCACCTCGCGGCCGCCCACGCCCACGCGCAGCGGCGCGACGAGGTGCTCGACCTCTTCGCCGAGGAGCTGCGGCTCGCGCAGGAGCGGCTGTCGTCGATCACCGGCGAGTTCGGCGCGGACGACCTGCTGGGGGTGATCTTCTCGATGTTCTGCATCGGCAAGTAGCACGTGATGGCTAGAGCCGCTCAGGGTGAATCCGCGACACTTGAACACTCGCGACACCGAGCCCGTCGGTTCCTAGTAATCGGTTGCCGTTCGGCGGCCGTCCTGGGCACGTAGCCCAGCGGACACCCATGAACAAGGGCGCGCTCTCCGAAAGCGACATCTGCGACAAGTTCATTCGCCCCGCCATGGAGCGCGCGGGGTGGCATGGCTTGGAGCAGATCTATCGCGAGTACCCGCTGCGGGCGGGGCGCGTGGTGGTGCGGGGGCGAACGGCCCGGCGTGACGCGGCCACGGTGCTGCGGGCCGACTACGCGCTCTTCTACAAGGCGAACATCCCGCTGGCTGTGCTGGAGGCCAAGGACAACAAGCACGCGATGGGCGCCGGCATACCCAAGGCCATCCGTTATGGCGAGTTGCTGGATGTGCCCTTCTGCTTCTCGAGCAACGGTGATGGCTTCGTGTTTCGGGATGCCACGCTGGTCGACGGTGTGCTCGAACGTACGCTCACACTCGAAGAGTTTCCTTCGCCAGTGGAACTGTGGGCGCGTTACTGCGCCTGGAAGGGCTGGACACCGGAAGTCCGGCAGGTGACGGAGTTCGACTACGCCCCGAGCAAGACGCCTCGGCATTACCAGCTGCAGGCCATCAACCGCACGGTGGAGGCGATCGCCTGCGGCCGCAAGCGGGTGCTGCTGGTCATGGCGACTGGCACGGGCAAGACCTACACCGCCTTTCAGATCATCTGGCGCCTGTGGAAGAGCGGCGCGCGCAAGCGCATCCTCTTCCTGGCCGATCGGAACATCCTGATCGACCAGACCATGGTCAACGACTTCCGCCCGTTCAAGGGCGCCATGGCCAAGCTCAGCCCGAATGCCAAGGGCGTGGAGCGGGTGGACGCGCAGGGCAAGCTCACGGTGGAAGAGCTCGACCTGGCCGTGAGCCCCACCACCAAGCAGGTCAACAAGAGCTACGAGATCTACCTCTCGCTGTACCAGGCGGTGTCGGGCGTCGAGGAGTCGCGCAACATCTACAAGCAGTTCTCGCCGGACTTCTTCGACCTCATCGTGGTGGACGAGTGCCACCGCGGCAGTGCGGCCGAAGACTCGGCCTGGCGCGAGATCCTGAGCTACTTCAACAGCGCCACTCAGATCGGCCTGACTGCCACGCCCAAGGAGACCGAGGATGTCTCCAACATTCATTATTTCGGCGAGCCGGTCTACACCTACAGCCTGCGGCAAGGCATCGAAGACGGCTACCTGGCACCGTACAAGGTGATCCGCGTTGATCTGGACAAGGACACCTTCGGCTGGCGGCCCACCGATGGCATGACCGACAAGCTCGGCCATGTGATCGAAGACCGTGTCTACACCGGGCGCGACATGAACCGCCGGTTGGTGCTGGAGCGGCGCGACGAGGTGGTGGCCGCCAAGATCACGCAGTACCTCAAGGCCACGAACCGCTACGACAAGACCATCGTCTTCTGCGAAGACATCGACCACGCGGCCCGCATGCGGCAGGCGCTGAGCAATGCCAACGCCGACATCTGCCAGACCCAGCCGAACTACGTGGTGCAGATCACCGGCGACAACGCCGAGGGCAAGGCGCAGCTCGACAACTTCATCGACCCCGAGAAGCCGCTGCCGGTGATCGCCACCACCTCCAAGCTGATGAGTACCGGGGTGGACGCGCAGGCCTGCAAGCTGATCGTGCTCGACCAGAACATCAAGTCGATGACCCTCTTCAAGCAGATCATCGGCCGCGGCACCCGGCTGCGCGAAGACCTGGGCAAGAGCTGGTTCACCATCCTGGACTTCAAGCGCGCCACCGAACTCTTCGCCGATAAGGACTTCGACGGCGACCCGGTGCAGATCTACGAGCCGAAGGGCGATGACCCCATCGACCCACCGGACCCGGGGGGCGAAGGGGAAGGCGACGGCGGTGGAACCGGGCCGGGTGATACGCCGCCCGGCATGCCACCCGCCCCGCCGCCGCTGGGTCCTTTCAAGGACGGGCCTGGCAATGATCAGCCGCGCAAGTACCTGCTGGGCGGATCGGTGAGCGTGACCGTGGCCCGCGAGCGGGTGCAGTACCTGAACGCCGAGGGCAAGCTCGTCACCGAGAGCCTGCGCGACTACACCCGCATCAACCTGAGCAAGGCCTATTCCTCGCTCGATCACTTCCTGCAGGCCTGGAACAGTGCCGAGCGCAAGGCCGTTCTGATCGAGGAGCTGGAGCGCCAGGGCGTGTTCCTGGAGGCGCTCGCCGAAGAGGTGGCACAGGCCGGCATGAAAGACCTGGACCCCTTCGATCTGCTGCTGCACGTAGCCTACGACCTGCCGCCTCTCACCCGCCGCGAGCGCGCGCAACGGGTGAAGAAGCGCAACGCCTTCGCGCAGTACGGGCCGGTGGCCCGCAAGGTGTTGGACGCGCTGCTCGACAAGTACGCCGATGAAGGCATTGCCACCATCGAGAGCAACGAGGTGCTGCGGGTGCAGCCGCTGTCCGAGCTGGGTTCGCCGGTGGAGTTGGTGCGCAGCTTCGGCGGCCGGCCGCAGTACCTGCAGGCCTTGCAGGCGCTCGAACACGAGCTCTATGCGCCCGGCCTGAACTGATGCGCCGTCCGCCCCGCTCACTCATTAGCTGAAATCGCATGTCCAACCTGTCCCCCGTCATCAAGTCCATCCAGGACGTCATGCGCCAGGACGCCGGCATCAACGGCGATGCGCAGCGCATCGAGCAGATGGTGTGGCTGCTGTTCCTGAAGGTGTTCGACGCGCTGGAGGAAGAGCTCGAGCTCACCCGCGACGACTACCACAGCCCCATCCCGGAGAACCTTCGCTGGCGGAACTGGGCCGCCGACCCCGAGGGCATCACTGGCGATGCGCTGCTGGACTTCGTGAACAACCAGCTCTTCCCGAAGCTGAAGAACCTCGCGGCGGACCCGGTACGCAACCCGCGCGGCTGGGTGGTGCGCGGCGTGTTCGAGGACGCCAACAACTTCATGAAGAGCGGGCAGCTGCTGCGGCAGGTGATCAACAAGCTCGCCGGCATCGACTTCAACCGCCAGGCCGACCGCCACCAGTTCAACGACCTGTACGAGAAGATCCTGCGCGACCTGCAGAGCGCCGGCAACGCGGGCGAGTTCTACACGCCGCGCGCGGTGACGCAGTTCATGGTGGACATGGTCAACCCACAGCTGGGCGAGCGCGTGCTCGACCCGGCCACCGGCACGGGCGGCTTTCTGGTGTGCGCCATCGAGCACCTGCGCAAGCAGGTGCGCAACACCGAGCACGAGGCGCTGCTGCAGACCAGCATCCTGGGCGTGGAGAAGAAGCAGCTTCCGCACCTGCTGTGCGTGACCAACCTGATGCTCCACGGCATCGAGGTGCCGAGCAATGTCCGCCACGACAACACGCTGGCCCGGCCGCTGCGCGACTACACGCCCGCCGAGCGCGTGGATGTGGTGCTCACCAACCCACCCTTCGGCGGCATCGAAGAGCCAGGCATTGAGGCGGGCTTTCCGGCCGATGTGCGCACCAAGGAGACGGCTGACCTCTTCCTGGTGCTGATCAAGCACATCCTCAAGCCTGGCGGCCGCGCCGCGCTAGTGCTGCCCGACGGCACGCTATTCGGCGAGGGCGTGAAGACGCGCATCAAGGAGCAATTGCTCGCCGAGTGCGATCTGCACACCATCGTGCGCCTGCCCAACGGCGTGTTCGCACCCTACACCGGCATCAAGACCAACTTGCTGTTCTTCACCAAGGGCCGGCCCACGCAGGCCATCTGGTACTACGAGCACCCCTACCCGCCAGGTGCGAAGAGCTACAACAAGACCAAGCCCATCCGCATCGAGGAGTTTGATGCCGAGAAGGTTTGGTGGGGGAGTGAGGCTGACGGTTTTGCGGCGCGGGTCGAGAACGAGCGGGCCTGGCCGGTGAGCATCGACGCCATTCGCGCGGCGGGCTTCAACCTCGATCAAAAGAACCCGCATGCGGCCGAGGCGGTGAGCCATGACCCCGACGAACTGCTGCGGGACTACGCCCGGCTACAGGCCGAGGCGCAGGCCTTGCGGGATCAGTTGAAGGCGATCCTGGCGGAGTCGCTTGGGGCGCGGGTGTGAGTGCGGTGCTTGAGGCTCGGGAGCCGAGCGCGCGGTATTTGCCAAGCGTACAGACGGTCCTTGTACGGCAGTTTGGGCTGCTGGCCACGGCGCCGGGTGGCGTGGCGCGGCTGAGGAACTTGATTGTGTCGCTGGCGGTTCGCGGGGGACTGTCCCAGCGGGAGCCTACCGATGCAAGCTTGGCTCCGGATGTGACGTATGACGGCGACGCGCCCTATGAGCTGCCCAAGGGGTGGCGATGGCAGCGACTGGGTGAGCTGCAACCTGAGTTCCAGAACGGGGCTGCGAGTAGAGGCGATGCCGGAGGTCAGCCGATCACCGTCCTCCGACTCGCCGACATCCGGAACCGGCGGGTTTCATTGGCGGCGACACGCACGGTCCCCATTCGTCGAGAGGACATCGAGAAGTACCTGCTTCGAGACGGCGACATCCTCATCACTCGGGTCAACGGCAGCGCAGACATCGTCGGCCAGTTCAATCTGGTGGAAGGTGAGCCTCAGGCGATCTACTGCGACCACTTCATCCGGCTTCGGGTAAATCGACAGGTGCTGGAGCCGCACTACCTCGCGCTCTTCGCCAGCTGCGACATCGTTCGGAAGCGCATCGGTGATCTATTCATCAGCACGGCCGGACAGAAGACGGTCAATCAGGGCCATATCGCATCGCTTCCAATCGCAATTCCTCCCCTGCGAGATCAAGCCCGCATCGTCGCCTGCGTCGACGAACTGATGCAGCTGTGCGATGCCCTCGAAGCCAAGGGCCGGCTCGAAGCGCAGCAGCATGCCCGCCTGCTCGAAACCCTGCTGGGCGGGCTGACCGACAGCACCACGCCCGAAGAACTGGCCGCCAACTGGCAACGCGTGGCCGAGCACTTCGACTTGCTGCTGGATCGGCCGGAGGCGGTGGATGTGTTGGAGCAGACGGTGCTGCAGTTGGCGGTGCGGGGGCTGTTGGTGCCACAGAATCCGATCGATGAGCCCGCGAGCGTTCAGCTGCGACACATCGCGGAAGAAAGGGCGCGTCTCATCTCGGCAGGCGTCATCAAGCGAAGCAAGCCTGTCCTCCCGGTTGCGAAGGAAGAGCAGCCGTTCGTCTTGCCGCGCGGTTGGGAGTGGGCCAGGCTTGAGCAGCTCTCGT
>JADCHE010000080.1 GCA_020248665.1 Burkholderiales bacterium | reverse complement strand
GCAGCTCGTCGAGCGAGGTGCGGCGCAGGAAGCGGCCGAGCGGGGTGACGCGGTCGTCGTCCTTGGTGGCCTGGCGCACCTGCGCGCCGTCCTCCTGGACCTTCATCGTGCGGAACTTCCAGACCACGGTCTGCTCGCCGTCCAGGCCGTAGCGGCGCTGCTTGAACAGCACCGGTCCCGGCATCTTCAGCTTGATCGCGAGCGCGATGCAGAGCATCAGCGGCGCGGTCAGCACGATCGCGGTCAGCGACAGCATCACGTCGGACAGGCGCTTGATGACGCCGGTGGTGCCGTGGAAGGGGGTCTCGCAGACGGCCACGACCGGCAGGCCGCCGACGGTGTCGACGCGGGCCTGGATGAGGTCGTAGAGGAAGATGTCGGGCAGGAAGAAGATCGAGGCGGTGGTGTCGCGCAGCTGGTCGAGCAGCTTCAGGATGCGGGGCTGCGAGGCCATCGGCAATGCGATGTAGATCTGGTCGATGCGGTTGGCGCGCACGAAGTCCGCGACCGCGTCGATCCGGCCGGTCAGCGGCAGCTCGAGGTTCTCGCCGAGGCGCTGCGGCGTGCGGTCGTCGAAGAATGCGCTGACCCGGACCGGGGCCAGCTGGTGGGAGCGCATCAGCGAGCGCGCGAGCGTGCGCCCGAGCTCGTTGGCGCCGACGATCACCGCGGTGTCCTGCTGGCGCATCGACATCACGCGGGGCAACAGCCAGGGACCGAGCGCGTGGCTGGTCGCCTGCAGCACCGGGGTGCCGATCACCCACAGCGCCAGCATGTTCGGCGGGAAGACCTTCAGCATGTCCGTCGCGAGCCCGAACACGACCATCAGCCCGCAGAGCACCGCCCAGTTGCCGAAGATCTGGCGGAGCATCTTCGCCGGCCGGTAGGAGTACGGCATCGACCCGGGGTAGCTGAGCGAGAACGCGATCAGCCCGAGCACCAGGTCCTTGTTCTCGATGCGGCCGCGCGTCAGCCACGCGGCGCCGAGCAGGGCGACGACGACGAGGAGCGGGTCGAGCACCGTGCGCGCGAGCACCGGCAGCGTGCGGTTGCCGCTGCGCACGACGGATCGGGAGGCGGACAGGCCGCCAGGGGGTGGGATGCCCAAGATGATGCGAGCCAGAAGGTGCGCCGATGATACGCGTCGGGGCCGCCCGGACGCTCATCCGATTGCGCGAGCGCCTCCGTAGCGATGCATGGTGCCCACAGTGTCCACGCGCGGTTCGACACGACAGCGAAAGCCTGTGCCGGACGACGCCTCGCGACGTTCGTGCACCCCGACGCGCGACCGCTTCTCGCACAAGGCGGTGCCCGTCGAGCGCGCCGCGCGGACGTCGGGTGGTCGCGTCAGGGCCAGGGCGCGGGCAGGCTTCTTGCATGCTGCGTGACCGGCCTTCATCGCAGGATTCTCCACATCGTGTCCATGCATCGGGTTCGTTCCGTCCCTGCGTCGGGCCGCGTCGCCGAAGTCGCCGCCGTCGCGGGCGCGAATGGGCCGAGCGCCATGGAGGTCGGCGAAGCGACGCCGAAGCCCGCGCGTCCGCTGGCGGTGGCGTTCGCGGCCGAACCCGACGTGGCCGGATTCGTCGTCGTGCCGGTGCGGGACGCCGCGCTCGTCGTGCGCGCGCTGTCGCTGCAGCCGGCCGTTGCGCTGACGCCGGACACCCTGCCCGAGCCCCCTTCCGTCGACGCGTTGCCCGCAGTGCTGTCCTGCGCGGCGCTGATGCTCTGGATGGCGCTTCGACGCGCACTGTGATCGTCGGGGATCCGCCAGGCGCGCGACGCTTCGCCCTGCGCACCGGGTGCCCCGGGCGGGCGCGACCCCCCGGCTCTGCGATAATCGGTCGCGCCCGCCACGTCCCGGCGATGGCCGCGCTCCGGCGACGCGTCCGGCTGCCGTCGGGGCGGTCCGCTTCCGAGTCCGGTTCAGACCGATGCCGACCCAGTCCCTCCTCGCCGTACTGCGCTCCCGATGGACGATCGCCGGAACGATCTTCGCGCTGACGCTCGGCGCGGCGATCGCGCTGACGTTGCTGCTGCCGCCCCGCTACACCGCCTCCGCGGACGTCCTCGTCAACCTCTCGGGTCGCGACGGCGGGAACGGCCCGGCGATGCCGGCCGCCGCGGTGCCCGCGTACATGGCCACGCAGGTCGACATCGCGACCAGCCAGCGCGCCGCGCTCAAGGTGGTGGATGCGCTCAAGCTCACCGAGGATGCGGCGGTGCTGCGCGCATGGAGGCAGGCGACCGGCGGCGCGGGCTCGATCCGCCACCACCTGTCGGACCGGCTGCTCGCGTCGCTCCGGGTCCGACAGGTCGGCACGTCGAGCGTGCTGTCGATCGCCTACGTCGCGCCCGATCCGCTCGAGGCGGCGAGCATCGCGAACGCGTTCGCGGATGCCTACGCGGAGCTCACCGCGGAGCTCGGTGGCGATGCGCCCGCCGAGCCGCCGTTCGAGGCGGCGTCGCGCGACGGTGGCGACATGGATCCGCTCGCGGCGCGGCGCTCGCGCGCATCCGCCGACGAGGTCGATCCGTCCTCGGCGCAGGACGGCCCCACCGGGGTGCGTCCGCGAACCGCGGTCGGTCCCCGGGCCGCGCCGCCGCGACGGTCGATGCGCGCCGACGTCGCCGTGCTCGCGCGGGCCGTCCCGTCCGTGCGCCCGTCGAGCCCGCGCCCGGGACGCCTCGTCGGGATCGGCGTGCTGCTCGGCGCGGTACTGGCCCTCGCCGGTGCGCTCGTCGCGGAGCGCAACGACCGGCGGGTCCGCGGCGCGCGCGACCTGCAGCGGGCGAGCGGCGTGACGCCGATGTGCACGCTGCGCGACGCGTTCGCCGGCGCCTCGGGATCGGGACCTGCCGGTCGGACGCGTGGCGGCCTCGGCAGAGCGGGCACGGACGCGCACGGGCTCGAGACCCGGCCCTTTGCGCCGGAGGCGGCCGGCTCGAGGTCGGATCGGGCGGGCGAGCCCGGCGTCTCCGCAGCGCCGCGCGACGGGGCGCGGGGCCACGTGCCGCTCGGCCAGATCATGGTGTCGGCCGGGCTGATCCATCCCCCGGAGGTGCAGCGTATCCTCGAGTGGGCGCGTACGGACGGCGTGCGGTTCGGCGAAGCGGCGGTCGCGCACCGGCTCGTCACCGAAGCGCAGGTCGAGCGCGCGCTCGCCCGCCAGTTCGACTTCCCCATGCTCGAGGCCGGTTCCACGCGGGTGTCGGCCGAGGTCGTCGCCGCCTTCGACGCCCGCAACCCGCTCGTCGCCGACCTGCGCCGGCTGCGCGCGCGGATCCGCAGTGCGCAGCTCGCTGCACCGGCCGATGCCCCGCTGAAGACGTTCGCGGTGATCTCGTCGGGCACCGGCGACGGCAAGACCTTCGTCTCGGCCAATCTCGCGGTCGCGTTCTCCCAGGCCGGCCAGCGGACGCTGCTGGTCGATGCGGACCTCAGGCGCGGACGTCTGCACACCGTGTTCGGCCTCGACAACCGCCTCGGCCTGTCGTCGATGCTCAACCGGCGGATCGAGCCGGGCTCGCTGCAGCGCGTGCCGGGCCTGCCCGACCTCGGCGTCGTCACCTGCGGCCCGAGCGCGCCGAATCCCTCGGAGCTGCTGTCCCGGGACGTGTTCGTCCACCTGCTCGCCTCGTTCTCTCGTGCGTACGACGTGGTGATCCTGGACACCCCGGGCGCCTCGGAGGAGCCGGACGCGACGTTGATCGCGCAGCGGGCCGGCGCCGCGCTGGTCATCGCGCGCAAGGACCTCAGCGCGTTCGACGCGGTCGTCGAGCTCGTCCGGTCGGGCGGCACGCCGGCGGTGCCGGTTCTGGGCAGCGTGCTGAACGCGGTCTGAGCGCGGCCCGCGGCCGCGGCGATCGTCGGACCGTGCGTGGGCGATCCGGACGGATGGTGCCGCTACAATCCCGGATCGAGCCGGCTTCCGTCCGGCAGCCCGATCGATCCGAGACCATGCCCGACAACGACCTCGCGTCGATCAAGCGCCAGATCGCCCGCCTCGAGACGAAGGCGCGCCGGCTCGAGTCCGCCGCCAACGACCGCAAGCGCAAGGCCGTACAGGAGGTGCTCGCGCTGATGAAGAAGTCCGGCGTGACGCTCGACGACCTGCGCGCGCCCGAGGCAGGCCGAACGGCGTCGAAGCGCGCGCCGCGCTCGAAGGACGTCCCGGCGGCGGAGCGGCCGAAGGTCAAGGTGCCGGTCAAGTACCGGAACCCCGAGACCGGGGACGCGTGGAGCGGGCGAGGCCGGACCCCGGTGTGGCTTGCGGCACTTGAGAAGCAGGGCCGCACGCGGAGCGAGTTCCTCGTCGGGAACGCCTGAACGTCGGCCGGAGCGCGGCGCCGGCCCCGCCATCGAGCGACCGGGGAGCGCGGTCACAGTGCGGGTGACGATCGATCCGATCCCTGCTGCCGGGGCGTCGCTCGCCGGGCATCCGCACGTCGCCGCACGAGGCCGCGCAGCGCGGTGAGCACCAGGACCGCCGCCACGGCGCCCACGGCGTCCGCGAACAGGTCGTAGATTCCGACCTCGCGCCCCGGGTTGAGCGCCTGCGCATACTCGTCGAGCAGGCCCACCGACACCGCGACGATCGGTGCGAGCAGGTCGGCGGTGGGGCGGGCGCCGCCGAGCGCGACCCACGCCGCGGCGGAGAAGCCGCCGTACAGCAGCAGGTGCGCGAGCTTGTCCCAGGGCGCCGGGACCGCGCCGACGGCGTACGGCTGCGCGCCGTGCCAGAACAGGTTGGCCGCGACGGCGAGGAAGGCCAGCAGGGCGAAGGCGCGGAGCCAACGCGGGGGATGGACGAGCGCGTCGAGGGCGGTCATGCGGACATCATGCAGGCGAGAAGGGCGTCCCGCACCGGTGCGGCGCCGGGCCGTCACGGGCGGCCGCCGAGCGGACGCGCGGTCGCGCGCTGCACGGCCATCGCGGCTGCCGCGGATCCCGTGACCGCGACGGACCGGGGCGTTGCGGGCAGGCAACGCTCCGGTCGCGCCGCCGCCGACGGCGACCGCCGGGCAGGCGTTGCCTGCGCCGACGGCCCGCAGGCTGCCCAGCCTCGCGCGGATCGACCATCATTCGGGGAGCCGCCCCGCGCATGGCCAGGGCGAGCGCTCCTCCTCGGACCGCCACATGAAAGTCACCGTCATCGGAACCGGCTACGTGGGCCTCGTCTCCGGCGCCTGCCTGGCCGAGATGGGCAACGACGTGCCCTGCATGGACGTCGACCCGCGCAAGATCGAGCTGGTGGCGGCGCGCAACCTCGGGCGGCACATGAACGACTAAGTGGTCGTGGTCGACAAGTCGACCGTGCCGTCATCGTCGGGGCCGACGACGAGCTGGCGCTGCTCGCCGAGAAGGTCGGTGCCGACATCGAGCTGGTGAGGCAGGGCATCGGCTCCGACCCGCGGATCGGCTACCACTTCCTGTACTCCGGCGCAGGCTACGGCGGCTCGTGCTTCCCGAAGGACGTGAAGGCGCTGATCCGGACCGCCGCAGACCACGGGCGGCCGCTCCATGTGCTGCGCGCCGTCGAGGCTGCGAACGAGGCGCAGAAGCGCGTGCTGGTCGAGAAGGTCGTCGCGCGCTTCGGCGAGGACCTGTCGGGACTGCGGTTCGCGCTCTGGGGGCTGGCGTTCAAGCCCGGCACCGACGACATGCGCGAAGCCCCGAGCCGGGTGGTCGTGGACGAGCTGCTGGCGCGCGGCGCGATGATCCGCGCATACGACCCCGCTGCGATGCACGAGGCACGGCGAGTGTTCGGTGACCTGCGCGGACTCGACTACGCGGACGGTCCGATGCAGGCGGTGGAGGGGGCCGACGCGTTGCTGATCGTCACCGAGTGGAAGGAGTTCCGCAGCCCCGACTTCGATGCGATCAAGGCCGCGCTGCGGCACCCGGTCGTCATCGACGGTCGGAGCATGTACCCGCCCGCGCTGCCGCGCGCCGCGGGGCTCGAGTACGCCGCCATCGGACGGCCTTGAACGCCATGAAAGTCCTCGTCACCGGCGCCGCCGGATTCATCGGCATGCACGTCTCGCGGCGGCTGATCGAGAGGGGCGTCGAGGTCGTCGGCGTCGACGACCTGAACGACTACTACGACCCGTCGCTCAAGCGCGCGCGGCTCGCGACGCTCGACGGCGCGCCGAACTTCTCGTTCACGAAGATGGACGTCGCGGACCGCGCCGCGATGGCCGCGCTGTTCGAGGCGGGCGGCTTCGAGCGCGTCGTGCACCTCGCGGCCCAGGCCGGCGTGCGCTACTCGCTGGAGAATCCGCACGCCCACGTCGACGCGAACCTCGTCGGCTTCGTCAACGTGCTGGAGGGCTGCCGCCACGGCGGCGTCGGGCACCTCGTCTACGCGTCGTCGTCGAGCGTCTACGGCGGCAACGTGCGCATGCCGTTCTCGGAGCACGACCCGGTTGAGCATCCGGTCAGCCTGTACGCGGCGACGAAGAAGGCCAACGAGCTGATGGCGCACACGTACAGCCACCTGTACGGGCTGCCGACGACCGGGCTGCGCTTCTTCACGGTGTACGGGCCCTGGGGCCGGCCGGACATGGCGGCGTTCCTCTTCGTCGACGCGATCCTGTCGGGGCGTCCGATCGACGTCTACAACCACGGCGAGATGAAGCGTGACTTCACCTACATCGACGACATCGTCGAGTCGCTGCTGCGGGTGCTGGACCATCCGCCCGCCGGCGACCCGACGTTCGACCCGATGCATCCGGACCCGGCCCGCAGCCGTGCGCCGTACAGGGTGTTCAACATCGGCAACAGCGACCCGGTGCAGCTGCTCGACTTCATCGGCGCGATCGAGTCGGCGCTCGGACGCACCGCGCAGAAGCGGCTGCTGCCGCTGCAGGACGGCGACGTGCCGGCCACCTTCGCCGACACGCGCGAGCTCGAGGCGCTGACCGGCTTCCGGCCGGGCACCGACGTGCGCGAGGGCGTGCGGCGCTTCGTCGAGTGGTACCGCGCGTACCACGGTCGCTGATCGGACGCATCCGCGAGACGCCATCCCTGCGGAAACGCCCGCTCGCGCGGGCGTTTCCTCGGGGACCGGGCCGGAGCCCGCGCGTCAGGCGTACGCCGCCAGCGCCCCCTTCATCGTCTTCATCGCCTTCGCCTCGATCTGGCGGATGCGCTCGGCCGACACGCCGAACTCCTCGGCCAGCTCATGCAGGGTCATCGTGCCGCCCTCGTCCTCGTCCCTCAGCCAGCGCGCCTCGATGATCCGGCGGCTGCGGGCATCGAGCGTCTCGAGCGCCTGGCGGATGCCCTCGCTCTGCAGGCGGTCGTACTGGCGCGCCTCGAGCAGCTGGGTCGGCTCGGCGTTCGGCGCCTTCAGGTAGGCGATCGGGCCGTAGGCCTCCTCGCCGTCGTCCGGCGCGGGATCGAGCGCGACATCGCCCCCGCCCATCCGCATCTCCATCTCGACGACGTCCTGCGCGCGCACGTTCAGGTCCTTCGCGATCGCGTCGACCGCCTCGGGGCTCAGCGTGTGCGCGTCGGGCTTGTGCGAGCGCAGGTTGAAGAACAGCTTGCGCTGGGCCTTGGTCGTCGCGACCTTGACCAGACGCCAGTTCTTCAGGATGTACTCGTGGATCTCGGCCTTGATCCAGTGCATCGCGAACGACACCAGCCGCACGCCGCGGTCGGGGTCGAACCGCTTGACCGCCTTCATGAGGCCGATGTTGCCTTCCTGGATCAGGTCGGCGTGCGGCAGCCCGTAGCCCATGTACTGGCGGGCGATCGACACGACGAGGCGCAGGTGCGACATCACCAGCTGGCGCGCGGCGTCGAGGTCGGCCGAGTCGCGCAGGCGACGGGCGAGGCCGGACTCCTCCTCGGCGGACAGCATCGGCAGCCGGTTGACGGCCGAGATGTACGCGTCGATGTTCCCGACCGCCGGAACGGCCAGCATCGCGCCGCCGGCACGCGAGGCGGTCGCCAGAGTCATCGAGGAGTGGGTCATCCGTTCCGTCCTTTCCTGGGGTCGAGGACCCCTGTGGAATGATGTTAGCACTCCGGTGTCGTGAGTGCTAATTGATCCTGACAATCGGCGCGATCGCTTGGATGAATCGGGGTCGGATCACCATTAATGCGGTGAGCATGCTCCATCATGTTCATGGAATCAAGGGCTTGCATCGCGGTTGGGCAGGCGTGCCCCTCGCCCAGCCGGGGTCACCGCTCCCGCAGCCCCTCGCTCGCCCGGGTCAGCGGCTTGAGCAGGTACTGCAGCACGGTCTTGCGCCCCGCGAGCATCTCCACCGTGGCGGTCATGCCCGGCATGATCGGCAGCGGGTTGCCGTCGGGGCCGCGCAGCCCGGTCGCCTTCGTGCGGACCAGCACGCGGTAGTAGGCGCCGGTCTCGTCGGGGTCGCTCGCGCCGGCGCCCGCGAGCGCGCCGCGGCGCTCGTCGCGAAGGGTGTCGGGGCTGATGAACTCGACGGTGCCGTCGAGGCCGCCGTAGATCGCGTAGTCGTACGCGGAGAGCTTGACGACCGCCGGCTGGCCGGGCCGCAGGAACGCGACGTCGGCGGGCTTGACGAAGGCCTCGACCACCAGCGTGTCCTCGATCGGCACGATCTGCATCACCTCCTGGCCCTGGGAGATCACGCCGCCGATGGTGTTGACGCGGATGCTCTTGACGGTGCCCTTCATCGGCGAGCGCAGTTCGGTGCGCTTGTAGGCGTCGCCCCGTGCGATCGCGGTCTCGCGGGTCTGCGCGAGCTCGGCCTCGACGCGGTTGAGCTCGGAGGCGGCGTCGGCGCGATAGCGGTTCTGGCGGTCGGCGAGCGTCAGGGCCTGGTCGTTGCGCTGGCGCTTGAGGCGCAGCACCTCGACCTCGGACACGAGACCGCGCGCCGACAGGGGCTCGATGATCTCGATCTCGCGGTCGAGCAGCACGATGCTGCGCTCGAGCGCACGCGCGCCGTCGTCGAGCGCGCGCTTGCGCGCGACGTAGGCCTCGGTCTCGCGCCTGACCAGCGCAGGCTGGCGCTGCACCTCGGGCGGGAACTGCAGCGCCGTGCCGAAGGCCTCGGCGCGCAGCCGAGCGGCCTGCGCGGCGAGCGCGGCGGCCTTGCCCTGCAGCTCGCGGTACAGCGCCGACGCGCGGGTGTCGTCGATGCGCAGCAGCGGCTGGTCCTTCTCGACGCGGTCGCCTTCGCGCACCAGCAGCTCGGTCAGCACGCCGGTCTCCAGGCTCTGGATCACCTGCTCCTTGCTCGACGGGATCACCCGGCCATTGCCGCGGGTGACCTCCTCGAGCTCGGCGCGCGAGGCCCAAAGCAGGAACGCGCCGAGCATCGCGGCGAGCAGCGCGACCGACGCGAACGCGAGCCACGGGCGGCGCGGCGGCGGCGGCGCGAGGCGCGGCGCGGCCACCGTGTAGGTGCCGCCGGGCGTCGCCGCTTCGTCGGCGCGACCCGACCCGCCGCCGGGCGCGGGGGCCCCGCCTTCGCCCTCAGCCCTGTACACCGGCCGCCTCCCCGGGCGCGACCGCGACGGTCACGCCCCGTGCGAGCTGCTCGAGCGCCTGCGCGCGCGGCGCGTCGAGCACCACCCGGCCGGCCTCGATGACGACGATCCGGTCGACCAGCTCGAGCGCGGCCGGCCGGTGCGTCGCCACCAGCAGCGTGCGGTCGCGCGCCCACTCGCCGATCGCGGCGAGCACCGCGCGCTCGGTGGTCTGGTCGAGCCCGCTGGTGGGCTCGTCGAGCAGCACGATCCGCGGGTCGCGCAGCATCATCCGCGCGATCGCGACCAGCTGCTTCTGCCCGCCCGACAGCCCCGCGCCGTCCTCGCCGAGCTGCATCTCCAGGCCGCGCGGATGGCGCGCGACCATCGCGTCGAGCCCGAGCACGCGCAGCACGTGCACCAGGCGCGCATCGTCGACCGGGCGGTCGCTGCGTGCGATGTCGAGGTTCTCGCGCAGGGTGCCGAGGAAGAGCCGCGGGTCCTGCGGCATCAGGCCGACGACGCTGCGCAGCTCGGCCGGGTCGAGCTGGCGCGCCTCGATGCCGTCGACGCGGACCATGCCGGCGGTGGGCGCATACAGTCCCGCGCCGAGGCGCAGCAGCGTCGACTTGCCGCTGCCGGTGCGCCCGAGCAGCGCGACCTTCTCGCCGGCGCGAAGCGCCAGGTCGAAGCCGCGGAACAGCGTCGGGCCCTTCGGGTCGTGGCTGAAGTCGACGCCGGCGAACGCGAGCTCGCCGCGCGGCGCCGACAGCGCGAGGTAGCCGCGGTCGGGCTCGCGCTCGAGCGGCCGCTCGACCAGCGCCTGCAGGCCGTCGAACGCGCTGCGCGCCTGCTGCAGGCGCACCGCGAGCGAGGCGATCTGCGCGAGCGGCGCGATCGCGCGGCCGGCGAGGATCACCACGCCGATCAGCCCGCCGAGCGACAGCGCGCCAGCATGGATCAGGTAGACGCCCCAGAAGACCGTCGCGACCGTGACCATCTGGCTGACGAGTACCGTGAAGTTGACCACCAGCGCCGACAGCGTACGCGAGCGCATCGAGGTCGCCGCGACCGACTCGGTGTACCACTGCCAGCGCTGCTGCGCGAAGCGGTAGGCATTGTTGGCCTTCAGCGTCTCCAACCCCTCGACCGACTCGACCGCGAGGCCCTGGCGCTGCGCGCCGTCCTTCATCGAGGCGCGGATCGCGCGCGCGAGCGGCGCCTGCACCAGCAGCCCGGCGAGCGCGACGAGCCCGATCGCGACCACCGGCACCACCGCGAGGGGCGGCGCGATCGCGGCGATGACGGCCAGGAAGAGCAGCACGAAGGGCAGGTCGACCAGCGCGGTCAGCGTCGCCGAGGTCAGCACCTCGCGGACCGACTCGAACTCGCGCAGGTTGCTGACGAAGGCGCCCGAGGACGCGGGCTTGCCCTCGAGACGCATCGACAGCAGCCGCGCGAAGAGGGCGGTCGAGATCTCGAGGTCGGCGCGCCTGCCGGCCGAGTCGATCAGCCAGCCGCGCAGCGTGCGCGCCGCGAACTCGAACGCGAGCGCGAGCGCGGTGCCGGCGGTCAGCACCCACAGCGTCTCGTAGGTGCGGTTGGGCACGACGCGGTCGTACACGTTCATCACGTAGAGCGAGATCGCGATCGACAGCAGGTTGACGACGAGCGTCGCGAGCGCGACGTGCACGTAGTGGCCGCGCAGGCCCCAGATCACCGTCCAGAACCAGGCGCGCGCGTCGCGGATCGCGGGGATGCCCGAGCGCAGGTCGGCCGCGGGCGCTGCGTCGAGGCGCAGGCACCAGCCGGCCTGCGCGGCGGCGAGCTCGGGCGCGGCAGCGGATTCGGCGTCGGCGACGAGCGCGAAGCGGCCGTCGGCCAGCGCAGCGAGCGCGGGCAGGTGCTCGGCGGGCAGCGCGTCGGCGCGGCGCGCGACGCGCGACGCCCGCAGCCCGAACGAGGCGAGCGCGCGCTCGAGCGCGTCCCAGTCGAGCGTGCCGTCGCGGCCGGAGACCATCTGAGACTGCAGCGACGCGGCCGACACCGGTCGGCCGAGCCGGGCGGCCAGCCGCGTGAGCGCATCGACG
>JADCHE010000008.1 GCA_020248665.1 Burkholderiales bacterium | reverse complement strand
CCTCGAGCGGGAAGTCGAACAGCGTGGCGAGCATCAGGGTCGTGAGCTCGATCGACACGCGTTCGACCCAGTCGAAGGTCTCGCCGCGGGGCAGTCCGTCGAGGACCCGGCACGTCCGCTTCGCCCGGATCCCGGACTCGTGGATGGAGCGCTACGCCGACCTCGACGCATGGCAGCGCACGCCCAAGCCGCCGGTCTTCGACCTGTCGGCGCGTCGCGCAGACCTGATCCACTGACCGGCTCGACCCGACGCCGGAAGGACTCCCCGCACCCGATGGACACCACGACCCAGCGTCCGGCCGCCGCGCCGGCGAGCGCCGCGGCCCCCGACGCCGAGGCGCTGCGCCGGCGCATCGCCGCCACCCCGATCGACGAGCTCGACCCGAGCGACCCCGACCTGTTCGAGACCGACACCGTCGAGCATGCGTTCGCGCGGCTGCGCCGGGAAGACCCGGTCCACCGCAGCCGCAGTCCGCACTTCGGCGAGTTCTGGTCGGTGACCCGCTACCAGGACATCATGGCGGTCGACACGAACCACGCTGCGTTCTCGTCGAGCTGGGAGCTCGGCGGGATCAACATCGCCGATCGTCCGGCGGCGGTCCGGCGGCCCAGCTTCATCGCGATGGACCCGCCCCGGCACGACGAGCAGCGCAAGGGCGTCAGTCCGATCGTCGCGCCGACGAACCTCGTGAGGCTCGAGCCGCTGATCCGCGAGCGGACGTGCCGGGTCCTCGACGGACTGCCCCGCGGCGAGACCTTCGACTGGGTCGAACGCGTGTCGATCGAGCTCACGACCCTGATGCTCGCCACGCTGTTCGACTTCCCGCTCGAGGAGCGGCGGTCGCTGACCTGGTGGTCCGATGTCGTGACATCGGTCCCGGGCGTCGACGGCAAGGTCGCGTCCGAGACGCAGCGCATGGAGATCCTGGGGGAGATGGCCGAACGCTTCGCCGCGCTGTGGAACGAGCGGGTGAACGCGGCCCCCCGGCCGGACCTGATCTCGATGCTCGCGCATTCGCCGGCGACGCGGCACATGCCGCGCGACGAGTTCATGGGCAACCTCGGGCTGCTCATCGTCGGCGGCAACGACACCACCCGCAACTCGATGACCGGCGGCCTGCTCGCGCTCGCGAAGCACCCTGACGAGTGGGCGAAGCTGCGCGCGAACCCGGCGCTGCTCGACAGCCTGGTGCCCGAGATCGTTCGCTGGCAGACGCCGCTCGCGCACATGCGGCGCACCGCGACCCGCGACGCCGAGCTCGCCGGCAAGCGGATCCGCCAGGGCGACAAGGTGGTGATGTGGTACCTGTCCGGCAACCGCGACGAGACCGCGATCGAGCGGCCGCACGAGTTCCGGATCGACCGGGCCCGCCCGCGCCAGCACCTGTCGTTCGGCTTCGGCATCCACCGCTGCGTGGGCAACCGGCTCGCCGAGCTGCAGCTGAGGATCCTCTGGCAGGAGATCCTCGCGCGGTTCGCGACGATCGAGGTCGCGGGCGAGCCCGTCCGGGTCCGGTCGAACTTCGTGCGGGGCTTCTCGTCCCTGCCTGTCTTCATTCCCGCCTGAGTCCGGGCGGAGCGTCCCTGGAGGAATCATGAGCATGACGCAGATCGAACGTCCCGCGCGCCGTGCCGCGCTTCGCACCGGCGCGGCGCTGGCCGCGGGCCTCGCGGCGGGCGCCGCGCGCGCACAGGGCGCGGACTTCCCGAAGGGGCCGGTCCGCCTCATCGTCGCGCTGCCGCCCGGCGGCGCGGCCGACGTGTCCGCCCGCGCGCTGCAGGGGCCGCTCGAGCAGGCGTGGAAGCAGTCGGTGATCGTCGAGAACCGGCCCGGCGGGCAGTTCCAGATCGCGATGCAGGCACTCGCGGCGGCCCCCGCCGACGGCCACACGCTGCTGCACGTGTTCAACAGCTTCGCGTCGGTGCACGCGGTGCAGAAGCTGTTCGACCTCGAGACGCAGGTGATCCCGGTGACGCGCACCTCGATCACGCCGATCGTGCTGCTGGTGCGCGGGAACTCGCCGCACCGCACGCTCGCCGACCTGGTGGCGTTCGGCCGCGCGAATCCCGGCAAGCTGACCTACTCGACCCTCGGACCGGGCAGCGTCGAGCACCTGAAGATGGCGCAGATCGAGAAGGCGGGTGGCTTCCAGGGCGTCGCCGTGCCGTATCGCGGCGGTCCCGACTCGCTGAAGGCGCTGATCGGCGGCGAGATCGACTTCCAGATCACCGCGGGCATCTTCGCGAAGCAGTTCGCGCCGAGCGGGCAGGTGCGCGTGCTCGCGACGCTGGAGCCGACGCGCTGGACCGACTTCCCGGACGTCCCGACGATGGCCGAGGCCGGCGTCGCGGTGCCGCCGATGACCTACTGGGGCGGCTACGTGGTGCGGGCCGGCACGCCGAGCGCGCTCGTCGACCGGCTGCGCGCGGACCTCGCGGCCGCGGCGGTCGCGCAGCCGGTGGTCGAGCGACTCGCCGCGGCGGGCGGACTGCCCTCGGTCAGCCCGTCGCGGGAGGACTTCCGCAAGCTGATCGCGTCCGAGATCGCCTGGATGGGCGCCGCGGCGAAGGAGCTCGGCCTGTAGCGCCGCTCGCGTTCGCGCAACCCCGATGCCGTCGACCCCGAGGAATGCCATGACCGTCCCGACCGAGACCCTGATGCGCCCCTACGACCATCCCAGCGCCTGGCGCGGCGCCGACCTCGCGATGCGCGACGACTGGCGGATCGTGCTGGACGCCGACCACAACCGCGAGCTGCGGCGGGCGCTCGCGCACGCCCGCGCGCGGGGCGTCCAGGTGCCCGCGCTGCGCGCGGCCGATTTCCCCCTGCCCACGCTCGCGCCGGTGATCGAGGCGATGCGCAGGGAGGTCATGGACGGGCGGGGCTTCTGCCTCGTCAAGGGCCTGCGGATCGACGACCTGTCCACCGCGGACGCGGCGCTGATCTACTGGGGCGTCGGCAGCCACGTCGGCAGCCCGATGGCGCAGAACGCGCAGGGCGAGGTGCTCGGCCACGTGACGGACCTCGGCGTCGACTTCCACGGCGACTCGAACGTGCGTGGCTACCAGACGAAGCTGCGCCTGCCGTTCCACGACGACAACGCCGACATCGTCGGGCTGCTGTGCCTGCAGACGGCGCGCAGCGGCGGGCTGTCGCGGCTGGTGAGCAGGACGACGCTGCACAACGTCGTGCTCGAGCGTCGCCCGGACCTGATGGAGGAGATGGCGGCGCCGTGGTACCTGGACCGTCGCGGCGAGATCCCGCCGGGCAAGCCGCCGTACTACACCAGCGCGTTCTTCGAGTTCCTGGGCGACCGGCTGTTCTGTCGCTACAACCGCGCGTACATCGAGTCCGCCCAGCGCCTGCCCGAGGTGCCGCGTCTCACGTCCCGGCAGGTCGAGGCGCTCGACCTGATGGACTCGCTGTGCCACGATCCGGCGCTGCACCTCGAGATGCCGCTCGAGCGCGGGGACATGCAGTTCGTCAACAACTACACCGTGCTGCACTCGCGGTCCCGCTACGAGGACTGGCCGGAGCCCGAGCGCCGCCGCTACCTGCTGCGGCTCTGGCTGGAGACCGGGCTGGTGCCCGCGCTGCCGGCGTCGTGGGCCGAGCGCCACGAGGACTGGAAGGACTGGCAGCTCGACCCGCGGCCGCCGATCTTCGACCTGTCGGTGCGTCGCGCGGCGCTGGAGCACTGAGGCGCGCGACGGGCGCTACAGCGCCAACGTCATGAACACGCTGTACGGATCCTCGCGGTAGTCGCCGAACGGTGCGCAGCGCACGAAGCCCGCGCGCTCGTAGAGCCGCCGCGCGGGCGCGAACGCCGGCTGGGGTCCGGTCTCCAGGCTGAGCCGTCCGTAGCCGCGGCGGCGAGCCTCGTCGACGATGTGCGCGAGCATCGCGCGACCCGCGCCGCGGCGGCGTTGCGCCGTCGGCGTGCGCATCGACTTGACCTCGCCGTGCGTCGCGTCGAGCTGCTTGAGGGCGCCGCAGCCGAGCAGCAGGCCGTCCGCGTCACGTACCGTCCAGAAGGTGATCGAGGGGACCTTCAGGCCGCTCACGTCGAGCGCGTGGACGCTCTCGCGTGGCGACTGCGCATGCATGTCGCGCAGGTGCTCCTCGAGCAGCGCGGAGACGTCCGGGGCGGCAGGGTCGTCGATGTCGATGCGCATGCGCGGTCCTCGGTCCGGACCCGGTGCTCGACCGGGCCGCCATCCGGATCGTATCCGGTCGCGCGCCGAAGGTGCATGATCGCGCCATGGACACCTCCCTACCGACCCGCACCCTCGGCCGCGACGGACCCGTCGTCGGCGCCCTCGGCCTCGGCTGCATGGGCATGAGCGAGTTCTACGGCCCCGCCGACGAGGCGGGCTCGATCGCGACGATCCACCGCGCGATCGAGCGCGGCTGCACGCTGCTCGACACCGC
Organism: Burkholderiales bacterium; assembly: GCA_020248665.1. Classification (GTDB taxonomy): domain Bacteria; phylum Pseudomonadota; class Gammaproteobacteria; order Burkholderiales; family Burkholderiaceae_E; genus UBA4615. The sequence goes on along the minus strand of JADCHE010000008.1, from coordinate 9,776 downwards.
CGACATCTACGGCCACGGCGACAACGAGGTGCTCGTCGGCCGCGCGATCGCCGGCCGGCGCGACCGCGTGGTGCTCGCCTCGAAGTTCGGGATCCTGCGCAGGCGGGACGATCCGTCCTACCGCGGGATGTCGGGTCGGCCCGACTACGTGCGCGAGGCCTGCGACGCGTCGCTCGCGCGGCTCGGCGTCGACACGATCGACCTGTACCACATCCATCGCGTCGACGGCGTCACGCCGATCGAGGATACGATCGGTGCGATGGCCGACCTGGTCCGTGCCGGCAAGGTCCGCTGGCTGGGGCTGTCGGAGGTCGGCCCGAACACCGTGCGCCGCGCGCACGCGGTCCATCCGATCGCCGCGGTGCAGACCGAGTACTCGCCGTGGAGCCGCGACGTCGAGCCGCTGCTGCCGCTGCTGCGCGAGCTGGGCATCGGCTTCGTGCCGTACAGCCCGCTCGGGCGCGGCTTCCTCGCCGGCGCGGCGACCGATCCGTCGACGCTCGCCGCCGACGACTTCCGCCGCACGCAGCCGCGCTTCGCGCCGGACAACGCGGCGCGCAACCGCATGCTGCTCGCGGCATTCACCGCGATCGCGCGCGAGAAGGGCCGCACCCCAGCGCAGCTCGCGCTCGCATGGGTGCTCGCGCAGGGGCGCGACGTGGTGCCGATCCCCGGCACGACGAAGGTGACGCGGCTCGAGGAGAACCTCGGCGCGGTCGACGTCGCGCTGTCGGCGCGCGACCTCGCTCGCATCGACGCGCTGCGGCTGCACGAGTCGGTCGCGGGCGAGCGCTATCCGGACATGCGCTGGACGATGCGCGAATCGGCCTGAGGCGGCGCGGGAGGCCTCGGCGGCCGATGGGGGCAGGGCGGCCTCCGCCCGGGCGTCGCGCCCTCAGGCGCGCGCGCCCACCGCGGTGAACGCGTCGGGATGCTCCGCGAGCCAGCGCGCGCCGAGCTCGCCGCCGTGCTTCGACGGGTGGAAGTCGGGCAACAGGTAGGCGCGCCAGGCGCGGACGTTGCCGCGCGCGAAGCCGTCGCGCCCGAAGAGGAATCGCGCGGCGCTCGCCCAGGTCGAGGGACGGAACAGCGCGCCGTCGTCCCACAGGTTGCGCAGCGTCTGGCGGCCGATGTCGACGACGAAGGTCATCGTGACGAACCGGAAGATCCGGACCCGCCAGCGATGGTCGCCGCCGAGGGCGACGTACAGGTCGAACGCGGTCGACCGGTGCTCGGACTCCTCGGCCGCGTGCCACTCCCACAGCCGGCGCAGCCGCGGCTCGACGCCGTCGAACACCTCGTGATGGCGCAGCGTCCACTCCGCGAACACCGCGGTCAGGTGCTCGGTGGCGGCGGTCGCCGCGACGCGGTTGCGCACGTCGAGCCGCTCGGCCGCCGCCATCCGGCGTCCGGCCCGCGCCTCGACGGTGTTGACCTGGCCGTGCGCCGCGAGGATCGCGTTGAAGCGCGCGTGCAGGTGACGATGGGTCGCTTCCTGGCCGACGAACGCCCGGATCTCGGTGCCGAAGCGCTCGCGCTCGGCGGGCGGCAGCGCGGCCGCGCCCGCGCGCACGGAGTCGATGAAGAACTGCTCGCCCACCGGGAAGCTCATCGACAGCGCGTTGAACAGCGCCGAGCGGAACGCGTCGCCGCCGGCCCAGCGCACCGGGAACGGCGTGTCGAGGTCGATCGAGAGGCGGCGGACGGTCAGGTCGGTCATGGCGGGTGCCCGGGGACGGGCGGCCCGAAGGAGGTCGCCCGTCTTCGATCATAGTGCAGGCGGCAGCGTGGCCGCGCGGCGACCCGATGCGCGGGTCGGCGCGACCCCTGTGCGCCGGCACCGTCGGGGCACGCGGCTCGCCGGAGCGGCAGGCGACGGATCGTCACCGATTGCGGTCGATCAGCCGCTGCAGCACGGTCACCAGCGTCGAGGCGTTCGTCGCCCCGAAGGGCTCGAGCACCGCGTGCTCGTGCTCGCGTGCGGCCTCGATCAGCGGGCCGGCGACCGCGCGGCCACGCGGCGACAGGCTGACGACGATCCGGCGGCGGTCCTCGGCGTCGGGCTCGCGCCGCACCAGGCCCTGGCGCTCCATGCGCTCGAGCAGCTTCGAGACCGTCGGCTGCTTCTGCAGGATGATCTCGGCCACCTCGCGCGCGGACTTCGGCGCGTCCCACAGCGCGGCCATCACCCGCCACTGCATCACCGGCACCTTGCGCGCCGCGAGGTGCTCGTGGAACTGGCCGGAGATCAGGTGGCTCGCGCGGGCGAGCAGGTACGGCAGGTAGCCGGCGACGAAGCCCTCGACCGGGTCGTCGTTCGCGGCCGCACGCGACGCGCGCGCGAGGGCGTCGTCGCGTCGTGCCACGCTCAGGCCCCGGGCACCAGCGCGAGCACGCGCAGCGGGCTGCCGCTGCCCTGGCGGATCTTCAGCGGCGGGGCGATGACCACGGCGCCGGTGGGCGGCAGCAGGTCGAGGTTGGTCAGGCACTGCAACCCGTATCGGCCCGCGCCGTGCATGTAGTAGTGGCACGGGTAGGGCGGGCGCTGGTGGAAGCCCTGGCCCGCGTCGGTGCCGATCGCCTCCGAGCCGAAGCCGAGCACGTCGCGTTCCTCCACGAGGAAGCGCGCGACCTCGGCGTCGGGGCCGGGCGTGTGCTGGCCGGTCTCGTCGAAGTTCTGGTACGCGACCGGGTCGGTGCGCTTGGACCAGTCGGTGCGCATCAGCAGCCACGCGCGCGGCGGGATGCGGCCGTGCTCGGCCTCCCAGCGCAGCACGTGGTCCTTCGTCAGCAGGAAGTCGGCGTCGTCGGCGGATGCCTTCGAGCAGTCGATCACGCAGGCCGGGCCGATCAGCCGCTCGACCGGGATGGTGTCGACCGCATTGTTCGGCAGGTCGCGGCCGCTGATCCAGTGGATCGGCGCGTCGAAGTGCGTGCCGGTGTGCTCGCCGCACGAGAAGTTGTTCCAGTACCAGCCCGGGCCGCGGTCGTCGTAGCGCGAGATCTCCTCGATGCGGAACGGCAGGCACTGGCCCATCTCGGGCGGCAGCACGATCTGCGGGAACTCGGGGGCGAGCGTCTGCGTCAGGTCGACGACGCGGATGCGGCCGGCGAGCAGGTCGGCGACCAGCGCGGAGAGCGTGTTCGAAGGGGGCAGCCTGTCCATCGTGCGTGCTCGGTGAGGGGCGCGCCGCGGGCTCAGCCCGCGACCTCGCGCTCCAGGGCCTTGGGATTGTCGCGCCAGCGCTCGAGCCACTCCTGAGCGACGTCGCCGGGGTAGACGTCCTCGACGCCGTCCTTCAGTGCCTTGACGATCGCCTTGGCGAGCGCGTCGGGTACGAGCTTCGGCGGCGGCAGCAGCTGGTTCCACTCGTCGTCGATCGGGCCGGGGAAGAGGTTCACCACGCGCACGCCGGCCGGCCGCATCTCGGCGCGCAGGCACTGCGCGAGCGACAGCGCCGCCGCCTTCGACGCCGAGAACGTGCCGTGCGCCGGGAAGTTCGCGAGCGCGAAGATCGACAGCAGGTTGACCCACGCGCAGGCGCCGGTCGGGCCGTCGGCCGCGCGTGCGCGAAGCGCCGGGCCGAAGGCCTGCGCGAGGCGCAGCAGCCCGAAGTAGTTGACGTCCATCTCGCTGCGCGCGGTCTCGACGCCGACGCGCTGGCCGATGCCCGTCGCGCGGTGGTACTCGGCGGTGTTCACGACGATGTCGACCTTGCCGCCGATCTCGCCGGCGAGCTCGACGACCGAGCGCGAGTCGGTCAAGTCGAGCGGCACCGGCGTGACCTGCGCCAGCGCGGCCAGGCCGTCGAAGCCGGGCAGCTTCTTCCACGGCTCGGCGTGGCCGGCCCAGACGATGTCGGCACCCGCGCCGACCAGCGCGCGCACCACCGCCTGGCCGACCGCGGTCTTCGCGTCGGTGACCAGCACCTTGCGGAACTTCGGATCGCAGGTCATCTCGCGCAGCTGGGGGTCGTCGCTCATGTTCGGGGTCTCCTTGTCGGGCAGCGCGACCAGCACCGCCTGGCCGGCGCGGTCGAGCCGCGCGCCCACCGCGACGCGCGCGGGCGCGCCGGCCACGTCGCCGTGCAGGTGCGCGACGACGGTGGGCCCGGCGTCGAGCCGCACCATGCCGAGCCGCCACGGCAGGCGCTCGCGGAAGAACAGGTCGTTGCTGTGGTGCAGGGTCGTCGTCGCGAGCAGCGTGCCGGCGCCGTCCTGCGTGCGCCAGCGCAGCTTCACCGAGAGGCACCGGTGGCAGGCTTCGCGCGGCGGATACTGGACCGCCGCGCAGTCGGCGCAGACCTGCAGCGCGAAGCGGCCCTCGGCGGCGGCCGCGGTCAGGCCGAGCGCCGCGCGGCTGCGCCCGCCGGGCGGCAGCGTCGGCATCCGGGTCGCGAGGACCGGGTTCTTGCGCCTCGGGCGGGACAGCGGCTCGACCATCGCCTCAGTCCCCCCGGCCGAGCAGTGCCGCGCCGCTGGCGAGGCCGCGGTCGAAGTTGATCATCCCGAAGCCGCTCACCAGTCCGACCTTCGCGTCGGGCACCTGCCGCGCGCCGGCCTCGCCGGTCAACTGGCGGATCGTCTCGACCAGTCCGATGTAGCCGCCCGCGCAGCCGGCCTGGCCCGCCGACAACTGCCCGCCCGAGGTGTTCAGCGGGAACGAGCCGTCCCAGGTGAAGGTGTGCTCGCGCACGAACGCCGGCCCCTCGCCCTTGGCGCAGAAGCCGAGGTCCTCGACCTGCATCAGCGTGATCACCGGGTAGTCGTCGTAGGGCTGGAAGAGGTCCACGTCCGCCGGTGTCAGGCCGGCCTGCGCGTACAGGTCGTCGCGGTCCATCGCCCAGCCGCCGCGGAACTGGATCGGATCGTCGGGAAAGCCGTTGTGCCGCTCGATCGTGCCGAGCAGCCGCGCGTGCGGCAGGCCGAGGTCGCGGGCGCGCTCCGTGCGCATCACGAGGAACGCGTCGGCGCCGGCGCACGGCATCACGCAGTCGAAGAGGCCGAGCGGCTCGGCGATCGGACGCGCGTCGAGGTACTCGGCGAGCGTGAGGCGCTTGCCGCGGAACAGCGCGAGCGGGTTCAGCTGGGCGTTCTCGCGCTGCGCGACGCAGAGCCTGCCGAAATCCTCGCGGGTCGCCCCGTAGGTCCGCATGTAGTGGTCGGTCAGGAAGGCGAAGCTCGCATTCGGGCCGCCCGCGCCGTAGGGATAGACCGCGTCGCGCGCGAACATCGAGAAGTTCGACAGCGTGAGCCGGAACGAGTCGACGTGGTTGGTGTCGGCCGCGATGCAGGCGACGACGTCGGCGTCGCCGGCCTGCACCGCGCGCGCGGCGCGGCGCACCGCGGCCACGCCCGATGCGCCGCCGACCGGCAGCCAGTCGAGCCAGCGCGGCGACAGCCCGATGTGCTGCATCAGGCCGATCGCGCTGTCGGGCGACAACGTGAAGCTCGACACGCAGGCGCCGTCGACCTCGGCCTTCTCGAGGCCGCTGCGCTCGAGCAGCATCGCGAGCGCCCGGGCGACGAACCCGTGGCCCGCGCGGATCGAGTAGCGCACGTACGGCACCGTCACCGGGGCGACGAGGGCGACGTCGTCGTAGCCGAGACGGCGGCGAGGCATGGGGGCGCTTGACTCCCGGAAACTTCAGGCTTCAAATAGGATCGTTACATGAAAATTCATCGAATGCAATCGCGCGGGGCGCCGCTCCGCGCGGGCAGGAGCGGGACGTGGCCGAGCGTTCGTTCAAGAAGGAAGTCCAGTCGCTGAGGCTCGGCGACGGGGACGAGTTCCGCGGCGAGGGCATCCTCGCGGTCACCAAGGCGCTGCTGCAGTCGGGCGTCTCGTACGTCGCCGGCTACCAGGGTGCGCCGATCTCGCACCTGATGGACGTGCTCGCCGACGCGAACGACATCCTGCAGGAACTCGGCATCCGCTTCGAGCACAGCGCGTCCGAGGCGACGGCCACCGCGACGCTCGCGGCCTCGGTCAACACGCCGCTGCGCGGCGCGGTGACCTTCAAGTCCACCGTGGGCACCAACGTCGCGTCCGATGCGCTCGCCAACCTCGCCTCGGGCGGCGTCACCGGCGGCGCGATGCTGATCGTCGGCGAGGACTACGGCGAGGGGTCCTCGATCATGCAGGAGCGCTCGCACGCGTTCGCGATGAAGTCGCAGGTCTGGCTGCTCGACCCGCGGCCGAACCTGCCGAAGATCGTCGAGATGGTCGAGCGGGGCTTCGAGCTGTCGGAGGCGTCGAATACGCCGGTGATGCTCGAGCTGCGGATCCGCGCCTGCCACGTGCACGGGCGGTTCCGGACCAAGGCGAACCGGCGCGCCGACTACTCGCTGAAGGACGCGATCGAGCAGCCCCGGCGCGACACCAGCCGCATCGTGCTGCCGCCGTCGAGCTACCTGCACGAGCAGGAGAAGGTCTCCAAGCGCTGGCCGGCCGCGGTGCGGTTCATCGAGGAGCGCGGGCTCAACGAGTTCTTCGACGGCGATGCGAAGGACGTCGGCATCGTGATGCAGGGCGGGATGTACAACGGCGTGGTGCGCGCGCTCGAGGTGCTCGGGCTCGCCGACGCGTTCGGCAACAGCCGCATCCCGCTCTACGTGCTCAACGTGACCTATCCGCTGGTCGATGCCGAGGTGACCCGCTTCTGCGCGGGCAAGCGCGCGGTGCTGCTGGTCGAGGAGGGGCAACCCGACTTCATCGAGCAGGCGCTGCACGCGGTGCTGCGGCGCGCCGACCTGCAGACGAGGGTGCACGGCAAGGACGTGCTGCCGATGGCCGGCGAGTACACCGGCGGCGTGCTGGCGCAGGGCATTGCGCGCTTCGTCGAGAAGGCGGCGCCCGAGCTGCTCGCGGGGCGGCCGCTGCCGCGCGCGGCCCGCCCGCCCGGGGCGGTGGCGCCCGAGGGGGCGGCCGCGGCTGCCAAGGACGCACCGGTGGTCGCGAGGATCGACCCGGCGTCGATCCGGCGCCCCGCGCCGAAGCCGAAGGCCGATCCGGTCGCCGCGGTCGCGCCGCACGTGCACGCGCGCCCGCCGTCGTTCTGCACCGGCTGCCCCGAGCGGCCGATCTTCACCGCGATGAAGCTGCTCGAACGCGAGCTCGGCAAGCACCACGTTTCCTGCGACATCGGCTGCAACCTGTTCTCGATCCTGCCGCCGTTCGAGATCGGCGCGACGACGATGGGCTACGGCCTCGGCTGGGCCGGCGCCGCGGCGCTGAACACGCAGGAGACCTCGAAGCGCACGATCAGCGTGATGGGCGACGGCGGGTTCTGGCACAACGGTCTCACCTCCGGCGTCGGCAACGCGGTGTTCAACAAGACCGACAACGTGCTGCTGGTGATCGACAACGGCTACTCGGCGGCGACCGGCGGGCAGGACGTGCTGTCGTCGAAGGCCGAGAACGCGATCCGCAGCACGAACAACCCGATCGAGCGCGCGGTGCGCGGCGTCGGCGTCGACTGGGTGCGCACCGTCACGCGCACCTACTCGGTCGCACAGATGCGCGACACGCTGCGCGAGGCGCTGACCACGCCGGTCAAGGGCCCGAAGGTGGTCATCGCGCAGAGCGAGTGCATGCTGAACCTGCAACGTCGCGAGAAGCCGAAGCAGCGCGCGGCGATCGCCGCCGGCGAGCGCATCGTGCGCGAACGCTTCGGCGTCGACCCGGACACCTGCACCGGCGACCACTCGTGCATCCGGCTGTCGGGCTGCCCGTCGCTGACCGTGCGCGACAACCCCGATCCGCTGCGCACCGATCCGGTCGCGGCGGTGATCGACTCGTGCGTCGGCTGCGGGCTGTGCGGCGAGGTGTCGCACGCGGCGGTGCTGTGCCCGTCGTTCTACCGGGCCGGCATCGTCCACAACCCGGACGGCGGCGACCGTCGCCGCGACCGCTGGCGCCGGCGCATCGTCGGCTGGCTGCAGGGGCGGATCGAGCGTCGGCTCGAGGGGCTCTCGGCATGAGCATCGAGAGCGTGTCCCGGCCCCGCGGCGACGCGTCGCCCCAGGCCCCGACCCCGCCGGCCCGCGCGATCACCGTGGCGATCCTCGCGATGGGCGGCGAGGGCGGCGGCGTGCTCGCCGACTGGGTCGTCGACCTCGGCGAGTCGAACGGCTTCGTCGCGCAGGCGACCTCGGTGCCGGGCGTCGCGCAGCGCACCGGCGCGACGATCTACTACGTGGAGCTCTTCCCCGAGGCGGCGGTGCGCGCGGCCGGCCGCGACCCGGTGCTCGCGCTGATGCCGACGCCCGGCGAGGTCGACGTGGTGGTCGCCTCCGAGCTGATGGAAGCGGGCCGCGCGATCCAGCGCGGCCTGGTGACCGACGGCCGCACGACGCTGATCGCGTCGACCCACCGTGTCTATTCGATGACCGAGCGGACCGCGATGGCCGACGGCCGCGTCGACGCCGACGCGCTGCTCGCGGCGGGCCGCTCGGCGGCGACGCGCTTCGTCGCCGCCGACTTCGCGCAGCTCGCCGACGACGCGCGCAGCGTGATCAGCGCGTCGCTGTTCGGTGCGCTCGCCGGCACCGGCGCGCTGCCGTTCCCGCGGGAGGCCTTCGAGGCGGCGGTACGCCGCGGCGGCGTCGGCGTCGAGGCGAGCCTCGCGGCGTTCGCCTCCGGGTTCGACGCGGCGCGCGCGGCGACGGCCGACGGCGCGCCGCTGCCGGTCGCGGGGCCGACGCCCGCGCGTCGGCCGACGGTGCTCGGCCCGAGGCTGCGCGCGCACGAGGCGCGGATCGTCGCCGAGTTCCCGGCCGAGGCGCACGAGGTGCTGCGCGCCGGCGTGCTGCGGCTCGCCGACTGGCAGGACGAGGCGCACGCCGCGGCCTACCTCGACCGGCTGCGCGCGACGCCCGCGCTCGGTGCACCGGTCGCGGGCGAGGTGCCGCACGCGCTGCTCGTCGAGACCGCGCGCCACCTCGCGCTGTGGATGTCGTACGAGGACACCGTCCGCGTCGCGGACCTGAAGATCCGGCGCAGCCGCTTCGAGCGGGTCGCGCGCGAGGTGCGCGTCGCCGACGGCCAGCTGCTGGAGATCGGCGAGTTCCTGCATCCGCGCGTCGAGGAGATCGCCGACACGCTGCCGGCGGGGCTCGGCCACGCGCTGCTCGCGAGCCCGCGCTGGCGCGCGCTCGTCGGGCGCTTCACCCGCGAGGGCCGGATCGTGAAGACCAGCTCGGTGCGCGGCTTCCTGCTGCTGTATGCGGTCGCCTCGATGCGTCCGCTGCGCCCGCGATCGCTGCGCTTCGGTGTCGAGATGGCGCGCGTCGACGCCTGGCTCGCGCGGATCGGCGTGACCGCGGCGCGCGACGCGGCGCTCGCGCTCGAGGTCGCGCGCTGCCAGAAGCTGGTGCGCGGCTACGGCGACACGCATGCACGGGGCTGGGGCAACTTCGAGCGGCTGATGCAGGCGCTCGACCGGCTGCCGGCCGGCACGATGACGGCGGCGGGGCTGCGCGCGCTGCGCGAGGCCGCGCTCGCCGACGAGGGGGGCGCCGCGCTCGCCGCGGCGCTCGCGAGGCTGGGCGCCGGCGGGCCACAGGCCGCCGCGCCGTCGGCGCGGGCCGAGTGACCGGCCGGCCGGATACCGATCGGGGAGGATCGCCGCCATGAACGCACCGTCCGACCTGCCGCGCGCGCGCGGCCGCTACCGCGACGACCCTGCTGCGCTGAGGGCGCTGGTGAGGGAGGACGCGGTGCATCGGGACGTGTACGTGGACGGGGAGGTGTTCGAGCTGGAGATGGAGCGGCT